>BMAH01000049.1 GCA_014132615.1 Gammaproteobacteria bacterium
ATTTTACTCGCCCTCCAACTGTGAGGTCTTATGATATCGCCATGATCTAACAAAAAAGTTAGAAGAGGATGATCAATGCTTAAGCGGAATGAAGGTGCTGAACCCATAGGAATAAAAGTTTTTTTTGATTCAAATTTTACTCGCCCTCCAACTGTGAGGTCTTATGATAATTGGGCGGCTTACATTAAAGAAAACATCAAAGAAGTTCCTGATAATAAGTTATTTCTTTTAATATTAAATATCAATTTTAGCGAACAGAGTTCATCTAAGATTTATTGGGATGCACTTGAACGATTAGAAAAAGTAGTATCAAATGCTGATTTTGAAGAATTATTAAATGCAGCTCCCTCGAGCTCAGAAAATTTTAAACGCGCTTATTTTTTTTGTTTAGTGGAAACTTATCAACAGATACGAGAAGGATTAGGGTGTCAATATAAATCGACAACGGCTGCTATCTCTTCTTGTGTTTCTTATTTAATACCTTCTTATCTTAGACCTGCTTCTTCTATAGTTTTTGATTTAACGAAAAAATCTGCAGCCGCAGTGGGATTAAAAAAATTTATTTGCAGTGATTTTGAATTAACAAAAGCAGGATTATCTGAATTTTTAATAAAAGCCGGGTTAACAGAAATTGAACCTGTTCTTGAGGATGGTTTATTAAAACTAATTACGTCGCGTGTCGTTAAAGCATCACCTAAAGCAGCTATGCAATATCCATAGCTGCTTTTTTTAACTACAGAGCGTGATAAAGCGGGGCAGTACTGCTAGAAGTGATAAACCCTGCAATATACCAAACAGCTGCTGCTACGCAACCTGAAGCTGGGATGGTTAATACCCATGCCCAGACTATATTTTTAGCTACGCCCCATCTGACTGCAGAAAAGCCATTTAATGATCCTACACCAATAATAGCTCCTGTTACGGTATGTGTAGTCGAAACAGGAATACCTAACATGGTAGCAAGTGCAAGTGTTAATGCACTCGCTGTGTCTGAACAAAATCCGCTGACGGGTTTTAGTTTAGTAATTTTCATACCCATGGTTTTCACTATACGCCAGCCGCCAAAGCAAGTACCTAATGCAATCACAAAATTACATACAATGACTACCCAAAAAGGGATGTAGAACTGATCGCCAATTAAATTAGCGGAATAAAGCAGGATAGCAATAATACCCATGGTTTTTTGTGCATCATTACTACCGTGGCCTAAGCTGATGAAAGCAGAAGAGAGAAATTGTAGTTTGCGAAACCATCCTTCTACTCGCTGGGGCGTGGAATAGAAAAATAATCTTGCCGTGACGACCATTAATGCCATGCCCATTATCATGCCTAATAAAGGTGACAATACAATGGCTGCTAATACTTTTATGATGCCTAACCAAATCAGCGGTTCTGTACCAGCATGGGCAATGCCTGCCCCCAATAACCCACCAATTAATGCGTGAGACGAGCTAGAAGGTAATCCAAAGTACCAGGTGAATATATTCCAAAATATGGCACCTAATAAAGCAGAAAAAATAACTTGCGTGGTAATGACATCTGGATTAACTAATCCTACCCCTATGGTTGTTGCTACGTGAACACCAAAAAATAAAAAGGCGACAAAGTTAAAAAAAGCAGCCCATAGCACTGCCCAGTGGGGTTTCATGACGCGAGTGGATACCATGGCAGCAATGGAATTTGCTGCATCATGGAAACCATTTAAAAAATCAAAAAAAAGCGCTAAGCCAATGGAGACAATGACTAAAATTAAGGAGTTATCCATTATGAGTACTCGAGTATGATGCCTTTTAGGATATTAGCAACGTCTTGGCAGCGGTTAATGACCAATTTAGTATGGCCGTAAATTTCTTTGAGTTTGAAGAATTGCTTAAAGTCATTTTCATCTAAAAACAATTTCTTTTCACCCGCCAACACGACTTGATGGGCTTTGCTCTCGACTCTATCAATGTCTTTGCAATATTCAAAAATCTTTTCCGAATTTTTTAGAGAGCGCAGGCAATAAATGGCTGATTTTAGGTTGTTTGTTGCTTCTCCACTAAGTTTTGCCAAGTTTATAGCTTCTTCTGGTACCGTTTTTAATTGATAAAATGGGAAGCGCTGAGCTATACGATTAATTAAATCAATAATATCGTCTAACGTGCTTGTTAATTGGTGGATATCATGTCTATCAAAAGGTGTAATGAAGGTTTTGTGTAGTAGCTCAAAATTAGTATAAGCAATTTGATCAGCTTCAGCTTCGTGTTTAGCAATCAAATTGACGTAATGCTGTTGATTTTCTAGATTTTGCAGCATAGTTGAAAAATCCGTAGACGCTAATACTAATTTATCAGCGGCTTGCTGGAATAAATCAAAAAAGCTTTCCTGGCGTGGTAATAAACGTTTTAGCATGTGTTTGCCTATCGTTCCTTAGCTTATTAAACAGTTTTAGAACCTGCACTAAAGGAGAGATATGATTGGTTAGCCATCCACTCTTCAGGCGTTTTGGTTAAGGGGAGCCGAACTTCCCAAAACCACGTCAATTTTAAGCAGTATACTTGGGAAATGCTACATCGAATTGCAATCCAATGCCATTTGGGGGGGTAGAAAGATGAATAGCGGCATGATGTAGGGCCGTTATTTGGCTGACTATGGCCAATCCTAAGCCACTACCTGAGGCTTTGGTGCCCAAAATGCGGTAGAAACGCTCAAACACCCTTTCCCTTAATTCCACGGGAATGCCTGTGCCAGTATCTGTAACACGGAAGATAATATCAGTTTGGGTATCTACAATTTCAATATTTACTTGACCATTGGCAGGAGTATAGCGGATAGCATTATCGACCACATTGCGTATGAGTATGCCTATGGCGGTATCATTACCGAAGACGATAGTTTCCCGGGGTGGCGGGGCTAATTCTATATCAATATTCTTTTCTAATGCATGAGGCGCAAGATACGCAATAATTTCAGTCGCTAATTTATGTAAATCTAAGGGCTTCATGTCGGTTAAAGTTTCTTCTTCCCCTAAACGACTAAGCGTAAGTAATTGCGCGACGACGTGAGAACTCCTGTCTACGCTTTCAATCACTTTTTGCAATGCTTTATTTCTATCTATCTCATTATCGGATTTTAAAGCAACTTGAGCGTGTGTTTTTAGTGCGGCTAAAGGTGTACGTAATTCATGTGCTGCATCAGCTGCAAAACGTTTATTGCGCTCAAATGCTAATTTTAATCTAATAAATAATTGGTTTAATTCCGCAACTAGCGGCTTAATTTCAACGGGAATTTCTGTTAATTGCACCGGTTCTAAAAAGGTAGAAGCTCGATTTGAAATTTCTGTGGTAACTCGTGTGATGGAGCGCAGAGCTAATGTAACAATAAACCAAACAAGTAAACCAAATACAGGATAAGTGATTAATAAAATATTGGCATTACTGCGGGCAATATCATCTGCTAATTCGCGCCGCAAATTATATTGCTCAGCCACAATAATTTTTACCCCGATTTGTTGATCGTAGGCGGCATATATTCGCCAGTGATCGCCCTTGATTGCTTTATCACTAAAGCCTATAGGGCTATCTTTTAGCGTTACATGAGGTTGATTGGTTGAACTCATGAGTAATTCATCATGATTATCCCAAACTTGAAAAAGAAATTTTTGCCTAGTGATGGGTTGCGTTGTACGCAGGTAATCGATGATGTCATTTCTGATTTTGGAATTGGTGTTAGTTGATTTGCTTAAAATGTTAATAAGCGAAGAAATTCTCACTAACTGACTATCTAAATACGGTTGTATCACTTGTTCGTCAAGTAAATAGTTACCAATTCCGTTAATCGCTGAAGCAATAGTAATACTGAGCAACAAGCTTATTAATAAAAAATATCTGATCGATTTGATCATTTTTGATCTTTACTTTTTTCTATCGTATACCCAATGCCACGTACGGTTCGTATAAAGTCTTGACCAAAACGTTTACGTAAATTGTGCACGTGTACTTCAAGCGCATTACTGTCGACTTCTTCACCCCAGCCATAAAGGGATTGTGTTAAGTGTTCGCGCGATAATACACGGCCTGCGTTTTCGAGTAAGACGTGTAGAAGAGCAAATTCACGGCGAGATAAATTAACAGGTTCACCTTTATAGGTAACAGTATGTGAAGCAGGATCAAGAGAAATATCTGCGTAAACGAGAAGGGGGGCCGCTCTTGATGCAAAACGGCGTTGTAGTGCACGTAATCTTGCAAAGAGTTCATACAGGTCAAACGGTTTAGTGAGATAGTCATCAGCGCCGCTATCTAATCCTTTGACGCGATCTTCAATGGATTCGCGGGCAGTTAAGATTAATACGGGCGTTGTATTGCCTCTTTCACGTAAATTTTGTAATACCGTGATGCCAGGCATTTTAGGTAAACCTAAATCAAGTACGATTAAATCAAATTTTTCTGTTTTCAGAGCTTGATCGGCCAGTGCTCCGTCTTTTACCCAGTCAACGGTATAACCATCTTGGGATAAACCTTTACGCGTTCCTTCACCTAGTAATTCATCATCCTCGACAAGAAGTATGCGCATAATAAACCCTCATGTTGTTACTATAACTTTATCTTTTTTAAAAAAGTATGGCAAATAGGGAACTACCTAGGTTTACGTAATAAATGTAGGGGTCCAAAGAAACCTAGCATATCAGGATTATGGATAAAAGTATGATTATATGGGTGTTCTGCTATTAATGTTTTGATTTTTTTACCGCAAATAGCGTCTTGAATTTTATTAGCAATTTTTCCTAATAGGATAAAAGTGACATGAGGTCGTTGCTCTAGCAAACAATTGAGCACTTGGCAGGTGAATGGATGCCATGCTTTTGCATCTTTTCTGGGCGAATCAGCTAAAACCGGGGTAGCATTTAGCAATAAAAAGCCGTGAGTAAGAAAATTAGTAAACAATTCATCATTGTTTTGAACAAAATTTGACTTATCGAGGGAGGCAATATCCTCCTGAGTGGTGTGGTCAGGGCTAAGTACCTCTTCGGCTATCAACAGCATTTTAATGATATGACGTAAAGAAGTGGCGCGATTAACCCGCTTACTCATTCCTGTCTCAGACCATAGGGTAGTAACAGCTGAATCCCAAAATGCATAGCCGTTTGCAGATTCTGCGCGGGGATAGGGAGATTCGCCAAATAAGACGTAATTCACTTGATTCAAGGGTAAGTTAAAAGCATTAAAGATTTTCTTAGGCCCTGGTAGCCAATTATTAGATTGGGATAATTCTGTTAAATAATTTTTATCAATACAGGTTAATCCTTGTTTTAAACACGGCTGCCAAGAAGGATCTAGGGTATTTAATTCAAAAGGGTTGATTGTCATGATTTTTACTTCCAAGTAAGATGGCGCTAGTAATTAATTTGATAGGCGCACCATGATGGATAAAAATTTACTTGAGATACTAGCATGTCCTGTTTGCAAAGGTGAATTAGTATATGATGCAGCTAATCAGGAATTAATTTGCCAATTCGATAGGCTTGCTTACCCGATTATTAATGATATACCGGTGATGCTTGAATCACGTGCACGACGTTTGGAATATGGAGAGGAATAACCCTCTGTTATGTCAACGTGCTTTCTGTCATGCCAGCTAAAAGCACGCTGGCATGACAACTGGCGTGGGGTGCATGCCTTACGTACCTGTCTTTTACATTCATACCCTTTACTGCGTCGGATTGACAATCACAGTCGTATTAGTTGGAACCGGAGGGGGTGTTGGCTCGGCTGGGCTAACAACGGGGGTGATAGCTGTTGTGGTTGGTGTTGTTGTGACGATAGTTGTTCTTGGTGTATACGCATAATATAAAAATAAAATAATTATAAATATCGCAATGATAATTACTGCTAATACTGCAATCATCTGTTGATAGCCTGTGCGTTCCAAATTCATTGGATTGTTAGGATTATCAGGATGCAGCATGCTATTTGGATTAATAGGATTGTTTAAATTATCAGGATTTAAAGGACTATTAATATTGTTAGGATTAAGAGGACTGTTAGGGTTATTGGGGTTGTTTAAATCATTTCTATTTTTAGACATATTACTTCCTTGAAATGTGTCTTTATTGATATTTCACTTTAGTAAAAAGGGCATCGCTAATGCAATGCCCTCCTGTTTTACTATTCGTCCTTGTTCTTAGTATACATATCTTCGCCTTCCTGCTTAGTGTAACGCTTTTCCTGATCATGTTTGTTTGAAGTATGCCTATGACGGCGAGGATGAAAACGCCGCGTTTTTCGCTCTGGTCTATTCTCATTCCTATTTTTAGGTCTTTCTTCTAATGGAGTAGAAGTATTCTCTGCTGACACTTCATTATTAGATTGATTAGCATAAACTATAGGTAAGGCATCATTAACTGGTTTAGGATAGTTTTCCTGCGCAGGTTTAGCATAATTTTCTTGAGTAGTGGCTCGTGATTCTTGCACTTTAGGTGTTTCTCTCACAGGCATCTGTTCCGAAGTAGCAGGCGTGAATTTAGGCTGTTGCTGTTCTTGCCTATGCTCCGGTTTCTCAAAGCTATTAACATTATTTGTTGTATGTTGATGCGGTTTATGCAAATCCTGTTGCTTGGACGTATCATGATAATGTTGTTCTTGTGATGGCGCTGGTCTTGAAGCTTCATTATTCCTATCACGTGTATCATTGCGTGGCTCGCGATAATCTCTATTCTCGCGTTGTCTAAAATCGCGATTATCTCTATTGTCCCTACCTTCGTAATTACGATAGCCTTGATTTCTACTACGTCCGCGATTACCTCTATTATTATGATGTCTAGGACCTGTATTTTTACGTCTAGGAGAAGAGGGTGCACTACGCATTCTGTGATGCTTTCTATTCCGATTAAGTTGATCATCGCTTGCTAAAGGCTGTTCTTTCTTCTCAAAAATAAAATTAAAGATTTTCTTGAATATACCTTGGTCTTTTTCTTTAGGGTATTGCTGTTGCACTTGCGTGATTGTAGCGGGAGCAGCAGGTATTTCTTCAGTTGGTATGGTTTTTATAGCGGGTTCTTGCTGCGTCTTCTGACTACTTTGTGAAGGAGTAGTAGAGGTCGTTGTTTCAGGTTTCACGGCTAGTTTATAGCTTGCTAATTTTTCATCTTTCTCAGAAAAATCAGATAAACGTATTCTTTCTACTTCATATTGCGGTGTGAGTAAGTAAGGGCTTGGCACAACGATAACAGTGACTTGTTGCCGCTTTTCAATATCAATAATAGATTGGCGTTTTTCATTAAGCAGATAGGCAGCTATTTCTGTCGGTAAAATAGCTCTAACTTGTGCCGTATTTTCTTTTAATGCTTCTTCTTCAATGATACGAATGATGGATAAACCTAATGATTCTATTCCTCGTATCGTGCCTTGACCAACACAGCGAGGACAGGTGACTCGGCTAGATTCACCTAGTGAAGGACGTAAACGTTGGCGTGACATTTCTAATAAACCAAAACGTGAGATACGACCAATTTGAACCCGTGCTCTATCCATGGCTAATGCTTTATTTAAACGCTCTTCTACTTCGCGTTGATTGCGAATCGGTGTCATATCAATAAAATCGATAACGATTAAACCGCCTATATCCCGCAAGCGCAATTGACGTGCAATTTCATTCGCTGCTTCTAAGTTAGTCATGAGTGCCGTTTCTTCAATATCACCACCTTTGGTTGATTTGGCGGAGTTAATATCGATTGAAACCAAGGCTTCGGTATGATCAATAATGATGGAGCCACCAGAAGGAAGGCGTACTTCTCGTTGGAAGGCAGATTCAATTTGGCTCTCAATTTGAAAGCGAGTAAATAAGGGAGTTGGATCTTTATAATGTTTAACACGACTTACAAAGTCAGGACGGATTAATTTGAGATGATTAACCACATCTTCATAAACATCTTGATGGTCAATTAAAATTTCATCTATATCTTTACGTAAGTAATCGCGAAGTGCGCGAATGACAGCATTGCCTTCTTGATAAATTAAGAAGGGAGCTGGTCGTTGTGAAATATCGTTATCTTCTGCGTTTTCTTGAGACGCTTTTTGTATAACATCCCAAAGTCTCAGAAGAATCTCTAAATCCCATTGTAATTCATCGAGTGATCTGCCACCGCCAGCAGTACGTATGATAAGTCCCATGCCATCTGGGACTTGCAGAGAGTTTAATACACTATGTAATTCATCGCGCTCATCACCTTCTATGCGTCGTGAAACGCCGCCTGCACGTGGGTTATTGGGCATAAGCACTAAGTAGCAGCCAGGGAGAGTAATAAAAGTGGTTAACGCTGCCCCTTTATTTCCTCTTTCTTCTTTTTCAACTTGTACAATTAACCGTTGACCTTCTTCCAATACTTCACTAATGGAGGGGCGTCGGCCCATGTCTTGATAACTTCTTTTAAAGCAAGGGCGCGCTACTTCTTTTAAAGGTAAAAAGCCGTGTCTACCTTCACCGTAATCCACAAATGCAGCTTCTAAGCTGGGTTCTATGCGAGTGACTATGCCTTTATAGATATTGGATTGTTTCTGCTCGCGTGAGGTGGATTCTATAATTAAATCGTAAAGGAATTGACCGCTTGCTAACGCTATTCGCAACTCTTGGTCTTTATGAGTTGCATTAATCAACATTCTATTCATATTTTCATCCAGTTAATATGTGTAATCGCGATGCGGGAAGATAAGACATTTTTATAGCAGAGCGGGATAATTTTGTTGTTTTTGTACAACAAGAGGCTTGATCGCCTTTTTTGCACTACCAGTTTAGCGCCCTGGTAATGGGTTTTTAAAAAACTATTAAACCACCACAATATTTTAGATTTAATTTAATCAAATCTAACTAAAGAATTCATCGCTCTTTGCCGCTTAATGCGTATACTATAAAAACTTGTGTCTTGTCACCATTGCGACTAAGCACATGTATTTCAACATAAAGTTTCTTAATTTAATGACTGTCCTAGCAGTCTGTGAG
>BMAH01000050.1 GCA_014132615.1 Gammaproteobacteria bacterium
TGGCTAGCATTTGCAGTAGGTTTGCCACTAAAAATCTCTTCTTGATCTGAAGTAGATTCACTAGAGTCTTCTCCTAAAGTTTCTTCAGCACGTTGTATAGATAGCCCAAGATCCATTATGACTGAAGTAACCTGTTCATTCACTTCGGATTCGTTATTGGTGACATGAGGTCTATCAGTAATAGAGGCATTACTAGTACTTTCTATGTGATTATCTGAGTAAGAGTTAGTGCCAGCCTGTTGAGTTAAAGGCGTTCTCTCACTAATTGAGCCAGTGCTTTGGCTAACAATAGATTTATGCATCATAATTCATTACCCTCGTTGTGTGTATTTGAATAGAGTAGATTTTGTGTATTTATTGTATTTTTATTGGTAAAAATTGTGCCACATCACAGAATAATTGTAAATAAAATCCACAACTTTTAAGGTTTGCTTAAGTTTTTTCTTAAGAAAATGAAGTCTGCTTAATTAGGTGTTAAGAATTACCTAATCAAACCTTAAGGGAATGGTTTAATCGGTATAAAATGGCTAATTGAGGAAGAATAAACTAAAGAGAATAATTTTAAATTCCCCTCTGATGAGGGGAATTGGGTGACAGAAGGCTAATCTAAAAACATCCGGCTCAAAGAACCAGCACCGCTAATACGGCGTATCGCTTCTGCAATCGTATGGCTTAAGCTTAAGCACCTGATTCTAGAGCATTTTTTTGCAGCTTCGCTTAGAGGAATGGTATCTGTTACCACGATTTCATCTAATAAAGAGTGATCTATATTATTAATTGCATTACCCGAGAGTACAGGGTGGGTGACATAAGCGGCTACTTTAGCGGCGCCGTGGTCTTTAAGTGCTTCCACTGCTCGGCATAAGGTACTCGCCGTATCGACTATGTCATCAACAATAATACAGTCTCTATCTTTCACATCCCCGATAATATGCATAACCTGCGCTTCATTCTGTTTAGGTCTGCGTTTATCGATAATTGCTAAATCTGCACCAGGTATGCGTTTGGCTATGGCGCGAGCACGTATGACGCCGCCCACATCAGGGGAGACTATCATGATGTTTTTATATGCTTTTTCATAGATATCTTCTAGCATCAATGGGGTGCTATAAAGGTTATCGACTGGCATATAGAAAAAGCCTTGAATTTGATCGGCGTGTAAATCCACAGTTACCACGCGAGTAATACCGACTGCTGCCATCATATCGGCCACGATTTTCGCTGTGATCGGTACCCGTGCGGAACGAACGCGCCTATCTTGGCGAGCATAGCCAAAGTAGGGAACAACCGCAGTGATTTTTGCAGCAGAAGCACGTCTTAATGCGTCTGCTAATAAATTTAATTCCATTAAATTGTCATTGGTAGGAGCGCAAGTCGATTGCACGATGAAAACGTCGCGGCCTCTTACGTTTTCCTCAATCTCAACCATAGTTTCACCATCGCTGAAACAACCAACAACAGCTTTGCCTAAGGGGAGATTAAGTTGTTCTGCAATGTTTTTGGCTAAATCTTTGCTTGCGTTACCACTAAAAATCATTATTTCAGGCACAATGTTTTCCTTGGTAAGATTAAAAAGCGATGGGTTTAAATCGCAGTCTGTAAGACAACGATTTAGATTCTGGCTGGGGTGCTAGGATTCGAACCTAGGAATGCCGGGATCAAAACCCGGTGCCTTACCGCTTGGCTACACCCCAACATTGTTACAATTTCAGGAAGCGCTATTTTGCTGAGAGTCTTATTGTGTGTCAATGGGCTATCTCCATTTCTCAGCAAATATTTTCTGTTATTTTTTAACCTCTCATCACTGGGCTTAGCATAACGGATGCAATTGTTGCAGAATCATGCGCTTCATTTGCTGAAACAGGATAGCGCTCAGCTTCAATAGAAGCTGAATCTTTACTCGCGCTGCATCCTGATAAGAGTGATAAAAAAATCAAAATAATAAAAATACGTAACATATTACGCAATCTTCCAATCATAAATAATGATTTTCACATCTAACCTGTCTGAGTTAATGGATAATCTAGCAGGTAGGTCGAGATGACCTTTATGCGTATACCGTTGATATTGAACACGCCAGCCATCTTGCACTAAATCACTCAAGCGCCCTTGATTATCAAATTGCGAAGTCTTTGCAATGCCTGGAACCGGAATGCCGCGTACCCAATACTTAATATAGGAAACGGGAAGGTCAAATCCCCAATTCTGTGCTAATAGCTGTTCAGCATTATTAGCAGTTAATCGCTTGCCTTCACTTGTTTCAAGCACCACATGCCCAGGTTCACCATTTAATTGTAAACTGTGGGAGCCTAAAGGTCCTGCTAAGTAAATGCGATAACTGCCGTAGCGTTCTGACCAATTGACGGTGGCGCTGCCTGCATCTTTGGGTGTTCTGACTGCAATTTTGCCATTTACTTGCCAACTTTGTAAGCGTTTGAGCTCGGCTTCTCTTTGTTGCCAGCTAAGTGTTGTCTCTGCTGGGATGGTTGATGAAGGAGTAGAAGTGGTCGTTGGTGTAACAGTTGAACAAGCAGTGACAGTCGTTGCGAGTAAAATCATTCCTAATATGCGTATTTTCATAATAACCTTTGTTTTCCATGAGGGTTTAAGCATAAAATATGCCCAAAATTATAACTTGGCAACATGAATTCATGGCAATCTTCGTAATAGGAATTAATCACAAAACGGCTCCCGTGGATTTGCGGGAAAAAATTTATTTTGCATTGGATAAGTTAGGTCTTTATTTAAATGATTTATTAAGTACAGCGGAAGTGAGTGAAGCGGTATTAATGTCAACTTGCAATCGCTCAGAATTATACTGTTATGCAGAAAGTGTAGTAGGCGCAAAGCAATGGTTTTTAAAACAAACCCAATTATCCGAAGAAGAATTAGCTGCTTGCCTCTATGTTTATGAAGATGAAGAAGCACTAGCGCACATTATGCAAGTCGCATGCGGTTTAGATTCTATGATATTAGGTGAACCGCAAATTTTAGGGCAAATGAAAGAAGCGTTTGCAGAAAGCTGCACAGCAGGGGCAGTGGGTACTTTCTTTAATAAAGTGTTTCAGCAGATTTTTGCTGTTGCAAAAGAAATACGCACTACCACAGCAATTGGTGCTTGTCCGGTTTCTGTTGCATCGGCTGCAGTGCACTTTGCAAAACAACAAGTAAATCTAATGGATGCGCGGGTTGCATTAATTGGAGCAGGCGATACCACAGAGTTATTATTGCGTTATTTAAAAACCCACTTAACCCAACCTGTCATGATTATTAATCGTCACAGAGAGAAAGCTAATTTATTAGCAGAAACCTACGGGGGTGAAGTGTATGAATGGCCGCGATTAGAAATGGCATTAACTAAAGCGGATGTGGTTTTTTCAGCAACAGGCAGTTTAAATCCTATAGTTAGCCAGTCCTTGATTGAAAAAGTAATGGAGTCGCGCGCGCATAAACCATTAACTCTGATTGATATTGCTGTGCCTAGAGATATAGAACCCAATGTCACGCAAGTGCAAAGCGTATCACTTTATTGTATAGATGCATTAATGACCATTATTGAAAATAATAGACAAGGTCGCGAACATGCTGCGCAAAAAGCACGTGAGCTAATTAAAATTAAAAGTAGAGAATTGGGGCGTGATCTTATGTCTCATGATAAAGTATCCCATACCATACGTGCTTATCGCGGCCAAATAGAAGACATTTGTCATATGGAATTGAGTAAAGCTAAGCTGCAATTATCTCAAGGCATAGATCCTGAACAAGTGTTAGATATGTTTGCCTATGCGTTTACGAAAAAATTATTACATACGCCCAGTGTGCAAATACGCCAAGCAGGCGCTGAAGGACGTTTTGATTTGTTAAGCTTTGCTAAACAATTATTTGCCATTCCTGATCCTAAAACTGAGTAATTATGAAAGCATCCGTAAAAACTAAATTAGAAAATTTATACAATCGTTATGAAGAAATTAAAATCTTATTATCTGATCCCAAGGTAACGGAAGATTTAAATCGTTATCGCGATTTATCTAAAGAGTATGCGCAAATTGAACCACAAGTGAATGAATATTTGCGTTATCAAGATTATGTAAAGCGCCTAAGCGACGCTGAACTTTTGCTGCAAGAAGACGATGCAGAAATGCAGCAATTAGCAAAACAAGAAATCAAGCAAATTGAAGCTGACATGGAGCAATTAGAAAGTGATTTGTTAGTAGCTCTACTGCCTAAAGACCCTCATGATGAAAATAATATCTTTCTTGAAGTACGCGCAGGCACAGGCGGCGATGAAGCAGCTATTTTCGCTGGCGATTTGGCTCGTATGTATATGCGTTATGCAGAAAATGCAGGCTGGAAAGTTGAACCCATGAGTGAAAGTTTAGGTGAGCATGGCGGCTATAAAGAAATTATTATGCGCGTGATTGGCCAAGGTGCTTATTCACGTTTTAAATTTGAATCAGGTGTGCATAGGGTGCAGCGTGTGCCTGCTACTGAGGCGCAAGGTCGTATTCACACTTCAACTTGTACGGTTGCGATTTTACCGGAGTTAGAAGAGATAGATAATATTGATATCAGTCCTGCTGATTTGCGCATTGATACGTTTAGGGCATCAGGTGCAGGTGGTCAGCACGTTCAAAAGACAGACTCCGCTATTCGTATTACTCATATTCCAACAGGCACTGTGGTTGAGTGCCAAGATGAGCGCTCACAACATAAAAACCGTGCACGGGCAATGTCATTACTTAAAGCAAGAATCCTATCTGCTGAACAAGAAAAACAGCATAAGCAGCAAGCGGAAGCCCGTAAGAGTTTAGTGGGTACAGGTGATAGGTCTGAGCGTATTCGTACTTATAACTATCCTCAGGGTAGATTGACTGATCACCGAATTAATTTAACACTTTATCAATTACCGCAGATTATGGAAGGTGATCTTGGGCCAGTGATTGAAGCATTGAGTCAGGAATATAATGCAGACCTAATCGCTTCTTTAGGTGAGTAATGCGCACCTTAGCAAGTGAATTAACTCGTGCCCAACAAGTATTACAAGAAAGAGGATGGGATAAAGCAGATAGTCTTTTAGAAGCGCAGCTTTTACTCGCTTTCACATTAAATAAGACACGCTCTTACTTATACACTCATGCAGATGCCTCACTCTCAGAAAAGGAGAGTGAGGCATTCACTAATTATCTTAATCGACGTGCACAAGGTGAACCCCTCGCTTATATCACGGGCCATAAAGAATTTTGGTCGCTGGATTTATTAGTCACGCGTGATACCTTGATTCCAAGGCCTGAAACAGAATTAATAGTTGACATAGCATTATCACTTTTTCCTGCTGAAGAAAATATTAAAGTGGCAGATTTAGGTACAGGAAGCGGTGCCATTGCATTAGCTATTGCACATGAGAGGCCCAATTGGCAAATCCATGCAAGTGATATCAGTGAAAAGGCGTTGCAAATTGCTAGTAAAAACGCACAACGATTAGAGATAGATAACATTTCTTTTTTGCAGGGAAACTGGTGTAGTGCACTACCAAGCCAAGATTTTGACATCATGATTAGTAATCCACCTTACTTATCTGAAGAAGATTGGGTTAAGTTTGGTTCAGGTTTAACTTATGAACCTTATCAAGCGTTAGTGACTAAAGAGCAGGGTTTGGCTGCGATTAGCACAATTATTACCTCAAGTAAGGCATATTTGAAACAACCGGGTTACTTGTTGATTGAACACGGATATTTGCAAGGCGAAGCCATCCGTTCTTTATTTAAGGCGGCTGGATTTGGTTCAGTTTGTACTAAAAAAGATTTGGCAGGTCAAGAAAGGGTTACCCAAGGCATTTTTTATTTGCCCAATACGTAGTTTTTTTGGTATAGCTGTCAAACTTGGACTACAATTAATCTCAGGGTAGGAGAATCGTTATGGCAACTAAAGAGAAAGATATCTTAGAGCCTAGTTTAGACGTCTTAGGCATCAGTCCTTATAAACAAAAGAAAACTGAAGAGTATATGGGTGCTAAGATGCAAGAGCACTTCCAAACTATTCTAATGGCTTTGCGCCAACGTATTTTAGAAGGTGGCGATAAAATCGTTACCCATATGAAAGAAGAGGCAATTAATTATCCCGATCCTAATGATAGAGCGTCCCAGGAAGAAGATTTCCGCTTGGAATTACGTACGCGGGATAGAGAGCGAAAATTATTAAAGAAAATTGAAGAGTCTTTGGAGTTAATCCGCGAAAAAGACTATGGTTATTGTGAAGTCTGCGGGGTTGAAATTGGTTTACGCCGTTTAGAGGCAAGACCGACTGCAACATTATGTATTGATTGCAAAACGTTAGATGAAATTAGAGAGAAACAGCAGAAGCAGGAAGAAGAGTATTAATTTATTAGGTAGCCTTAAGGAGCGCAGACCTGTTATTTGGATAAGATAAGCCTCTTATCCTAAGCTAGCTGTTCCTAAGTAAGCTGTTCCTAAGTAAGTCAGTCACTCTAGTAAGCCTGTCATCCTGAGCATAGCGAAGGATCTGCTTTAATCAATAATGAAAGTAGATCCTTCGCTATGCTCAGGATGACAGGCTTTTCTGCTTAGGACAGACAGGCTTTCTGCTCAAATAGATGGGTTTTGCTCAGTGAGATAAATCTGCTCCTATCAAAATACCTTTCCCATTGATAAATTTGGAGTTTTAAGCAATCTTCTCATAATCCACTTTAAAACATATAGAACAATAAGCCAATTCACCCTTTACTTAATATCATGACAATTCAAAGGATTTTTCTCTCCACCCCCTTCAAATCATCTATAATTATAGAGATGATGTAGGGGTTAATAGCCTTACTCAACACATCTAAGAGGAAATAAGATGGCAGCGGCACCGCAACAAGGTAATCCCTCGGATAATTCAAATGCCATGCTATGGTGGGTGGCAGCGATATTTGCTGCGCTAGGCGGTATTTGGTATGGGTTAAAAGATTATATTATTGGAGGTTATCTTTACGTTAAATATTATGAATTAGGTTTTTTAAGTTATATAGGCGGCTATTTATCCCGATTTGTAAATATCGACTTATATAGCTTTGAACACATGCGTAATGTCATCATGACTTTGCGCGCTCATCCTGCCAATATTGGTTATGCCGATTTAGTAGCAGTCGGTAATGTGGTAGGTGATTGGTTTAAAATTCCTCTCGCGATACTGATGTTTGTGTTGGCTATTATTGTTTATTTCAGTAATACGACGCGTGTATTTAGACGTAATTATAGTATGCAAGAGTTAGCAAAATTAGAAAAAAATAATTGGCCGCAAATTTCTCCTATTGTTGGGCTGGATTTATTAAAAACAGATATAGATAAAGGTCCTTGGGCAATGGCAATGACGCCCATGCAATTTTGCAAACGCAATAAATTGCTAGAAGAAGTAAAACCTGAACGCCGCGAAGGTATGAGTAGACGAGATTGGGATAGAGTAAATGTTGTTTTAAAGCGCGGTGATGCTAATCGTTTATTTGCTTTGCAATTGGGCCCTTTGTGGAAAAATGTAGAAAGCTTGCCTAATCATACTAAAGCACTACTCGCTGTATTTGCAGCGCGCTTAAATGCAGATACCAAACCTGCAACGGATATTTTATTACGCCTTAACAATTCTCCTCCTGGTAATTTGGATATGACAGGTGTAGATGCCTTGTTACAAAAACATTTTAATTCAAAAGCCGTGCAGCAAATTGTACAGAATCACGCTTATGTTTTAACCGTCATGGCTTCCATGCTTGTGGGTGCAAGAGAAGACGGTGTGCAGGCGTCAGCAGATTTCTTATGGTTAAAACCATTAGATAGAAAATTATGGTATACGTTAAACACCGTAGGCAGGCAAACGCCTTTTATTGAAGTAGGTGGAATATTTGCGCATTGGGTAGCAGAGAAAGAAGCAGGTAGAAGATTATTAGTACCTATGATAGAAGAGGCTACCAATGCATTGGAAGTAGCATTAAAAGAAGTCGTTTATCGTCCAGACGAATAATCGGCAAGAGGTGAAACATGCGATTACGCGGTTTAGAAGAACAGCACGAACTATCCCCCCAGCTTTTGCTGAGAGATACACGCACACTGGGGATGAAGATAGTTGATTTCTTTAAAGACCCTGTAAATAGTGCTGTTCTCATGTCTGCGTTCGGATTTGCGGTTTACGTATTTCCTGCCGTGTGCGAATTTATCGCATTAATCGGCGTGTTAATTTTTCTTTATGCTTATACTCGTAAAAGCACACTACCCTTCCGCATGCCATCTCGTTCGCAAGCTTATGATTACAACGATCCATTACCAGGCTCTGCCAAGCCTAGAAAGGCAAGGGGAATTAGCTTTTTCGGCAATCGTAAAAGTAATAACGATGAATTATGGTTTAACAATGATGACATGCGTACTCACGTACTCATCTTTGGTTCAACCGGTAGTGGTAAAACAGAAGCTTTAGTGTCTCTCTCTTTTAATGCTTTGATACAAGGCAGCGGTTTTTTATACGTAGATGGTAAAGGCGATAACTCATTATTCGCTAAAGTCTTTTCTATGTGCCGCATTATGGGTAGAGAAGACGATTTATTACTTATTAACTTTATGACTGGCGCGCGTGACGTAGTCGGTGCGCAAGAAAAACGTTTATCAAATACGATGAACCCGTTCTGTAATGGTTCATCTGAAATGTTATCGCAGTTAGTCGTGAGTTTAATGGATGCAGGTTCTCAAAGCGCAGACGGCGATATGTGGAAAGGCCGTGCCATTGTATTTGTACAAGCGCTGATGAAAGTATTGGTTTATATGCGCGATCAAGGGAAGATTTTATTAGATGCAAATACGATACGTAACTATTTCGAATTAAATCGTTTAGAAGCAATTGCTGTTGATAAAATGTTTCCACGTGATAACCAAGAACCTGTTAGCTTGGCTGATGCACCCGAACTCATCCTTGAACCCATTAAAAACTACATTAAAAACTTACCTGGTTATGATCCTTCCAAAAAAGGGAAACAAAGTTCACAAGTTTTAGAGCAGCATGGATTTATTACCATGCAGTTAACCCGCGTATTCGGTTCGCTTGCAGATACTTACGGTCATATCATCCGTACTAATTTGGCTGAAGTTGATTTAAAAGACGTCGTGTTAAATCGCCGCGTCCTGGTTGTATTGCTGCCGGCTTTAGAAAAATCACCTGATGAATTAGCAAACCTGGGTAAAGTTATTATTGCCTCGCTAAAAGCCATGATGGCAGCAGGCTTAGGTGAGGGCGTAGAAGGTTCTTATCGTGAAGTGATAGTCAGAAAACCGACTAATGCCCCCACACCTTATATGTGTATTTTGGATGAATATGGTTATTATGCGGTAAAAGGGTTTGCTGTTGTACCTGCACAAGCACGTTCGTTAGGTTTCTCTGTTATCTTCGCTGGACAAGATTTACCCGCATTCCAAAAGGCATCTAAAGAAGAAGCAGCATCTATTGGTGCAAATACTAACATTAAAATTTGTATGAAATTAGAAGATCCTATGGAAACGTGGGAATTCTTCCAAAAAACAGCAGGGGAATCCTACGTTACTAAAGTTGATTCTTTCCAAACCAACGCTGGCAGTTTGCTCAATAATTATATGGACAGCCGTAGTGCTTCTTCTGAAAAGCGTCAGCGGATAGATTTATTAGATTTAAAAGAACAGCGCGAAGGTGAAGCACATATCTTCTTTAAATCTAAAATTATTCGTGCTCGTATGTTTTTTGCAAATCCGCCGCCAGCACCTAAAATGCGCCTGAATCAATTTTTAAAAGTCGAGCCGCCATTAAACAGAACCTTATTAGATTTAGAAGAAAGATTAAGCCGACTCCACGAAGTATTAACGAATAACGAACAAGAATTTGCAGCGCCTGCGGATGAAGGTGAAGAAATACAAATTATAGCTGATACTATTACTGCACAGGCTGATGCTAATCCTATTGAGCGTGCACTTTCATCCTTGCTTGCTTTTCATAATCGTCAAGAAGTAATTGATGAAGATGAGGAAGATGAAGGAATACAAACTGACAGTGAAGATGAAGATGGCGGCAAATTAAATATCTTTACTAAAGTAGCCCTCGATGAAACAGTGCAAGCCTTAGTCGGCAAGCGCCAATTTGAGCAATTTAGTATGCCATTACTCAATCGTAGTTTGGCTAAAGATAAAATTGAATTATTAGAAAGATTAATGGGTCGTTCTGCTTCTCAAGCAAACCCTATGACCAATGAAATTATTAAAGACATGACGTTTGCAACAGATTATCCGCCGCCAGTTGAGCATGCATTAATGCCAAGCGAGGAAGTAGTAGCTATTGCAAATAAGTTATGTGATTATGTAACCTCTCTTAAGAAGAAAGAAGAGGATGACAAGTAACGTGCAGAACCCGCTTTTCGTTAAGGTAGGTTTGTATCTACTTATACTGTGTGGTCTTCTTTCAGGTTGTGCTTCCTCAAACGTTTCTCGTGATGCAGCTGCTGGTATGGACATGGGCGTACAAAATGCCAGAAACATGACAGATTCTGCTGGCGATACAAATATTGTTGACTCATATCAAAATTCCTCCAATGCAACTAAAGGTGCATTAATAGGCGGTGCAGCAGGCGGTGTAGCAGGGGCATTTACCTCGGGCATTGGTGTGATTCCCGGTGCAGCAACGGGGGCTATCTTGGGCGCAAGCTATGGTAGCTACATTGATGTAAATGAAACGTTGGAAGATAAATTACAAAATCGCGGCGTTACTATTGTTGTGCTAGGCGATCAAGTATTAATAGTTATCCCATCTTGGCGTGTGTTTGATCCATGGTCACCCCGTATTAAACCTCAAGCTTATTCCACGTTAGCGCTTGTTGCGCGTTATATTAATCGGTTTGTCAAAATGGGGGTAAATGTGACAGGTTATACCGATGATAGCGGTTCAAGAACAGTAGATTTTGCGCTTTCGCAAGAACAAGCTAATAATGTGTTACGCTTTTTACAATTAAATAATGTGAGTGCCCGTCTGCTTTATGCACAAGGCTGCGGTAGCACGCGGTTAGTTACTCGCAATACCGGCGAATGGGAAAGTGATAACTACCGTATAGAAATAACGTTAGAAAAACTCTATGTTTAATGGAGCTAACCTATGTTAGGACGACGCTATGAAAATGCGCGCCTACAAAGCGACTTTTACCGAGATCAATTCAGAAAAATCTTACGTTGGCTAATGATAGCTTGCGTGATTATCTTATTATTAATTAGTGTTATTATTTATTTGATTTTATTTGAACCCGTACCAGCTAATTATGCAAATACAACGGATGGTCGAATTCTAGCAATGCCCACCCCAACAAGGTAATACGCGCATGGCATGGGAAAACATACAAGAAAAATACATACCTAAAGATAATGCCTTTTACCGTTTGCATTATCATCAAATCATTATAGGTATCATGGTTGTTATTATTATCCTATTTGCCGTACTCAGCTTTACTGTTTATCAAATGCTGAACCGTCCCCAACCAGTGTTTAATGCTGCTCAAGCAAATGGCGAAGTGATGCAACTGCGCCCTTATGAAGAGCCTAATTTACTCCCTAGCACCATTTTACGCTGGGCAAGTAAGGCAGCTACTGTTGCCTATACCTATGATTACGCGCATTATCGTGAACAAATTGATGCTGCTAGATTGTATTTTACTCAAGATGGGTGGAATGATTTTGGTAATTCTTTATCGAGTTTGTTAGATAGAGTCGTGCAAAATAAATTAATTGTTACTAGTGTAGTATATGACACCCCTGTTATTTCCAACCAAGGACCGTTGCCGGGTTATGATTATGTTTGGAAGGTACAAATTCCATTTTTAGTGACTTATCAAAGTGAAAATACGCAAGTCAATCAGAAATATTACGTTGTTTTAACAATAGTCCGTGTGCCAACTGCGGTGAATCCGCAGGGAATAGGCATTGACCGATTTGTAATGGTGTGACCATGAATGATCAACATGCACTAGAATTGGTATTTGCAAGGAATGCATTTTACAGGCGTATGCATTTTTTAGTGTTAGCTGCGTTTGCTTTATCACTAATCGTGATTGCTTTGCTAATTTGGTGTGTTGTTTATTTAATCAAAAATCCTGTGCATCCTCTTTATTTCCCAACGGATAATGTGGGACGTTTAATTAAAATTATTCCTGTTAATACACCTAATATGTCTAATGATGATGTGCTTAAATGGACAATTAACGGCGTGCAAGCCGCTTATTCATTTGATTACATTAACTATCGGTCGCAATTACAAGATGCGCAAAAATATTTTACTTCCTATGGTTGGCGTAATTACATAAATGCCCTCAACGCATCCAATAATTTATTGGCTGTTACGCAACGTAAAATGATTTCAACAGCCCAAATTGCAGGGCCTGCTAAATTGTTAGCAGAAGGGTTATTAAGCGGTGCCTATGCATGGAAATATGAAATGCCTGTACTAGTTACTTATTCACTCCCACCGTATGATGAGCAATCTAAGTTTTATAATCCACTCATCGTAACAGTCATTGTACAGCGCCAACAACCGCTGCAAGGCTATCGAGGCCTAGGTATTTTGCAAATAATTAGTACACTACAAACCACTACTACCCCTGCGCAAGTTATTTCTAATTTGCCACCAGGTTGATACTGTCATCTCGCTTTTGAATGGTATATAGTTTTAAGTTACGATTAAAAATGAAAGAAGTCATCTTTCATTTGTTTGCTCTCATTGTGAGGGAATGTGACTGAAGAAATATTGGAAACAGTAAAATTACGAGATGACTTTTATCGTGATAGTTTTGGTAAAGTCGTTTTTGTTATAATTTGCCTTGTCATGGCTATTGCCATGTTGGTCGCTTTATCTATTTACTTTTATCTAAAAAAACCTGCGCCTGTTGTATTTCCTGTAGCAGAAGAATGGCGTGTACAAGCCCCTGTTCCTTTGACGGAACCCTATTTATCTATACCTGATGTATTGCAATGGGTAAGCAACGCTATACCTAATTCATTTGTCTACGATTTTAACAATTATAATGATCAATTAAAAAATGCTGCACAATATTTTACTTCGGAAGGTTGGTCTGTTTTTCTAGGCCAATTAAATATTTATGCAAACTATAATACCATCAAATCCAAGCGGTTATTTGTTAGAGCGCGTGTCACAGGCGCACCGTTTATTGTTGACCAAGGTTTATTGTCAGGCCGCTATATTTGGTGGATACAAATGCCTATAGAAATTATTTACGATGGCTATAGCCCCCCGGCAACAAAAAATATAACCCTTCAGGTGCTTGTTACACGCGTTTCAACATTAAATAATTTAATGGGAGTAGGTATTAATAATGTCATTGTGGCTAAAAATTAATATGAGAAAATGGCTTAAACAAACATTAGTTATTTCCCTGTTAATGAGTGCAGCCGCATCAGTTTATGCACAACAAGAAACAGTATTAGTGCAGCAAGTACCCGTTACTACTACTGTCACCCCTATTGCATCTTCAGTGACAGCAAATGTGCCTCAAGCAACCACGACAACAACTACCACCACGACGACGCAATCTGCTTCTGCTAATCAATACCAACAATGGTTAGCTGCTAATCGCAATCAACAACCGTTGCCGCCGCGGGTCAGAACTAATGAAACTCCACCGCCTGCGCCACCTGGCTATAGACCACTTACTTACGAAGAAAGCCAGCAAGCAATGTTAAACACATTACCTCAACCAAGGAATCGTCCTAGCCAAGATGCAAACGTGGCTTTTAATGCCATGCTGCAGCAAAACATGCCTTTATCACCGCAACAGGTTGTCCAATTAAGACAGCAAATCGATTTAGCGCAACGTGCAGCAGCAACGCCCCCTTTAATTCCACCTAAACCAGTTTCTTCTACATTAATGGTAAGTTTGGCTCCAGGTACAACGCCGCCTGTCATTAGATTAGCGCAAGGTTATGTGACTTCACTCGTCTTTGTAGATTCTGCCTCCCAGCCTTGGCCTATTGCAGCATTTGATATTGGTAATCCAAAAGCGGTAAATATGCAGTGGGATGGTAAAAGTAATATTTTATTAATCCAAGCTATTACCCCCTATACCAGCGGTGATATTGTTATTCGTTTAGTCGGTAACAATACACCTATTACGCTGGAATTAGTTTCAGGTCAGCGCGTGGTTGATTATCGAGTGGATGTGCACGTCTCGGGTATAGGTCCTAACACTAAAGAAGTGCCGGTTGGAACCGGTTTGCCTAATAATGCTAATCAATTATTACTTGGTGTGTTAGATGGTGTTGCTCCTTCAGGCAGCCGCACTTTAACTGTGCACGGTGCAGATGCCCAAGCCTGGTTAGTCGGTTCCAAGCTTTATCTCCGTACGCGTTTTACTTTGCTTTCCCCTGGCTGGGTAGGAACGATGGAAAGCCCTGATGGTATGCATGCTTACGAATTACCTAAAACGTCTTCTGTGCTGATATCGCGCTACGGCGAGCCTGCAGAATTAAAGATTGAGGGATTGTAATGGCGATTGATTTTTCCAAGTTCAACTTTTTTAGCCGGCTTAATGCAAAAGCTAGAGTAGGTGTTATCTTAGCCATCATTGTGGGATTAGTAGGTTTAGTCTATTTAGGTACGCGCTATTTCATTGGCGGCAGTTCAACGACGGGCCCGTCTCGCGTTGCTAATGCACCTTCAGGTTTGCAATCTGTACCTGGCAGTCAATTAACACCCGAATATTATCGCACTTTAGTTCAAGCTAATACCCAAGCAGCGCAGCAAGCCCAAGTATCTGGAAGCAGTGCTGTTCCTACTCTGATTAATATCCCAGGGCAAGGGCAGGCATCTTGTATCATTTGCTCTGATGAATCGGCCAATGTCAAAACCTTATTAGATAATTGGTCAAGCCAAGGAAAGATTAATCCTGATGTAGCTGCAGCTTTACAAGAATTAGCTGATAAAAATGTTACCCCTGAAACTTATGCAGCAGAATTAGAAAGATTAGTGCGCGAAGGTAAGCTAACACCGGAACAAGCTCGTCTTTTATTAGAGCAATATAAAAAACAACATGCGAATGCATTATTAAACAATAGTGCTAAGACCATGGATGATTTAATTAAGTCTGGCCAATTACCAGTTGAAGTAGCAAATGGTTTGTTAGATGCACAGCAACGTAATATCTCACCTGCAGAATATGCGGCAGAGTTACAACGGTTAGTGCGTGAAGGTAAAATTTCACCAGAAACCGCGCAGCGTTTGCTGAGTCAATATGCTCAGCAATTTGCTAAACAAGTTACTATGAAAAGTATTGCCATTTTAGAGCAATGGGGGCGAGCCGGTGAAATCACACCGGATGTATTAAAAGAATTAATACAAATGGAAAATGACATGGTTCCCTATGACAGAATGGGAGCGAGACTGCAGCAATTATTAGCCCAAGGTAAATTAACGCCTGCGGTAGCCGATAAAATTTTAGCGGAATATAAAGCACAAAAAGATGAAATTGGCTCAAGCAGTACCATGGATGAATTAATACGTCAGGCAGAAGCTGCTGCCTTTCAAGAAATCAGCGAATTATTACGCGATGGAAAAATTACACCAGAAACCGGCGCGCAGTTAACAGATATGATACAGCGTAATATTCCTTTAGAAGAATATAAGGCAACTGTTGCACAAATGGTGCAGCAAAATAAATTAACGCCTGATATTGCTCAATTAAAAATTGGTGATTATCAAAAAATAAAAGAGTTGCGTGATCAAAAGGAAAGATTGTTAGCCTTACAAGCAAATAATGCAACGCCTTCTGATTATGCAGATGCATTAAGACAAGCAGTGGCTGCAGGTATATTAACCCCAGAACAAGCGGCAAGGTTGTTGCAAGAATATCAAGCATTAAAGACCACCTCTGTACCTGCGCCAGTTGCTAGTGCAGGAACTGGAGCATTTGCAACCTTACAGCAAAATGTACAACAAGGTGCTACACCTGCTTTGCCAACAGGTATTAATGAAGCTGAATTTGCGGCTGCGCAAACGCAAGCGAATCAAGAAACACAGCAAGATAGAGAAGCACGCATACAAGCTATTATGGGTGCAATGTCAGGGCAGGCAACACAATTAATTAATTCTTGGCAGCCACCTACTATGGCACATAGAGAAGGCCAAGCAGCTAAAGAATCAACGACGACCACCACTACGACAAAAACGACAACGGGAAGCGCAGAGGGAGCTGATGCAAATGGTGCAGCTGGGCTAACGGGTCCTGTGCTAATCAAAGCGGGTACGATTTTATTTGGTGTGTTAGACACGGCTGTTAATAGTGACTACCCCGATACCCCAGTAATGGTAACTATTGTTAATGGTGATTTTAAAGGCGCTAAATTGTTAGGTAAGTTAACTACCTCTAAAAGTGTAGCGGGTCAATTAGATAGAGTAAGTTTAACATTCAGTTTAATGAATATGGATGATTGGCCAAAATCCAAAGGTGTTACTGCTTTTGCTATTGATCCAGATACAGCGCGTACCGTGTTAGCAAGCCAAGTGAATTATCATTACTTAAAACGTTACGGCGCTATCATGGCAACTTCCTTCTTACAAGGTTATGCAACTGCCGTTACTAATGGAGGCACGACTTCTAACTTCTTTGGGGGCACGACTCAAACTGGGGTGAATTTAAGCCCAGGAAACCGCATAGCCGTTGCCTTAGGCCAAATTGGTCAAAACTTAGGAAGTGTTACTCAGAATTACGTCAATATTCCTCCTACCGTAAAAGTGGATTCTGGCGTTGGTCTGGGTATATTATTTATGTCTGATATAACTTGAGGATTTTTTTCAACAAGTCGTCGAGCCGACGGAATAGGGATAAGCAAAAGGGCGGTATAGCATGCACTATACTTATCATTAGGAAGGTTTAAAAGGCAAACTAAGAGGCGCTAAGATGTTGAATGATCGTGACAATAAATACGAATCAGGCCAAGAAGAGGGTGAGTATCACTTCTCAGATGACGATGTAAGCTATGAAATTGAATCGGAAGCAAAACCTGCCTCAGAGACCCCTGCGCCTAAGCAAAACGTTTTTTCCCGTATGCCTCAATCCAGGCGTATGATTATAAGCGTGGTCGTTTTTTTACTATTAGTGTTTGTTGTTTATAAAATGGTAATGCCTTCCACAACTACCCCGGCTACAACGATTACTGCACAACAACCGCCTATTGCTCAACCAGTAGCGCCAGTTCAAGTTAGTCAAAGCCAACCTGTTACGCCAGTTGTAACACCTGAGGCGCCTCAAGGACAGCAACAGCCTCAAGTCTCTGCTACGCCTGTTGTCGTAGTGCAATCACCAGGTCCTGCTATTCCTACCAATGTTACGACAGCGCCTGTTACTCAGCCGGTAGCACCTGTTGCTACTGTAAATACTCAAATGCCGCCTCAACAAGCAATGCCTGATGTAATCCCAGTTCAATCTAGCGCTAATTACAATATGGCACAGCAACAAGTGGCTGCACCAACTACTAATGCTGCCTCAGCTTTAGCTACTGAAAGTGATAGATTAGTTGCTCAATTCCAAGCAGATTATGCGCAAAAAATAAATGATTACGCAGCACAAAACAAAGCTACGCAAGATCAATTACAAGCGTTAAGCACACGCGTTGCTGCAATGGAAACGCAACTCACTCAATTAGTCCAAGCATTGACTAAGCCAAATCCACCTGCAGTACCCATGAGTAATGCGACAGCTAATATTAATGCTAACTCACCGCCAGCACCTACCTCTGACTATAAATTACCTTATAATGTACAAGCTATTATCCCTGGCAGAGCATGGCTTAGATCAGACAATGGTGAAACAGTCACCGTTGCTGAAGGTGACATGATTAGAGATTTAGGTCGTGTAACAAAAATTGATCCTTATGATGGTGTAGTTGAAGTTAATACGGGAACAAAGGTTGTTTCACTCTCATATGGAAATGGTGGATAGCATAAGTAGGTGCACTCTATTGCCAGTTTAAGAATGAGGTAATAACTATGTGGTTTGTGTACCTGAAAAAGTGTTTAACAAGCCTTGCTGAGGGATGCTTTCTCTCTGCTTTCGTATTTATCAATTTAGCCTATGCGCAAGACCCGGTTATCACAGGCAGTACAACTAATATATCTGCGCAAACTATGCTGTATAACATTTCCCAGCAAATACCTAACTTAATGCGTTTAGCAACGGCAATTGCCTACGTGTTAGGGATGTTTATGATGGTGCGCGGCATTATGCTTTTTAAGCACGCCGGTGAGATGCGTATGCAAATGTCGCATGAACACTCTATTATAAAGCCTATTGTTTATTTAGTAGTAGGGGGCATGCTTACCTACCTACCTACTGCCGTACAAGTAGGTTTAAGCACATTTTGGAATGATCCTAATCCCTATGGTTATTTAAATGATCAGAATGAATGGTTTGAATTTATTAATGTCGTATTTATTATAGTTCAATTAGTCGGTGTGATTGCTTTCATACGCGGTTTGAATATTTTAAGCCATTTAGGCGGGCATGGTGGACACCAAGGTACATTCGCTAAAGGGTTAACACATATCATTGGCGGCGTTCTCTGTATAAACATCTACCAATTTGTGCAAGTCATTATGGTTACATTGGGATTACAGCCAATATAAAATAGCTTAATGATAAAGCCTGTGTAAAAATTTATATTTTAAGGAGACAAAAATGAAAAAAGTGATTTTAGGATTGTTAGCACTTACGTTGTTAACTGCAGGGACAGCTGCATTTGCTATTTCAGGTATTGGTACTGTTGCAAGTCAAGTTACTACTAACGTTGCTAATATTGCTCGTTTAATTACTGCTGCTTCTTATGTTGCTGGTATGGCTTTTGCAGTGGGTGCAATTGTTAAGTTTAAAGCACACAAAGAAAATCCAACTCAAGTTCCAATCGGTCAAGCTATCGCATTATTATTTGTTGCTGCTGCATTAATCTTTATTCCTACCGTATTTAAAGTATCAGGCGCTACCTTATTTGGTGCTAGCGGTGAAGTGGCAGGCGTATCCGGTGTGACCACCTTTGGCGGTAAGCAAGCAGGCGGCGGCGGTACTAGCGGCTAATAAGAGGTATGTCGATTCATGCATGAACTTGAGCTGGCAGTGAATTTAGCAGGATGGCGTATTTTCGTCAGGCGTAAACAAGATAAAGCATTCCTGCCAGTCCAACAGCGTGTGTTTGATCGCGACGTTTATACTTGTCAATATTGCGGTTTCCAGGCTAAAGAATATCAAGAAGTTGTTAATGCGGATGGAAACTATAACAATAATAAATTAAGTAATTTACTGACGGCTTGTTGTTTTTGCTCGCAATGTTTATTTTTGCAAGCAGTAGGGATAGATGAAATGGGCGGTGGCCAATTGATTTATCTTCCTGAAATGACGCAAGGTGATTTAAACAGTTTTTCTCATGTACTTTTTTGCGCGATGGAAAATAACACAGGTTATCAAACCAGTGCTCAATCCATATATAGAAGTTTAAAGTTCCGCAGTCAAATTGTAGAAAATAAATTTGGCTCAGGTACTAGCAACCCTAGTGCAATGGGTCAAATTCTTATTGAATATAGAGAACAAGTGCCAGATGCAAAAATTGATATATTGAAGAATTTGCGTTTGCTGCCTTCTCATGCCAAGTTTAGAATACAACTAGATGCCTGGTCCAAAGCAGCTTTAGAAGAATTGGAAGCGGAAGAAAAAGCGCTTAACGACAACCAATAGGGAAGAGCATGGCAGACCGCACATTTATAGATCCATTGCTTGAAAGTGTAGATACCATATTGGGCTGGTTTAGCACCGAGCTTAAACAAACGGTAGAATCCTATAGTGATTTAGAGACGGCAAATGACAATACGACATTAGTTGCTCGTGATGGATCATTAATATCTGTTATACGGGTATTTGGTGTCACGCGGTTAATAGGCCAAGAAGAATTTGATGCGATACATCAAGGTTTAACGCAAAGTTTACAAGCCACACTGAAACGTGTGGGCCATGTTGTCCAGGTTTATTTTGTTTACGATAGAGATGCAGTTAAACCAGAAATTGAAGATATTTTATCACCTGCTCGTGCAACAGCGCAGCGCTTGGGATTAGATTTAGACGACCTTTTCCAAGAAAGAATTAATTATATTTCTCGTTATTGTGCACATGAAGAATTGTATTTTGTATTATGGACTCGTCCTTTTTCTTTAGCCGGCGATCAGCAAAAACGTGCCGCAAAAGAAAAGCTTAACTTCATACGTGAAAATAAAATACCGCCGTTTTTAAATGGACAAAATTTAATTGCCGCTATTCCTGATTTGCGTGATGCGCATGCTTCATTTGTTCGCTCCGTTGTTACGGATTTAAACGCACTTAATATCTATAGCGTGTTATTACAGGTACACGATGCTGTCCATGCCATGCGTAATTCAGCAGATCCTGAATTTACAGATAAAGATTGGCGACCTGTTTTACCTGGCGATAAAATTCCTCTCAGAGAAATTAGCCCTGCGGGGGGTGAATTGTCAGGATTAATGTACCCACCCTTAGCAAGGCAAGTATTTCCGCGTGATGCACGCGTAATAGATTTACGGACAGTGCGGGTGGGCGATAGGATCTATACACCCCTTTTTATTGATCTTTTCCCCCAAGATTTAAAATCGTTTACCAATTTATTCGCAAGGACATTGCCGACACGCGTGCCTTGGCGTATGTCGTTTTTAATGGAAAGCGGCGGCTTATCAACGCTAAGCTTTAAAGCCGCGATGGCATCTATTTTGTATTTTACCTCTGCTCAAAATGGTTTAGTAGCAGATGCCGTTAAATTATTACGCAATATTGATACGAATACTGACGATGCTGTCATTAAACTACAAGTAAGCTTTGCTAGTTGGGCACCGGAAGATAATTTACGTTTATTGCGCACAAGAACTGCCGAGTTAGCAAAAGCAGTTGAAGGTTGGGGTACAGTTGAAGTATCTGAAGTATCAGGCGATCCTTTCGCGGGTGTTGTTTCAAGTTTATTAGGCTTCTCCGCAACGAGTATTGCTACACCTTCAGTCGCACCTTTATCTGATGTCGTATACATGCTGCCTTTTACTCGTCCAGCATCTGCTTGGGAATACGGTGCATTATTATTAAGATCCCCCGATGGTAAACCCTGGCCGTATCAACCCGGTTCTGTGCAGCAAACTACGTGGATTGATTTAATGTATGCGCGCCCAGGTTCAGGTAAATCGGTATTATCGAATGCAATTAACTTAGCGCTTTGTTTATCAGGTGGTATTACGAGATTACCGCGCATAGCGATTATTGATATAGGTCCATCCAGTAGCGGTCTTATTTCATTATTGAAAGAAGCATTGCCGCCTGCGCAGCGTCATTACGCTGCTTACCATCGATTACGCATGACACCTGATTATGCAATCAATCCTTTTGATACACAGCTAGGTTGTCGCTTCCCTTCACCTCAAGAGCGTGGATTTTTAGTCAATTTTGTTACTTTGCTTGCCACACCATTAGGGGCTGAGCGACCTTACGATGGCATTTCCGATATGGCGGGATTGGTCGTTAATGAAATGTATAAGTATTTAGCTGATGAAGGTAAAGCACATCCCTATACACCGGGCATTGAAACCATAGTCGATGATATTTTAGGTGAAATTGGTTTTGTTTTTGACGATAAAACTACCTGGTGGGAAGTGACTGATGCATTATTCTTAGCTGGTTTCCATCACGAAGCTATGCTTGCGCAACGTTATGCTATGCCACTACTAGCAGATGCAGCCGCAATTTGTCGTACGCAAGTCATTGAAGATTTATACGGTCAAGTCAAAGCACCGACCGGCGAACCGCTGATTTCTGCTTTTAGTCGTATGATTTCAAGTGCTGTGCGTGAATATCCTATTTTATCGAATATCACTAAATTTGATATTGGCGATGCACGTATTGTGTCCCTCGATTTAGATGAAGTAGCAAAAAGTGGCGGCGATGCTGCCGAACGTCAAACAGCGGTGATGTATATGCTTGCAAGATATGCTTTAGCCCGTCATTACTATTTAACAGAAGAAACACTCTCTGATGTGCCTGATGCTTATAAGGAATATCACAAGCAACGTATAGCTGAAATTCGTGAAGATGCAAAACGTATTGTTTACGATGAATTTCATCGTACCTCAAAAGCACGTGCGGTAAGAGACCAAGTCATATTAGATATGCGTGAAGGTAGAAAGTGGAATGTGCAAATTGCACTGATTTCCCAATCGCTAGATGATTTCGATTCAGTGATGGTTGAATTTGGTACCTCAATTTTCATTATGGATGCAGGCCCTGAACAAGCTATTCGCCGCTCAACCGAGATTTTTGGCTTATCTGAAACGGCAAGAGTTGCATTAAAAACTCGTGTACACGGACCACGAGAAGGTGGCGCTACCTTTTTGGCACAGTTTGCAACTAAAAGTGGTATGAATACCCAATTACTTACTAATACCTTAGGTCCAATTGAACTATGGGCATTTAGCACCACGGCTGAAGATGCGCGATTACGTAATAGGTTGTATCAGAAACTAGGCCCCAAAGAAGCAAGACGGGTATTGGCGAATCTATTCCCTTCAGGCTCTGTTAAAAATTTAATTGAAGCAAGATTGATGCAACTTAAAGAACAAACAGGTGTTATCACAGAAGGATCTAATTTAAGCATTGCAGATCAATTGTTAGAAGAGATTCTGGATGCTTATTCTAAAAACACGGATGTGAAGAGCTTGCCTAAATAGGCTAAACTTTTTGACTGTTAATTGTGTGGAGAATGGCCACTAAAGTGTAGTGCTTACTCAAGCATAGCGTCTGTCATTCTGAGTGTGCTGTCACCCTGTGCGTACTGTCATCCTGAGCATTAGCGAAGGATCTGCTTTAAATTTCTATTTATCATCCTGGCAAAGTTAAGAAGATCCTTCGCTAATGCTCAGGATGACAGTACGCATAAGTGCTTATATCAAAAATACCTCATCAAAAAACAATTGCATACTCTCCCAAGACCGCTTTGCCGCTACTTCATTGTAGACTGTGCCAAAACTAGGGTCATTCGCCTCAGGGTTAGTAAAAGCATGCATGGTATTGCCGTACATATGCATTTGCCAATCGGCTTTGGCATGTGTCATTTCTTGGCCGAATGCCATGACTTGATCAGGGGTCACCATGGGATCGTCAAAGCCATGCAAAGCTAAAACGCGAGATACAATAGGTGGTTGAGGTTTAAATTCAGGAGCTTGTAATAGGCCGTGAAAGCTTACAACTCCTTTAACATTTGCACCACTACGTGCTAAGTCCAACACACATAAACCGCCAAAGCAAAATCCTATAGCGCCTATTCGATTCGCATCAACATTATCTAACTGTTTGACAGTATCCAGGGCGGCTAAGATGCGTTGTTTCAATTTTTTCCTATCTTGTATGAAAGGTTGTATTAAGGCGGATTTTTCTTCTTTGGTCTTACCTGTTTTTCCTTTGCCAAACATATCTAAAGCAAAACCAACATAGCCAAGCTCTGCTAATTGCTCTGCTTTTTTGCAAGCGAAGGCATTTTTACCAGACCAATCATGAGCAATTAAAATCGCTGGCTTATGTTTGCCATCGTCTTTATAAGCGCAAAATCCTTCCAGTAATACTTTGTCATCTTGATAATCTACATTTTTAGTTTTAAGCATCATGACACTCCCATTAAAAATTTAAGCTTTATTGTCCGTTAATTTATTAGGTAATGAAAAATGTTTTAAATTTAGAGCTAAAAAGGGATTAGCCTGTCCTTGAGTGGATAATAGATATTTAGCATTATTTTGCTCTACGGATAAATTCATCATGAGAGCTTTTTTAGAAACGGCGCTTTCAAAGGATTGATTGACTAGCTTAAACCAACCCCATGCACCTGAAAAATGTTTACGTACAGTTTGTTCATTTTGTGTTGTTAATTGCAACGTCGCGACTTTTTGCAATCTACTGCTAGGCCAAGAAATAGTATGCGCTGCTTTAGGCGCAGTGCTAGAGGATTCATCAACAAATTGTTTATCATCTAACGTTAATTTAACTTGCTTGATTTCTTTACCAAACTGCACTGGCTGTAAACCAAATTGAACATATAGTTTATCATCGCCATTAGGGAAAAATGTCTGATGAATGCGAAATGCAAATTGAATTTGGCGTAGAGTTTCATCAGAAAAAGGCGGCTTTTTGTTATCAATCGTTTTCCAATGCCAATCCGGTGTGGAATTATCTACTAACGCTTGCAAATAAGTTTGATAAAATTGATAAACAATACCTGGTTTACCAAAGAATTGGACAAATTTATCTAACTGAACTTCATTGTTACTTGTTGAACTGAAAGGATAGCGATTAGCAATTTCATGCTCGTAAAAGTTCACTACATTTTCATTCCAAGACGTATCCATGTAACGAGAGGCTTCTAGCATTAAATAATGCAAGGTGTCGTCTGCTATTTTTTCTAACCAAAATTTGACTGGCTCTGGGCTTCTTTCTGCAACTAACCTTAATTGAGTAATAGGATCAGGCGAATTAACTTGCTTATTTTGTGCCCTAGCTGTGATCGCGGCAAATGCGGCTTTGTTATTATTTTGTGCAGTAATAATAGGTTGTAGATAAACGTGCAACGCTTGTAGGCTTGAGAAAATTTGATAAAGCGTCGTTTCATTCGTCTTATTTTTATCTATCAATGACCCTAAGTTTAGTAGCTTGGGGCTAGCGGTAGTAATAGGTTCAAAATACGTATTGTCGTGCAGAGTTTGTAATAATTGTAATAGAGGAGATTGATTACTAATTAAATTAATAATTAATTCATCAACTGCCAATAAGGAAGTGACTTTAGCTAAATGGATGTTAGCAATTAAACTTTCCCAAACATCGACGTAATTATTAACATATGCAGTGCGTAACTGCTCAGTTAAGGCGGGAATTAATTCAGCTGATTTGTTGGTTCTAAATTTGTCGCCTAATATCCAATTACCCACAACGGTCTCTTGGGCAGCCAATTGAGTTTCATCAGTGATAACCGGTGAGAAAGATTTACCAGTAAACATAGTTGGAATTTGATTTAGCAATTGCCTGCTAGTAAATACTTGCTCGGTATTATGCATGCCAAGATTAATGTTTGCATCGCTTGTATTGCCATTAATATTTTTAAGCACAATATAACCTAATTGAAAATCTGGCATAGCAGTAAAATATTTGCGAGTTTGTTCAATTAAATTGTTATCTAATGGTAAAGGCTGCCAATTATTTAATGCTAACTCCATATGTAGCATTAATTGCTCACCCTCAGCACTATTAAGTGTCTTAGGCAAAATGTCTTTTAATATATGCAAAATATAACTAGCCTGAAAATGATTTTTATCGCCTAGCATGAGATAGGCTTTTAGCGCACCGTAAACCGAATCTGCATTTTTATTGGTTGGGATTAATAAGAATTCAGCTAAGTAATTTTTTATTTCTGGCATCAATAAAGTATTTAATGCTTGATTATACAGTAAGCTGACGCGTTGGTTAGATTTATAAGAATAAAATGACAGTAAATGATTAATGTCTAATTTAAATTCCGATTGCTTTACTGATTCTTCATGCAGCAAATTTAAAATAGCTAAGGACTTAATTAATCGCTCATTGGGATTGCTAATTTGCTGTATAGCTAATCGGTAATTCGATAAATTATTTTGTATATGATAAGTTTGCTTAACCCCTTGTTTAAAATCTTTTCCTAGCAATAGTCCAACACCTGCGATGACACCTACAGACGCTGCGATAGCTGCACGTTGTTTCCAAGGGGTAGCAGTTTTTGTAATAATTACTGGCTTCTCAGAGGCAAGGCCGTGGCTAATCAATTGTTTAATAAAGTAAGGCCGTGTGCTAAATGTAGGGCTTTTAAAAATCTGTACCGCGCGTTGGCTAGTATTAACCTCTTCAATGACTGCATGTTCAGCTTCTGTTTCTTGTAAGGCACTAGTTAAGTAAATACCACGTAAAGCGGGTGTTAAATGTTCACCCTGGAGTTTTTTAGTAAAGTCGATAACGTATTCTTTTAATCTTTCTATCTGCAAAGGAAAGTCTTTGATTAATGGCCTTAACATAGGGTTGCGTTCATGGTGCAAACGAAAGAGTAATTGCTGATTAAGTTTTTTAATTAAGGCATTAAATTGTTGTTGAATGATTTCTATATTTTTATCATCCGATTTTGCATTGTGTAAGGTAATACCCCAGCTTTGAGTGACTTCTTCTGATGTAGATTCTGAGAAAAATTCGCTAAACCCAGGAAGTTTGTCGCATTTGGTAATGATTAAATAATAAGTTAATGGTGTTGTCATCACAGATTGCAATTCTTGAAGGCGGCTAAATAATTGTGCTAATAAAAAAGAGTATTTTTTACTATCACCGCTTTTCATTATTTCAGGTAACGGTAGTGTTAAGATGACACCATCAAGACCGCGTTTGCCCCTGTATTTTTTTATTAGTCTAGGAAAGGCTTGCCACAAATCGTGAGAGGGTTCATGCGTTTTATTGTTATTGTTTAAACTTAGATATTTGCTAGGTACATCAATAATCGTGGCTTCTCGGGTTACCCACCAATCACAGTGATCAGTTGGTTTAATGTCAGTTTTATTAACACGCTTTTGTAAAATAAAGTGGACGTCGGATTCCGTTAATAAAGTAGTTTTACCGGCATTACCTGGCCCAACTAATAAATACCAAGGCAAATCATGTAAATTAATTATTTCATTATGCCTAGTAATAGTCGTTTTTTTAAGAAAAGCCAATGCACCTTGCAGGCGACCTCGTAACTCTTCTAATTTTTTATTTAATTGTTTATCGCTTATTGGCGAAGACTGATGAGCATCTAAATCTATCATTAGAAATTTTAACAACCATATTAAGAATAAGAATAAAATGACGTATATCTTTTTTTCAGTTTGCGCAAAGGGAGCATAATCACTCCAGGATAAATAATCCCCGGCAAACCATATAATCGCAGCTAATAGAGTGGCTGCGATTAAAGAAACAAAGGGGGTAAATAATTCTGTTTTAGTTGGTAGGTTTAGCAGGAACCGTTGTTTGATCTGATGCCCAATTTTTGTAAGCTTCATTAGAAATGACGTCCATTAAATACCCTAAGCTTACAAAGATAGCCATGATAATGCAGGCAGTCACGCAAAAAATGAAGGCATAAGACATATACTGGCGTGAGACAGTCGATTTTTGTACGGCCTTAGGTGTTTTTAAAGGCGTAGGTGATAAATTCTTTGTAACATTACCTCTAAAAGCGCGAATATGTTTATATAAGTTGCTAGTAATTTGCTCTAACTGATATTGATTATGTTCAGTTGAACGTAATTGACCTTTATAGCCTAGACTCAAGCAGATATACATGAGTTCCATTAAATCGATATATGCAGCGGGTTCTTTAATCGTCCTTTCCATGATGGTAAAAAATTTATCTTGTTGAGTGGAATCTTGGTTAAAAGCGGTTAACAAGGAATGCGCATTCCACCTATCGCCCCAAGAAGTATTGCTTAAGACATCATCAATCGTCGCGCAAATAACGTATCGCGCGATAATAATATATTCAGCATTGTACCCTTGGTTTTTTAAAGCTTCTTGAAACGCATTAACTTCCTGGATTAATTCTTTTTGCAATTTGCCCAATTGGCGGCAGGAATTTAATTGTTTTAACTTGCCTAATACAGAAAATAAATAGCCCGCTGCGTCTACTAAGGGATTTAAGCCCGCACCCGGTTGATGAGTAACGACACGATTGGTTAGCAATAAACTTTGATTAATTTGTTTAAATTTACTGAGCGCAGTTTCATTTTCTTCCGGAGCATCGCGGAGAGCTTGCTGATTTTGTGTCGCAATCATCCTATGTGTCCTTTTTTATTTTAGTAATATAGCAAGAAGTAGGAAGCATTTTGCAACATTATACACAAATAAAAAGAAGGGGATAAGATATAAGAGAGGAGGGAGAAAAGACCAGCCCCAAGGGGATAACCCATAGGGCGGTAGGGTTCTTTAGCTTAGTCCAATAAGCCGTACATTTTTAATTTTTTTCTTAACGTACCACGGCTTAAGCCAAGTACGATTGCCGCACGAGATTGATTACCTTTGGTATATTCCATCACAGCATCCATTAAAGGTGCTTCGACTTCACCCAAAATCAATTCATAAAGGTTAGCTGGTAATTCACCTTTCAATTGACCAAGGTAATTCTCAAGCGATTGGCGCACGCTGTCATGCAGCGGTTGGTTCTTTTGCGTCAATTCAAATGACGATGTTTGCTTTTCTAAAGTTTGATTCATAGCTGTTCCCTTAACTTAGGGGATTGTTCACGATACAGCAGGTATTCTAACCATTGTTCTTTGTTAGAGCAATCATTTTTTGCGCATGGAAACAAAGAAAGTTTAGAAGATGATGATTTGCTGCCCTGAATCATCACATATTCATCCATTTTTCGAGATAATGTATATTAATCAACCCTTTTTGGAAGGAATTGCCGCGTAAAATGTCTTGGTGTAAGGGAATATTGGTGCGTATGCCTTCAATGACGGTTTCATCTAAGGCGTTGCGCATCCTGGCTAATGCTAATTCGCGTGTTTCACCATAGGCAATAATTTTGGCAATAAGTGAATCGTAATAAGGCGGCACTTTATAGCTGCCATATATATGTGAATCTACCCGTATCCCAGGGCCGCCTGGCGCATGGAAATAGGAAATAGTTCCAGGGGAAGGTGTGAAGGTGCGAGGATCTTCAGCATTTATACGGCATTCAATTGCGTGCCCTTTGATGTGTATGTCTTTTTGAGAAAAGCTAAGTGGTTCACCAGCAGCAATTTTTAATTGCTCTTTGACTAAATCCACGCCCGTAATTAATTCTGTAATAGGATGCTCTACCTGTATACGGGTATTCATTTCAATGAAATAGAATCGGCCGTCTTCAAATAGAAATTCCATAGTGCCTGCGCCGCGGTATTTCATATCCCGGCAAGCTTTTGCGCATAATTCGCCAATGTCTTCGCGTTGTTTTTGAGTAATGCCTGGAGCAGGCGCTTCTTCGATTATTTTTTGATGTCTACGTTGTATAGAGCAGTCACGTTCACCTAAATAAATGGCCTCCCCTTTGCCATCGCCTAAGACTTGGATTTCAATATGACGGGGGTTTTGTAGGTATTTTTCTATATAAACTTTGTCATTATTAAAGGCAGCTTTTGCTTCACTGCGGGTTAAAGCAATGGCATTAATTAGGTGAGATTCGGTATGAACAACACGCATGCCGCGTCCGCCGCCGCCGCCTGCTGCTTTAATGATCACCGGATAGCCAATTTGGCGGGCAAGCTTAATGGTTTCTGCATCATTATCACCTATAGGGCCGTCTGAACCAGGTACACAAGGAACACCTATTTCCTTCATGAGTTTGATGGCGGCTACTTTGTCACCCATTTGCCTAATAGCTTCAGCAGTTGGGCCAATGAAGATAAATCCACTCTTTTCAACTTGCTCAGCAAAATCGGCATTTTCTGAGAGAAAGCCATAGCCAGGATGAATGGCAATAGCATCAGTAATTTCTGCTGCACTAATAATGGCTGGAATATTGAGATAGCTTTGTGCGGCAGGATGAGGTCCTATGCACACAGATTCATCCGCTAAACGAACATGCAGCAAATCGCTATCTGCTGTTGAGTGGGCAGCAACGGTCTTTATGCCTAATTCTTTACAGGCACGTAAAATACGTAAGGCAATTTCACCGCGGTTAGCGATTAAAACTTTGTCTAACATTATCCTATCCTCGAGCTTGCGGTTTGTACTGGCTATTCCTCAATAACAAATAGAGGTTGGTTATATTCAACGGGGGTGCCATTGTCGACTAATCTGGCTTTAATGGTGCCAGCTTTGTCAGCTTCGATTTGGTTGAACATTTTCATAGCTTCAATTAAGCAGATGACATCGCCTATCTTGACGGTTTGGCCAATTTCCACGAAAGGTTTAGCACTAGGGGTGGAGGAAAGATAAACTGTGCCGACCATAGGCGCTTTAATAGTATGACCGCTTTCAGTAGGTTTGGTTGTTTCTGCTTTGGGTGCTTCCGCTGCCACAGTGGGTGTGGGGGCAGCTTGGGGGCTAGACATCATAGGTGATGTCATAACAACAGGTGCATTGTTTTTGAATTCGCGTGTAATGCGGACTGATTCTTCGCCTTCACGAATTTCAATTTCAGCAACGCCTGTGCTTTGTAAAAGTTCTATTAACTTTTTAACTTTTCGCATATCCATGGTACAGTTTAAGCTCCTCTCTTAGAGTTCACTTTCATCCACGCCATGGCGTAGATGGCCTAAATAAATATTGGTGCTGCATTTTGCATGAACAGTCATGCTTTGTCTAGATACTTACAAGATACAGGATTTTGTTGGCTTTTATCTACTTGATATTGCCTTTTTTTGAGCAAAAGCTTTGCGATAGATAAAGCCAAAAATTGCCGGAGTGATGGAGAGGATGATGATACCATAAATAACAATGGTGAAATTATCTCTAACTATTGGAAGACTACCTAAAAAATAGCCAGCGCCTACTAAGCTACCTATCCAAAGCAGGGCGCTAACAATATTATAGAGGGTGAATTGACCTACGCTCATGGCACACATTCCTGCAACAAAAGGCGCGAACGTGCGAATAATTGGTATGTAACGTGCAAGAATTACCGTTTTGCCGCCGTGTTTTTCATAGAATGCATGAGCTTCTTGTAAATACGCCTGGCTAAATAACTTTTTGCGCCATCTGGAGGAAGTTGGGTGGGGGTTAAATAAGGCTATGCCAAAGAATCGCCCTATTAAATAATTTAATTTGTTGCCCAATATTGAGGCAATTGTGAGGATGAGGAATAAAACTTCGACTTTGAGCGGGCGGCCTGCGGTAGCGGCTATGCTCCCTGCGGCAAATAACAAAGAGTCTCCAGGTAAAAACGGGGTGACAACCAAGCCTGTTTCGCAAAAGATGATTAAAAACAGCGCTAAATACGTCCAAGCACCGTATTGAGTGACAAAAGCGATTAAATAAGTATCGATATGAAGAATATATTGCAATAAAGTGTGGATAGCTTGCATGTATTTACCTATTATTAATTAAATAAATGTCAAAGCGACTACTTTTGCCCTTTAAGCTGAAGTTGGCAGCAAGTTCGCAGAAATTAGGAGCTAATCTTGGCCTTTTTATTACAACTCTTTTCTTGGCACAAGTCATAGCAACTTTAAATAAATCTTGATAGTTATTGCATGTTGGCAGCAAATTCTGGAGTATTTGCATATCTTTCTTGATAGATGCTGCCTTTTGTCGTTGGGGAAACATGGGATCTAGGTAAATAACATCATACTCCCCTGAGTGCTCAGGCAACCAATTAATGCTATCACCTTTAATTAATGTCAAATTGGCGACGATGTCAGCAAGTTGCTGAATTTTACTTGCACGATTTAATGCGTCTTCTAGCAAAGCAGCAATTATAGGCGATTGCTCTATCATAGTCACATGAAATCCCAAACTAGCTAAAATAAAGGCATCCCGACCTAATCCGGCAGTGGCATCGACAATACGCCCCTGATCTTTAGGCTTAAAACCCATTGCCCGGGCAATCATTTCTTGCTTTAAGCTCGCATTATCTCTCCTGTAGCTTAATTTGCCAGAATTAAAATCCATATAAAAAGGTTGGAATTTTTTATCACAGGTTTGTTGTAAACCTAGGTAATTGGGTGTGTAAACTAAAATAAAATCGTAACAATTTGCTTCATCGCCTAACGGTTTTGCAATAAAGGGTAGATTCAAGTGCTTAGCTAATTGCTTGGCAGCTTCTAAATGTATGACATCGGTAGTTGAAACAGCAAGTTTAGTCATTATAAGTGCAAAAATTGTTCAAAACCAGTTAAAAACATTTGTACTGCCATGGTAGTTAAAATCATACCCATTAATCTTTCTATAGCAATCAATCCTCTTTCACCTAAGATTTTTCTTAAAAAATCTGCAAAAACTAGAATAGTCGTGGTAATTAACCAAGCTGCAAATAAGGCAAGCAGCCAGCGTGGAATATTATAAGGAGCTTGGCTTGCTAATAGAATCACCATAGTCATGGTGGAGGGACCGGCAATTAAGGGAACAGCTAAAGGTACGATAAAAGGTTCAACAGCTTGCTTTTGTTGATCATCGTGACCATTTGAAGGGAATATCATCTTAATAGAGATAAGAAAGAGAATAATGCCGCCTGCAATAGCTAAAGCAGGTTGAGAAATATGCATGGCTTCTAAAATGTATTGGCCAAATAAAAGAAATAAGACAAGAATAACTAGTGCGATGAAAGATTCCCGCAAAATAATTTGTCTACGTTTAGCAGCAGGAACGGATTTTAAAATGGACAAGAATAGGGGGATATTCCCCAAAGGGTCCATAATTAATATTAAAGTAATCGTCGCTGAGTAGATTGTCATCATTTGCGCATTTTCCAAAAAAAATTTAAAAGTACGATTGGTATATAAAAGTAGAGTAAAATCCGTTCGTATTCAATATCTGATAATTATTGCCATGACTTTACGCAAACGTTTATTACAATACGCTTATTTATCACGACTGCATAAACCGGTTGGCATTATGCTTTTGCTATGGCCAACCTTATGGGCATTATGGCTTGCAGGTCTTGGTAAACCTAATTTTTTTATCTTATTTATTTTTATAGCCGGCGTTATCTTAATGCGTTCTGCAGGGTGTGTCGTGAATGATATTGCCGATCACGAGTTTGATAAACACGTGGAGCGCACAAAGGAAAGGCCTCTGGCAGCAGGAAAATTGTCAGTCAAAGAAGCATACTTGTTTGCTGCTACCTTGGCGTTCATTGCCTTTAGTTTAGTATTATTTTGTAACTGGTTTACCATTTCATTAGCTATAGTTGGCGCAGCCTTAGCTGTCATTTATCCTTTATTAAAACGCTATACTCACTTGCCTCAATTAGGTTTAGGCTTAGCATTTAGCTGGGGGGTGCCTATGGCATTTGCAGCGCAAACCAATTCCTTATCACTTAAAGTTTGGTTTTTATTTGTCACCGCTGCTTTATGGCCTGTGATTTACGACACCATGTATGCCATGGTGGATAGAAACGACGATATAAAAATAGGAATTAAATCCACGGCGATATTATTTAACACCATGGATAGATTAATTATAGGGTTACTTCAAATTTTGTTTGTGATTATGTTAATCATAGTCGGCCTTATGTTTAATTTAAAATTACCCTATTATTTAAGTTTAATAATCGTGACATTATTATTTGTCTATCAGCAGTGGTTGATAAGAAAGCGTCAAAGAGAAAATTGTTTTTACGCTTTTACCAATAATAATTTAGTTGGGTTTGCTATTTTTATGGGAATTTTATCGAGTTATATCAGATGAAAATTGTTGCAGATGCTCATATACCTTATATCAATGATTATTTTGCGAGCTACGGTGAATTAGTATTAAAAAATGGAAGAGATATTCACGCAGAAGATGTAAAAGATGCCGATATTTTATTAGTACGCTCAATTACACGCGTTGATCAATCTATGCTGCGATCCTCTTCTCTTAAATTAGTGGGTAGTGTAACAGCTGGTGCCGATCATGTGGATGCAGCTTGGCTTGCAGAAAATAATATCGCTTATGCTGTTGCTTCGGGCTTTAATGCGCCTCCGGTTGCAGATTACGTTGTAAGTATTATTGCAGCTTTGCAAGCTAAGAAGGTGCTGGGTCAAAAAGCTAAGATAGCATTAATCGGAGTAGGTCATGTTGGACGTTTAGTGCAATCACATTTACTTGCGTTAGGGTTTGAAGTATTACTCTGTGATCCATTGCGGGCTCAGCAAGAAACAGATTTTATCTCTATACCATTGCAAGAAATTGAAGGTGTAGATTTAATTTCATTACACGTTCCTTTAACCAGATCAGGCGCACACCCCACTTATCATTTTATAGATAAAACATTTCTAGCCAGACAGAAGTCAGGCTGTGTTTTGCTAAATGCAAGCAGAGGCGCAGTCATTAACCATGAAGACTTACTGAGTCATGGCGAGCATCTACATTGGTGTTTTGATGTATGGGAAAATGAACCGAATATTAATAAAACTATTTTAGATAAAACATTATTAGCAACGCCTCATATCGCAGGTTATTCAGTACAAAGTAAGATTAGAGGAATAGATTCTATTTATCGCGCTGCTTGTGAATTAGGTATTATCACGCCTAAAGCTATTACACCTAAATCTATGCCTACACAACGTCTTGAATTCTCTCTTCAGCCCCATCATTGGCAGGATATAGTCTTGGGCGTGTTTAATCCTTTAGTGATGACAGCTATGATGCGTTATCAATTGTTAAATGAGGATGGGGGAGGCCGCGTGTTTGATGAAATGCGTAATCAATTTAATTATAGGCATGAGTTTGCATTTACTGAGGTGAGTGGGAATAGTTTGGATGAGCAGGTGATAATTATACTAAGAAAACTGGGAGTACAAATCCATCCTTAGCTATAGAAGCCAATGTTATCATTGCGGACGTAGAGCGCTACTGCCTGGTCAATCTACCTAAAAAAATTCTTGTCATCCCGAGCTAAAAGCTGCACGGGATGACAGAAGCTACTGAGAAGTGCAGTTAATAATTAATAAAGCGCGTCATTTTCATCCGTCGTTTCACTCGTTGCATCAGGCTCAGGGTCAGCTTGAGCAGTTTGTGTCGGTGTTTCTTCTCCAGATTCAGATTCTTCATCAGCCTTGAGCGGATCTAATGCTTGAACAGCATGAGAGCTAGAGCCAGTTGGAACATAGGGCAGCATAAAGAATTCAGACATGGCAACCGGATCGTCACTTGCAGCGCGTCTACCTGTCATTGGATCTATGCGTATATTTACAATGCCACTAGGTTGAACTAACCCATGGTCAGGTTTGTCTTTTAATGCAGATTGAATGAATTGCATCCACATAGGAAGCGCCGCTTTAGAGCCGTATTCATGTAAAGATTGGGGTAAATCAAAACCCATCCAAGTAACAGCCACTAAGTCTGGATTATATCCTGCAAACCAAGCATCTACTTGATTTTGTGTGGTCCCTGTTTTTCCTGCTAAGTCACCTCTTCCTAAGTTTTTAGCAAGTTTTGCAGTACCGCGCTGGATTACATCGCGTAAGGCCGAAGTGATTAAAAATGCATTTTGCTCTGAAATAACGCGTGGCGCTAAGGCAATATTCTTTTTGCAACTTTCAGTGCAAGCAATTAACGGCTTAGCTTGATAAATCACATCATCTTGTGAATTGTGTATGGTATCTATGACGTAAGGAACAATGCGTAAACCACCGTTTGCAAATACGGCATAAGCTTGTGCTAATTGTAATGGTGTGGCAAGTGCTGTACCTAGGGCTAAAGATAATCCTGGCGGGAGTTGGGCCTTATTGAAACCAAAACGTTGTACGTAATCGAGTGCAAAGGGTAGGCCAATTAGAGCGAGCACGCGAATAGATACTAAGTTGCGTGATTCAATAATCGCTGTACGTAAACGAGTAGGACCGTAAAATTTATGTGTGTCATTTTGCGGACGCCATAAACTATTATCCGTTGGATTTTCTATAACAATAGGTGCGTCATTGATAACAGTCGCTAAGGTATAACCTTTTTCTAGCGCTGCTGAATAAATAAATGGTTTAAAGCTTGAGCCCGGTTGGCGGGAAGCGCTAGTGATACGATTAAATTTACTGGTTTGATAATCAAATCCACCTACCATTGCTAAAATGGCACCGTTTTTTGGACTAAGTGCAACTAATCCTGCTTCTGCTTTTGGTAATTGTGATAATTGATAGCCTTTAGGTGTAGAAACAATTCTCACCACATCACCTAAATGCACAATTTGGCTAGCTTGACGCGGTGTTGGGCCTAAATAATCTGCATTGATTTGTTTACGTGCCCAACTTAAACCTGACCAAGGCACAATAGCTACATTGCCATCTGCTTTTAAGACAGTAATGCTTTGATGATTAATTTCAAATACAGCGGCGGGCTCAAGGCCATTAACCACAGGCATTTTACGTAATTGCTGCGCCCAATTATCAGTATCTTCTAAGGAAGGAATTCCTAAGTTTTTCTCAGGGCCGCGATAACCGTGGCGTTGATCGTAAGCCATTAAGTTGTCGCGTAAGGATGAATTGGCAGAGTCTTGTAAGCTGCTATCAATAGTAGTGTAGACTTTAAATCCGTCTGTGTAGATGCTATCGCCGTACATTTGTTCTAATTGTTCGCGCACTAATTCTGCTACGTAAGGCGCTTTCACTTCAGTGGGTAAATCGTGATAGCTAGCATTAATTGGCATCTTTAATGCTTTTTCATAAGTAGCATCATCGATATAACCTTGTTCATGCATACGACCTAAAACATGATCACGCCGTTTTAATGCAGCAGCCGGATTGGCTAGGGGATTTAAGGTAGAGGGTGCTTTAGGTAAACCAGCTAATACAGCAAATTGATCTAAGGTTAATTCATTTAAATGTTTGCCGTAATAAACTTGCGCAGCGGCTTCTACACCGTATGCACGATTGCCTAAGAAAACTTTATTTAAATAAAGTTCTAAGATTTTTTCTTTCTTTAATTTATTTTCAATTTTAATCGCGAGTAAAATTTCTCTTAGCTTGCGTCCGAAAGTTTTATGTCGAGTCAAATAAAAACTACGAGCTACCTGCATAGTAATAGTGCTGCCACCTTGCAGCTTTCTACCTGTTGCAATAAGTTGCAGTCCAGCGCGCCCTAAACCTTGAATGTCAACGCCCGCATGTTGGAAATAACGTTGGTCTTCAGTCGCAAGTACCGCTTGGATTAACGGTTGAGGAATTTGATTATAAGGAAGTGGAATACGACGTTTTTCTCCAAATGTAGCGAGGAGTTTTTTATCTTGAGTAAATATTTGTAAAGGAACTTGTAGTTGTACAGTGTTTAATGCCTCTATATCAGGCAATTCATATTCCATGTAATACAATATGCCTATGACGAACACAGAACATAATAAAAAAGTAAAAATGATAAGGCGGCGGATGATTCTAAAGAATTGATTCATAGGCTATAAAGATCTTGCATTTTAGGAGGTATAAAGTATATTAACATCAACTGTTTTGCTGTCACACTTTCTTAAATAGATCCCCATTCTATCAGTTTTAAAACAAACTTCCTATTTTCACCTTGTTGCTGCGCAGAATTAATGCTCAATTGCAGTAGCATTTGCCGCTTACTCTTTCCTCAAGGACTTAACCCTATGATTTCATTTATTAAAACTACTCACAATGTGGTTAGTTTAGATTTCCAGTTATCGTATCTGCATATTATGCAGCTAACGGGCACTTCTTGGCCTTATTCTATTAAAAAAGCAGATATGATTGAATTGCCGGCGGCACAACTTTCTCATGGCAAGATACTTAATTGGTCAGCGTTTAGTGAAACCCTGCAAAAATTAGTTCAAAAATTACGCATAAAGGGTTGTGTCGCTTATGCATCGTTACCCTCCCATTTAGTTCACATTCAGCGGGTATTGTTACCCAAAGATTTAAACGATCAGGAAATTGAAGCGGCAATTTATAATGAAGTGCAAAGGAGCATGCCTCATCAAGTTGAAAAGTTAACCCTGGACTACCATACGTTACCAAGCCAAGATACGCGTTATCAATCCATTCAATTTGCTATTGCTAAAGAAGATTATATTGCTCAATTAATTTCTACTATTAAGCGTGCTTCGTTAAAATTAAAAGTTATTGATATTGATGTCTATGCATTAAAGCGTGCTCTTTTTTTTACACTTCCTCAACTTCAACATGAAGCAGTGATAGGAATCATTTATTCACTAGCCAATTTTTCTAGTTTAATTATTTTTAATCAAGCCCAGCTTATCTTTCATGAGCGTTGGGATAATAAGAATTATGAAGATAGTGTACAAATAAAAAATAAAATGGAGCTCTATCAAACAATGCATGCTGTGATACCTTTGCAGCATGTGATTGTTTGCAGTGAATATATTGAAATAGATTTGCTGCAATCTATATTCCCCTCTATCACATTTTATTTCCCTCAATTAGACCAGAAGCTTGATGATGATAAAAACAGAGCTAACCATTTTTGGATAGCATTGGGATTAAGTTTGAGGGAAAAAGTAATATGGTAGAATTTAATTTATATCCTTGGCGCAAAGCATATCAACAATATCAATTAAAAAAATTACTAAGTTTGTTTTTTCTCTCATTCATATTAAGTATGTTATTGCTAACCCTATTTCATTGGGTATTGCAATCAAAGGCTGAGTATCAAACAGTCAAAATTGAAGAGTTAGAGAAGCGTTTGCAAGAAAAACTGTCGACTAAGGTATATCCCAATACACAAGCTGTGCTTAACCAAGCCTTGCTCCAAAAAATTCAAAAAGACAGAGCAAACACTTACGAATTGTTACAGTCATTTTTTAATGCAACTACTAATGAAGTGTGTTTTACACAAATTAAGCGTAATAAACACCAAGTAATTTTATCAGGTGGGACTAGATCGACAAGCGATTTAACGCAATTTATGCGTGAATGGATGGGTATTAAAGCTTTTTTAGAAATTAAATTAAAACAAATTACACAAGAGGCAAATCAGGTAAGGTTTGTATTTTTAGGTATGCAAAGTGGGGATGTATATGCAGCTTAACTATGAAAAGCGCTGGCATTATAGCCTGGGTATAATCATTATTTCTTTGATTTTAGGCTATGTTAATTTCATTCATGATGATGTAAGAGTGCTAACAGAGCTAACACAAAGAGAAAATGCGATAGCGACTAAAATTAATCAATTTACAGCCACTACAGCATTTGCTAATAAACAAATAAGTAATGCCAAACTTCCAAAGGATTTATACGCGCATTTATTAATGCTGGTTAGAATATTTAATGTGCAGTTAATCACAAGCAGTGTGAAAGAGGCGAGAGGTTATCCGCCTTATAAAATTATTACTAATTTAGTTATAGAAGGGGAAACTAGTTATTTATTACAATTTATTGAGTCATTATTTCAGCAATCTTATTTGATCTTGCCATTAGATTTTTCTCTCGATGTGCTGGGCAATAAAAAAATCCATTTAACGATGGATGTGCTACTTGAAAAACAACCGGTTTCCCCGCTAGCAAAAACCGCCAAAAGTATTAATCACTTATTTTGCTCCTCTGCTAATGCATTTAATTTTAAACAACAAGCGACAGTGCAAGAAGCGGCTGCCTTTTCTCTTTCCACACTACGTTTAGGTGGTTATTTGCAAGATGAATATGAAAGACAAGCTATTATTAAACTGCCAAACAATACAGTTACCCTAGTAAAAATAGGCGATGCATTAGGCACTGAGTTGGGTAGAGTGGAAAAGATAGAACCTAATAATGTGCAAATTACCTTAGCGAACCATCAATCATTTATTTTAAAAAATTAATTATGCGATTATCTTTTATATTCATTAGTTTCTTATTTTTTATAATCAATGCCGAAGCTAAGCCCATTTCAATAGAATTAAATAATGTCAGTATGGACCAAGCCATTAAAACGTTTGCCAATTTTATGAAGGTAAATGTGGTGGTCAGTAAGGAAGTCACCGGTTTTGTCTCATTGAAAATAGATAAAGCGAATGATGTTGAAGCTTTTAATAGCTTATTGCTCACAAATGGGTTGGGGTTTATAGAATTAGGAAAAATTTGGTTTGTGGCAAAGCAGGAAGAATTAATCAAATTAAAGCAATCGGAAATTAATTGGCAAGAATTAGTAGAAAACAGTGCCCCTTTAATCACTAGGGTTTGGCAAATTCGTTACGCTAAAGTAGAAGATATTGTTAAAATGCTGGAAGCTGGTATGCCAACTCTTCTTTCTAAACGCGGGCATTTGCGGAGTGATATAAGAACCAATTTACTCTACGCACACGATATTCAAAATAAAATTGATGTTTTGCATTCATTAATTAAGCGCTTAGATGTACCCGTGCAACAAATTGCCATTACGGCAAGGCTTGTTAGCATTGATTCGGATAAGGAATGTGAGTTAGGCATAGATTTGACAGTAAAATCATCAGATGCAATGGTAAAATCGGCTTTTAGAGGGGAAGCTGAAACGGGTCATTACAGTTTAGCAGTAGCAAAGCTGGCAGATGGCTCCCTATTAGATGTAAAATTATCTGCATTGGAAAAAGCAGGGCATGCTGAAGTCGTTTCAAGCCCAAGTTTGTTTACGACTAACCAACAACCTGCTTCAATAGAAGCTGGCGAAGAAATTCCCTACCAAGAGGTAAGCGAGAGTGGAGGGACGGCAGTTGCTTTTAAAAAAGCAGTATTGGGGTTGAAAGTCATTCCTCAAGTGTTACCTGGAAATAAAGTATTATTACAATTACAAATTAATCAAGATAGACCTAGTAATAAAATGGTTCAAGGGGTGCCAGCGATTAGCACGCGGCAAATGACTACCAGTGTGATTGTTAACAATCACCAAACTATTGTATTAGGAGGGATCTATGAAACAAATGAAGAACAAGGTCAACGAGGTTTACCTTTTATTAACCGTATACCCGGGTTAGGTTGGTTGTTTAATCAACGATACAAACGAAGCAATAAACGAGAGTTACTAATTTTTATAACCCCTAAAATAATTGTGCAGGTAACATGAAGACTGGACGAAGCAATATTTTTTTAATTGGCCCCATGGGTGCAGGTAAGACGAGTGTAGGTCGTTATTTGGCTAAACAGTTAAATAAAGATTTTTATGACTCTGATCAAGAAATTGAAAAAAAGATGGGGGTTAGCTTAACGTGGATTTTCGACTTAGAAGGCATGGAAGGATTTAGACAGCGTGAAATGAAAGTAATTGAAGAGTTGAGTTCTTTATCCAATATCGTTTTATCTACTGGCGGCGGCTGTGTTGAGACACCTGAGGTGAGAGAGTTTTTGCGCCAGCGCGGCACGGTTGTTTATATGGAAGTTACCTTAGAGACGCAATTAAATCGATTAAAGCGAGACAAAAAACGCCCTTTACTGCAAGGCGATGATCCGCAACAAGTCCTAATTAAATTATGGGAAGAGCGCGAACCTTTTTACGAGCGAATTACTGATTTTACAGTCATTACCGATAATCGCTCTGTGCAAGATGTGGGTAATGATATTTTAAATTGGTTAGGTGCGTTGGATAAAAAAATATGATTTTGGTAGCCTTGGAGCACTTTTATTATCTGATAATCTCATCCTAATTGCTGATACTGCGTCATCCTTGAGCGCTGATATGTCATCCTGAGCGTAGCGAAGGATCTGTTTACTTCTGCAAACTGACTTAAAAGCAGATCCTTCGCTACGCTCAGGATGACATAGTATCAGGGTGATATATCAGAAGATAAAGGTGTATGGCATTAGCAGCCACTGCATTATTTTTCATACAACGACTCAATCACCCTATTCGCCTGCTGAGCAATAAAATGAGGAAAAAATTCTCCCCAACGTGGTGGTTGAGATAAGGGGTGAGTCGGAAAGCGCCAGACAAATTCTATAAAATCCTTAGGTATTTGTATGGTTCCATCTGAAAGCATCAATGTTTGCAGTAATCCTTGCGTAGAACTTTGCGCAATGCCTAATTGTGCATTACCTTTAATAATGCCGCCTTCTTCATTCAATGCGACCCCCACTTCTTGCTCAAGAAACTCATGAAAGTGCCCAAGATGCGTAAATTCATTAAGCAAATGAATAGAGAAAGTAAAGTGATTAGGCCTGCGGCCAAAAATTAATACCCAAGCGAGTAATTCATTAAACTCTCTAACTGTATAAAATTCATGAACGCTGGGTAGCGCCCAATCCCTGCCATTAAGATACGTGGTGACTAATTGATGCAAAACATCGCCTGCTTTTTTATCCCCTTTTTCTAAAGCAAACGCTGCATTTTTTATTTCAGTTAATGGGAGTGGTTTAGTTTGCGAAACATACTTTTTAATGATGGAGCTAATTTCAATGGGCATTTCTTCTAAACGAAAATCAGCAACCACGACTTGCGGCAATGCTTGATTGGCAGAATGAGTTTCACAATTTTTTTCTGCTAGCCACATAAAATCATTTTGTTTATCAGCTAAATAATCCCTGCCGCGTATAGAAAATCCTAGCGTTAAAAAAAGTTGGCTTAATTGACTAATACCTGAGTGCTCACTAGGTAAATCAATCACAGCAAAATGATCTAATGGTAAATCATTCATACCTTTTGAGAATAATTTTTCTTCAATTAACTTTGCTTGTGGGCAGCGTAATTTATATTGTTGCCATAAATCGAAAATAATACGCTGAGTAGTTAATTTAAGCATAACTTTATCCTACTGTGTTAAATGATTTCTAACCGCCATACTTGATATGCTGGTAATTCATAAGGATGAGATGCTTTTAATGCTGCAATAACATCTTTTATGCAACCTTCTTCACATACCATTTCAATTTTATATTCGGGAATTTTTTCTAATTTATTTTTTTCACCTATAAATGCATGACTGTCAGACAGAGGCATAAATTGTCCTTCGCCTAAAGTTTGCCAGGCACAGCAGCCGTAGTTACCTATTTTACCAGCACCTGCGTCAAACATGGCATTTTTTATTTCTTCGGCGTGAGAAACAGGGGCGTAGAAACAAATTTTATACATATATACTCCTGAATATTGATTGGGAATAAATCAAGCAGTTTGAATTTTTCTTTACTTTCCTAGATGCGAAGTTTACATTAGGAAAACATTTTTTCACTACTGCTCATTCAAATTCACTATAACCACCCCGCCTCCCATATGGATTAAGGATTAATACGTTACATGTAAATTTTTTTTAACAAGGAAAGAGTAATTAAGGAGTAAGAACTTTATGGATAGAAGACAAAAAAGATTTTTATCAGGCATTTTATTGCTTGCTGCGCTACCTACCGCTTATGCAGCTAAACCTATAGATTTAAGCCATCAACCTATTTCTGCTTTGCAGTCTTTGATTGTACAAGGTGCCGCACCCAATGGATTAGGATTAAAAGAATTTCGTCGTTCTGTTGATAGTAATAAAACAGCGCATATTCGTGTGCAACAAACCTATCAAGGTCATGATGTCTTTGGTGCAGATGCAGTTATTCATGTACCTAATGCACCTAAATCACATTCATTAGCAGCATCATTACCTTCAGCACGTTCTATGAATGGAACGATTTATCAAGATTTACAAGCTGATTTAGGTGCAGCACCTAAAGCTTCCCAAGCTGATAAAGCATTACAGTTAGTTATTAATAACCATCAGCAAAAAGTGGGCGGTAGTTCAGCGATTAGTGAACAGCAAGCAAAATTAATTGTCTACGTTGATGAAGCTAATAAAGCGCATTGGGCTTATCAAATTTCTTTTTATGCAGACGCTGTTAAAGAAGGTGCCGCACCTTCTAAACCTGTTGCTATTGTTGATGCCGCTACATTAACTGTTTATGTGCAATGGGATAACATTCAAACGGCATCCACAGATGAACCCGGTAAAATGTATTTCTTCGCCGGTGGCTTCGGTGGCAACAAAAAAATGGGCCAATTAACTTATGATGGTTCAAGTGATCATTTAGCCTCATTAACGGTGTCTAGAGAAGCTAAAAACTGTACGCTAGAAAATGGTGATGTAACAGTAAAGCGCTACAGAACCAACAAAGTATTATCATTTAAATGTAAAGCGCCTGATGCAGAACATAACAATGTTTATTGGGATGGTGAATTAGGTGCGGTTAACGGCGGATTCTCTCCAGGTAATGACGCTTTATTTGGCGGTGCTGTTATTAAAGACATGTATGCAAAATGGTACGGCGTTCCTGCTTTAGTAAATAGTGATGGAACCCCCATGATGTTAAACATGATAGTCCATTACCCACGTTACGATAATGCCTATTGGGATGGTTCCAAGATGACATTCGGTGATGGTGCTTCTACATTTTATCCATTAACTTCATTAGGTGTTGCAGCGCATGAAGTTAGCCATGGTTTTACTGAACAACACTCTGGCTTAAATTACTACGGCCAATCAGGTGGTATCAATGAAGCATTCTCCGACATGGCAGCGCAAGCCGCAGAATTTTTTGCTTATGGCAAAAATAGTTGGGAAATTGGACCTGAAATATTTAAGAAAGAAGGTGCAGCGCTAAGATACATGGATATGCCAAGTAAGGATTGCGATGGCGGTGAACCTGGCAACTGGTGTTCAATCGACGACGCTAGCCAATACTACAGAGGCTTAGATGTACACTATAGCAGCGGCGTCTTTAATCGCTTCTTCTATTTATTAGGTACATCTGAAGGTTGGGATACCAGAAAAGCATTTGATGTAATGGTAAATGCTAACGCAAATTACTGGACATCCAGTGTCAACTTTATTAAAGCTGCTTGCGGTGTTATCAGTGCTGCAGAAGAAAAAGGTTACAATACAGCTGCCATACTTAAGGCATTTGAAGTGGTTAAAGTTGATACCAGCTCTTGCATCATCAGCATTCCATCTAAAGACTAACAATTACTATTGTTATCTAAAAACCCGGAAAATTTCCGGGTTTTTATGTCTGTATGAAGAGCTGTTATCGTAAGCATAGTATTTATTATCCTAAGCATGGCAATTATCATCCTGAACATGCAACTGTCATCCTGAACGTAGTGAAGGATCTGCTTCCAATCCAATAATGGAAAAGCAGATCCTTCACTACGTTCAGGATGACAGTTGCTATACTTAAGGATGACACCTATCATGATTACCATTATCACAAGGCACTGGTCTCTCCAAAGACTAACCTCCATTGGCTATTTTTTCAAACCGAGTTAAAATTGATACCCACTTATTAATCGCACCTAGCCAGTGCAAACAAAAGAGATGCCTAACGTGAAATTATTACGCCTATTATTTTCTATCATCATATTATTAATAGTCATCATTGTTATCGCTATCGCTTGCTTAATTATTTTTGTCGATCCAGATAAATTAAAACCCATGTTGATTGCCGAAGTTGGCAAAAAAACAGGTTACCACATGGCTATAGACGGCAAATTAACTTGGTCTTTGTTTCCACGCTTAGGTATAAAATTAGATACCGTCACCTTGAAGGCCCCGCAACCTGCACAACCTGTTATCACTTTAAAAGAAGTAAAAATATCAGGCGAACTGGCGCAATTATGGCGTAATCACAACCAATGGGAGGGCACTGTGAGTATGGATGCGCTCAATTGGGATAAAGTTCATTTAGAAAATGCGCAAGCAAAAATAGAATGGCAAGCCAATACCTTAACGATTTCTAGCCTGACAGCCTCTTTATATGAAGGTGAATTAAAAGCGACGCTTAAAGCAGCTGATTTAAATAAAACGCCTGTAATGAACGGCACGCTATTTCTAACTAATGTGCAATTGCAACCTTTACTCATGGATTTAAATGCATCATCGCAACTTTCTCTAGCGGGAAAAACAGATGTAGCTATCACTGCGCAAAGCCAAGGTAGTACAAAAGATACTTTACTCAAGTCGTTAACGGGTAATGCACAAATTAATGTAAAAAACGGTGCCTTACACGGCATAGATTTAAACTATTTTGTGGAAACGGCGACAGCACTTATCAATAAACAACCGGTTAAAGCGCCGCCTGAAGTAAAGCAAACACAATTTGATTCTTTCACTGCTACATTTAATATAATGAATGGTCTCGCTAATACGAATGATATATTGTTAACAGCTTCTACCTTTGTTACCCATGGCCAGGGCAGTATTAATTTGCCTAGCGAAACACTTAACTTGCATTTACAAGTGCAATCCCAACAAGCAGCAAGCCTGGAATGGCAAATTCCTATTGCAGTAACAGGTACGTTTAACCATCCTAATGTGCAATTAGATATGTCAGAAATTGAAAAAATAATCACAAAAAAGGAATTAGATCGGTTAAAATCCAAAGCCAACGATATAATCAAAAAACATGTGCCAGGTAAAGCCGGCCAATTTTTACAGAAGCTAATTCAATAATTATGTTAAAAATCATCACTGCAAATTTAAATGGAATACGTTCCGCCGCAAGAAAAGGATTTTTTGATTGGCTGCATGCACAGCAAGCAGATGTTATTTGCGTGCAAGAATTAAAAGCCCAAGAAGCTCAATTACAAGAAAGCTTATTTAAGCCAGAAGGCTATTTTGTGCATTTTCATTGCGCAGAGAAAAAGGGCTATAGTGGCGTTGGTATTTACACTAAACATGAACCCAAGCAAGTATTAACGGGACTTGGCTGGCATACAGCCGATCAAGAAGGCCGTTATGTGGCGATTGATTTAGGTAAATTGTGGGTTGCCTCCTTATATCTACCCTCAGGTACGTCAGGCGAAATCCGCCAAAATGTGAAATATGAATTCTTAGATTCTTACGGCGATCACCTGCAAACTGTCATACAGGGCGGGAAGGACTATATTATTTGCGGTGACTGGAATATAGCCCATAAACCCATAGACTTAAAAAATTGGCGCACCAATCAAAAAACCTCTGGTTTTTTGCCGGAAGAACGCGCTTGGATGGATAAGTTGTTGGATGAATGGGGATTTGTTGATGCTTTTAGGGTGGTTAACCCGGATCCTGACCAATATACTTGGTGGTCACACCGAGGTAGGGCCTGGGAAAAAAATGTGGGGTGGAGAATAGACTATCAAATCATCACCCCTAAGCTAAAACCTACAGTAAAATCAGCATTCATTTACAAGGATCAGCGCTTTTCTGACCATGCTCCTTTGACCTTGGAATATGATATTATTTTGTAATAAGGTTCTATTAAGAATTTCTTAAGGCGTTTCCAATAAACTGGATTTAAGACGCAAAGAAAGGTCGTGCATCCCATGGAAAGCGATATTTTACCGTTTCCTTATGTTTTAGCAGAAGGGCCCGAGGGACTGAATGAAGTCTTGCATTCGCTTTTGGAGCAAGCACAGAAAGACCACACCTTTGCTACTACGGGCCATTACATTGTTTATCAATTAGGCGATCAGAAATCGCTAATTAAAGTCGATTTTAATCACTCTCCTTTTCAATTTTGGTATTACGATTTATTAGGTAGGCCCATTACGCGTGTTGTAAAGGAGACGATAGCACAGTTTTTATGGGAGAAAGGCGGTGAAAAAGAACGTTTCTACCAAGAATTCCAAGGGAGTTAATAATGGCTATTGAAAAAGATGCAAAATTACGTGAAATAGAAGCATTGGCGGCACGTAAGGAACTGACGTTTGAAACATTTAAAAATGCGGCGCTTGAATCTAATCAAGTTGAAGACATATATAATAGGCTTTTTAGGTCTATTCATAGCCTAGGAAGAGAAGATTTACGCAAAGCAATTAAAGCTAATGAAGCAACGAACGTTAGTTGGACTGATTATACCGGGAAGATGACTTTAGAAGAAGCTCAAAAAGCTATTGAGCTAGCTAGTAATGCGCAAACTCGTTTTACACAAAATCAAATGAGATTTTTTTACAAACAAGAAAAAGCACCAACTACTTCTGATAAACTCTCTGAAAATCCAAGCTCTAAGCCACCTAGATCAGGCCTGTAATTTATACTATTCAATAGCTTGTCAAAGGCAAGCTATTGAATCTTTCATTTAAGCTTAAGTTAAGCAAAAATCGATATACTTTCCTAACACACAAATTAGCACTTTTATAACTATTATTATGTGGGGGCAGTATGTTACCTAGAGATAGCCAACAATTAGACGAAAGAAGTCAGATCGAACAGTTGCCAATGGAAGTCCTTACACACATAGTAAATTTCCTGCATGATGAAAATGTCATTACCTCTAGAAAGAAAGCTGAAGAAGCATTTGACGCTATATACCAAACCTCAAGAATTTTTAGAGATACAATAGACGCAAACCCTGAGAAATTCCGATTCCAGCATAAAGTACGTTATTGGGGTAGAACTGAAAAAGAAAAAAAATATACCAAGCTTTTTTTTAAACATATAAAAGAAAACAATGTAGATGGCTTTAAAAGTGATTACAAAGCATTCAGAGCATCTCTAGTAAGCATTCAAAGAAGACGTAAAATTGTAGAGCAGATGAGAGCTTACATTGCAGGTAAGATAGTGATGCCATTAGACTTTGAATGCGAGAATTTAGTAGATGAGATTTCTGAAGCGCAAGCTCTTTTATCTCAGCCTGAGGTTTTTGAAAATCGTAGAACCTTATTTAATCTCCTATCAAATCGTCAAGAGATGCTAGATTATATTTATAAGGTTGAAAGTGAAGCTATTGATAATTATGTAATAGCTAATAGTGATAAAACTTCTGAAATTGAAAAACTTAGATCAATACAATATAGTTTGGCAATTTTTTGCTTACAACCAGAAGAAGAAATAGATAAACATTCTGTTTATTCCGAGCAAGATTTAACATTCTTTTTAAAGCAGGCGATGTGGACAAGAAATCAAAAATTATTTGCGCATTTGTATGAAATATACCAACAACCTAAGCACAAAAATTTACATGTAGAAAATTTTAATTTGTTTATACGTGCAATTTCTTATCAGAATAAATCAATCATTGCATGTATGTTGAGAGGTAAATTAATTCATGCAAAGGAGGGTTTTGAAGATAATAGAACGATGTCTCCTTCTGACACTAATGAATATAAAAATAGAATATTTAAAGCAGTAATTTCTACTAACAATCTAAATTTGATGGACTTATTCCGTCAATACTCATTTTCACTTCCCGACTATGAAACTTTTTTACCTGACTTGATAAAAGATGAAAATACAGCATTAATAGATAAATTATTACAGATGGAAGCTGATGCTGATTCGTGCAATTTGCATGATTCATTAGCACTAGCGTTGGAAAACGATAGAGAACATATATTTAATCAACTATTAAATTGGAGTAAAGGTAAGCAGGAAGTTACTTTCAATAAAAAGGAAATTTTAATAGGCGTAGTGAAGCGTCAATGGCTTGATGCTTGTTCTTATTTAGTGCAAAGCTTAGATCCTCAAACATTTTTGACATATGTAACACGTGAAGATTTATATCCCTTATTAAACGCCGCGGTAAACAAAAATAAAGTAGAGTTGGTTAAATTCTTATTAGAGCAGGAAATATTTTCCTTAATTGAGTTTGATATGATTCAGTTTGATCCATCTATAAAAAATGAATCAACAAAAATGATAAAACTGGCTGTTTTGTCTTACGCAAGGATTGAGATGAAAGAAGAAAAAAGGTTAATCAGTAATGCTAGACGAACCTTAGGCGTTTTCCATACTAATAAAAAAGATAATTTACGAAAAGCTAAATTTGCAATGGCGATGATGGCATTGAGAAAGGTCATACTTTCTAATGATGATCAAGCTTATTTGATATTAGTTGAGCATCTCAATACGTTGGAAGGGCGAGATTTAAAAGATATTTATGAGGTAGTAATTGATAGAGAAACTAGAAGTAAAATATCTGAAGCAGCAGATAAAGAAGTAGATGAATTTGAAATAATTGGTGCAAGCTGTTCGCTGCCTCAAGCAAGTGACATGGCAATTTTGCCAGATGAAATGTTATTAGCTATCTTTCAATTTTTAGAAGAAAAAGACGAAGTAAATTTTTCATCCACCTCTACTTCCTTTAGAGGAGTAGCAATATATAGTTGGATTGAAAATGCAAAAGCTTACATTGGTAAGCAAGATAAAATAGGGTCATATGAATTCTTTGAAGATGAAAAAGAATTAGTTAAGCGTATTCTATCTACAATATCTGACAATGATATAGTTGGTTTTAAAGCAGCTTATGAAGAAATAAAAGATGCAAAAAATCCAGATAAAATTAGAAGGGCGCTTCTAGATGAAAAGCTTTTTTTAGGCAATAAAAAAACGTTAAGAGAGTTACTCATATTTACTAGACGCGATGAAATGTTAGAGCATATTTGGCTTGATCTTGCGTCATATTATCGCGACTTATTAAATATGCGCCAAGTGGAAGAAGCGCAAACTCCAGGTTATATACAGGGATTTGAAATTCGGAAAACTATTATTAAAAAAGCAATTGAATATGGTAGATCAGCAGAAGAAATCTATAATTTAATTACAACAAATTGCCAACATGTTAATCAGGACCCAAGAGCTTATTTGGTTCTTGCAATGGATTATCCAATGATTTTCAGATACTTCTATGAGAAGCAACTTCCATTGGAACTAACACTTCGTGAGCTATTAGTATTTGCAAAAAAGGTAAATAAGGGACAAGCGACTTTGGCAATTTTAGAGAAAGCTATTATCTTATCAACAGCGAAGTTTCAGCCCAAAAAGGCAGGATTTTTCTCTAAATGGAATAAAAAGTACAGCCTAGAAGAGTTTAATGCTGCTTTGCAAGCATTAAGTAAAGTAGCTCTTGATGTAAATGAGAATGCTTATAGAGGTTTAGTACCCCATTATAATGTTTTAATTAGCTCAGATTTAGCGAAAATTTATACAGCTGTTATCAGTAAGGGAACCAGAGAGCAAATTCACAACATAGTTATAGAATTAAAGAAAGGTAATCAACCTTCTACCTCTGGATCATAAGTGATATTGCATTCTTTAACGAAGCTGGTTGAAACCAATTAGTAACTAATTACTGCTCAATGGCACTACCTTGTGCTATTGAGCTTTGTTCTGACAACCTGTCTTCTTTTTAATATTACTTTGTAACAGCTGCTTTTTGATATTGAATCAAATTATGAATACCTGATTTAGCAAGCGCTAGCATTTTTTCTAATTCATGCTGTTCAAATGTCGTTTTTTCAGCAGTACCTTGAATTTCAATAAAGCCGCCTTGTTCTGTCATGACTACATTCATATCTGTTTCTGCATTTGAGTCTTCAAGGTAATCTAGATCTAATATAGGTATGGCTTGATAAATACCGACAGAAACAGACGCAACGAATTGTTTAAAAGGAGAAGTGAGTAAATTCTTTTCTTTAACTAATTGGGAAATTGCATCGTATAATGCAATGCATCCGCCGGTAATCGAAGCAGTTCGAGTGCCGCCATCAGCTTGAATGACATCGCAATCGACTACGATGGTATTTTCACCTAACGCCTCTAAATCAACAGCTGCCCTAAGAGACCGTCCAATTAAACGTTGTATTTCTTGTGTACGACCAACCTGTTTGCCTTTAGCTGCTTCCCTTTGCATGCGCGTATGCGTCGAGCGTGGCAGCATGCCGTACTCAGCAGTTACCCAACCTCGGCCCGTATCCTTTAAAAAGGGCGGAACGCCTGAGGTAACACTCGCTGTGCAAATCACTTTAGTTTCACCAAATTCCACTAAAACAGCACCTTCTGCATGTTTAATATAGTGGCGGATGATTTTTACGGGTCGTAGTTCATGAGAGGCTCGTTGATTTGCGCGCATTAGGTTGATTCCAATATCAAAAGGCCTATCATTATATGCGAAAAAGTCTGAGCCTTGTAAAGTAAATAACTGCCCCCATATGACCAAGAATATCCCAAAGATAACTAAGAGGAGACGCTAACATTGGCTGAGATGCACGGTACTACCATAGTGTCGGTAAGACGCAACAATCAAGTCGTTGTAGGCGGCGATGGCCAAGTCACGCTAGGCCCCACCGTTATGAAAGGCAATGCCCGCAAGGTAAGACGTTTATACAATAATAAAATCCTCGCAGGATTTGCAGGCGGTACAGCAGATGCGTTCACCTTATTTGAGCGATTTGAAGCCAAGTTGGAAACTCACCAAGGTAATTTAGTGAGAGCGGCAGTTGAATTGGCTAAAGACTGGCGTACAGATAAAATGTTGCGCAGATTAGAAGCAATGCTAGTCGTGGCAGATGTAAAAGCTTCGCTAATCATTTCAGGTAATGGTGATGTCATTGAGCCAGAAAACGGATTAATTGCGATAGGTTCAGGTGGTCCGTATGCAAAATCTGCAGCGTTAGCTTTACTTGAAAATACAGACTTAGATGCAAAAACTATTACAGAAAAATCCTTAAGTATCGCCGCCTCAATTTGCATTTATACCAATAATAATTTTACTATCGAAACCATAGATTATTAATTTAATCTATTAAAATGTAGAGTGAATAAAAATATGGCTATTAACATTCCCCTCACCCCTACTCCAAAAGAAATTGTTAGCGAATTAGATAAACACATCATTGGCCAAACAGATGCCAAGCGCGCAGTAGCTGTTGCATTGCGTAATCGCTGGCGCCGTATGCAATTGCCTTCGCCATTACGCGATGAAATTATGCCAAAAAATATTTTAATGATAGGGCCAACGGGTGTAGGTAAAACAGAAATTGCGCGTCGCTTAGCAAAATTAGCCGATGCACCTTTCATTAAAGTAGAAGCCACTAAATTTACTGAAGTTGGGTATGTAGGACGTGATGTTGAATCTATCATTAGAGACTTGGTCGATATGGCCATTAAAATGATAAGAGAAAAAGAAATGGTTAAAGTACGAGTCTTAGCGGAAGAAGCTGCTGAAGAACGTATTTTAAATGCATTACTACCCATTCCTCGCAGCTTTGCAGGCGAGCCTGTTGAGCCTGTTGAAGATTCAACAACAAGACAATTATTTCGTAATAAATTGCGTGACGGTTTATTAGACGATAAAGAAATAGAAATCGAAGTCTCCATGGCACCTTTGGGTGTGGAAATTATGTCACCACCCGGTATGGAAGAAATGACTAGCCAATTGCAGAGCATGTTTCAAAATTTAGGGTCTGAGCGTAAGAAAAACCGTAAATTAAAAGTAGAAGATGCTAGAAAAATCTTGCGTGATGAAGAAGCGAGTAAATTAATCGATGATGATGAAATCAAAGCTCGTGCTATTGAAAGCGTAGAGCAAAGCGGCATCGTATTTATCGATGAAATGGATAAAATTGCCAAGCGTTCAGAATACGCTGGGGCAGATGTTTCCCGCGAAGGGGTGCAACGTGATTTACTTCCCTTAATTGAGGGTTCAACCATTTCGACTAAATTTGGTATGGTTAGAACCGATCACATTTTATTTATCGCATCGGGTGCTTTTCATTTTGCAAAACCTTCAGATTTAATTCCTGAATTACAAGGCCGCTTACCTATAAGGGTCGAGTTAAAATCATTAACGACAGATGACTTTGTACGTATTTTAACAGAGCCAGAAGCAGCTTTAACCGCACAGTACACCGCACTCTTAGGAACAGAAGGGATAAAAATTAACTTTTTACCTGAAGGTGTTAAGCGCATTGCAGAAATTGCTTGGCATGTGAATGAACGTGTTGAAAATATTGGCGCGCGTCGATTACATACCGTGCTTGAACGCTTGCTAGAAGAAGTATCCTATAGCGCTTCAGACATGTCTGAGAAAGCCATTGATATAGGCGCAGACTATGTAAATGAGCGCTTGCAGCAATTAGTTCAAGATGAAGATTTAACCAGTTATATTTTGTAGTCTATTATGATGAGACAGGCTTTATCCTATGATAAAGCCTAAAGGAATTGGTAAAGCCATTTTATCAAATCGCGTCAGTTATTTTGGGAGATGAATCATGGATAAAGAAGCTGGAAAAAAAGCGGCAGCCTTAGCCGCATTAAAATACGTAGAAGATGAAATGGTGATTGGCGTTGGCACAGGTTCTACTGTTAATTATTTTATAGAAGCCCTCGCTTCAGTTAAAAATAAAATTGAAGGTGCAGTAGCAAGTTCCATTGCAACAGCCAATAAACTTAAAGCGTTATCCATCCCTTTACTAGATTTAAATTCTGTTTATCCACTTCCACTTTACGTAGATGGCGCAGATGAAGTAAATCCGTCAAAGCAAATGATAAAAGGCGGTGGAGGCGCATTAACGCGAGAAAAAATTCTTGCAGTTGCTTCAAAGAAATTTGTTTGCATTGCAGATGAAAGTAAAGCTGTCGACTTGCTAGGTCATTTCCCTGTTGCTGTTGAAGTTATCCCAATGGCCAGAAGTTATGTAGCAAGACAAATTGTGCAATTAGGTGGTGATCCCGTTTATAGGGAAGGTTTTGTGACTGACAATGGCAATGTTATTTTAGATGTATTTAATTTAAAGATTTTAGAACCCATCACACTGGAAGATAAAATTAAAAATATAGTGGGTGTAGTAGAAAGCGGTTTATTCGCCCGCCGGCCTGCCGATGTGGTTTTACTGGGTGCAGAGGCAGGAGTTAAGAAGTTATAAAACCGCATTCACTCATCGCTGTTGGCAATGTCAGCTTATACTGATAAGCATGGCCTAAGAGTTATCATTCTGAGGCCTTTTAATTCCCCTATTATTGTTTTTAATGCCCATGTGTTTAATTTATTTAAGCTGTTTTATTGCTATTAATTAAAAGAGTTAAAATTATGCACAATTAGTGTATAATTGCGCGCTTTAGTATCTAACAAGTTAAATCATAATGTAATCAGTTGCTTATTTGTCGCTGAAACGAGGATATCATGCAGAGTCATCATACACGAAATGACCAAGCTCTTAATGGAGCTCCTATAGAAACACGTGCTAATTTAACCGCCACCCAATCAAATTCTTTACTGTTGCAAGCATGTTTGGCGCTGGAATGGAAGAAAGTTAAAAACATTTTAGAGGAGTATCCCCATGTTGATATTAACGCAACCCCACCAGAAGATGGGTATAAAGGGCTAACAGCATTATCGATGGCGACTTATAAAAGCCAATGGGAGATAGTTAAGCTCATTTTAGAAAAATTCCCGCAAGTTGACATCAACGTTGCGCAAGTAGCAGGTCGCGCTAAAGGATTGACACCATTATGGTGGGCGTTTAATGAAAATAAATGGAAGATAGTTAAACTCATTTTGAAAAAATTTCCGCAAGTTGACATCAACGTCGCGTTAAGAGAAGGTCCAAGTAAAGGATTAACAGCATTATGGTGGGCGGCGAATAAAGGTAAATGGAAAATAGTTAAACTTATTTTAGAGAAATTCCCGCAAGTTGACATCAACGTCGCACCAATAGAAGGTTCGAGTAAAGGATTAACAGCATTATGGTTGGCGGCGAATAAAGGTAAATGGAAGATAGTTAAACTTATTTTAGAAAAATTCCCGCAAGTTGACATCAACGTCGCGTCAATAGAAGGTCCGAGTAAAGGATTAACAGCATTATGGTTGGCGGCTAATCAAGGTCAATGGCAGATTGTTAGAACTATTTTAGAGAAATTCCCGCAAGTTGACATC
>BMAH01000051.1 GCA_014132615.1 Gammaproteobacteria bacterium
ATAAAAGGTTAGGGATATTAAAAGAAAATTTAACTGAAGAAATCGATTGGGACGATGATGATCATCCTGAAACTCCCACATTTCCTTTTGATAAAGCGTTAGATTTTTTAGATTCTTGCTTCCCTGAGGTTAAAAAACAATATGTAGAAGCGTTACAAATTGAAACTGAGATGCCACAACGAACACAACGATTTTGGATTGAGGACTCTGGAACGAGAACAACTTCAGAGTTATCTTTAGCAAACCTTGACAATAAAGCAGGAATAAGCACCCCTTCAACCTCAGAAACAAAAGCCCGCTCTAACTCAAACGTAGATGATGATTGGTCAATTATACCTCCTGAAAAAGAAGAAACCGTTGACGACATCCTAACAAGCCTACTTCCTGAAAATTATAAGATGCCTAAACCAAAATAAAATTAGTAAAGTCATTTCTACCCAAAGTCATAAGTAAACGTCAACGCCATATCAGGATCGGGTATGGCTTGATTTGGTTTTAACGGTGTTTTAGGTAAGTTTAAGCCTGGGATAGTGGATAGCTTGGGTGAGAGGTGGTAGTTTGTAGAGGAATCGGATTTTGTTGAGGGGAGTTTTTTAGTTTGAGATTTAACTTGTTTTTCTTGATTTAAGCTTAAAGAATTAGAGGCAAAGCTGGGCTTTGCTAACGAGGTTAATGTGAATAATGACAGTGATGCTATCAGTATGTTGATGATTAATTTCATACTAAATTAAAAATATTATGTTTTAAAAACCTAGTATACAACAAAACGATAATAGCCTCAAAAATGGTAGGGATACGATGCGAATTTTATTAATTAGCTTAATGCTTAGTTTAGCGGGTTGTGAAAGTATAGCGGTAATGTCTACGCCTAAAAAAAATCCTGCGATATCAAACACTGCTTTATCTGCTAGAGCAGAGAGTCATTTTTGGAAAGGTTTGCATAAAGGTGATTATGCGAGTATTTCTGAGACTGAAACGTTACTCACTGCTGCTTATCTTGAAAATCCCAATGATCCTCGACTTTCCGGTTATTTAGGTTTTTTACATATTTGGAAAATCACGGAGAGAAATCGTTTACAGCCTATTCCCTCTACAATAGTAAATGAAATTATTTTAGCTAAAAAGTATTTTAAAGATGCGAATGAATTAAATCCTAGTGATGAGCGCATACAAGGTTTTTTAGCTGATAGCATGTTAGTAGAAGGCCAAATTTTTAATGATCAGCGTGAAGAAGTGCGTGGTTATTTTGCAATACAAAGAGCGATTCATCATTGGCCACAATTTAATTATTTTACGGGTGGCTATGTCATGAGCACATTGCCTTATGATTCTGATCGATTTAAAGAAGGAATGGAGTGGCAATGGAAAACATTAGATCTTTGTGCTGGCACTAAAATTGATAGACATCATCCTGACTTTAGTCCGTATATATATCGCGAAACACAAACGGGGCCAAATCGTGCTTGTTGGAATTCTTGGATAGCACCGCATAACTTTGAAGGATTTTTCTTGAACATGGGTGATATGTTAGTTAAACAAGGTTACACAGAGACCGCTGTTACTATTTATAAAAATGCACACTTGAGTAAACGGTATAACAGTTGGCCGTATAGATCGCTATTAGAAAAACGCATACAAGACGCAGAAAAAAATGTCAGTTCATTTCGACAAACCAAATTCATTTCTAAGGATAAAACTATTCTTTTTAATTCAGGTTATGGATGCGTTGTATGTCATCAAACATTTCATTAAACTTTGAAGCCTAAAAATTATTCTAAGGAAAAAATCATGGCTCAGCGTAAAAATTTATTTTCGTCCTCAGGTTCACTTAAACTAACCTATTGTCAACCAGATGAAGACGGGAACTTTCGTTTAGTCAATAGAGAACAACTTCAAGAATGTTTAAGTCGACATGAGGAGTATATTCGAATCTCAACTGAAAACTGGGAAAACAATCCGGCTCCGCATTGGAATAGAGCTGTAAAAAATGATTATAGTCCCAAATTACATACGTCTAGCCAATTTATTACATTAGAATATACAAATACCGGCAATCTTTTAAATAACGTCCTAAGATTAACTATTGAGAATTTAAATAGAAGAGATACCAGTTTTAAAATTACTTTTACTAGTAGAGACATTAATGAAGGCAGCTTAATTCTTCATTTTGCAAATTTGATAAATAGAAAAGTCTTACCAACAGCTAAAGTGACCTATCCTCCCACTGAATGTACCATCAACCAAACAGGTGTCGTTAGCCTAACAGCGGATTTGCAAAATGCTAAAAACTTAGAGCAATTAAAAGATTTTATAAATAATTTTATAACCTATTTTAATTTAGGCGGCACTTCAATTGAAAATGAATTACATGCTAGATGTTTTCTAAGCAAAATTTCATCTAAGGCAGAACCTAGCATAGCGCCTCTGGCTGATGTCTAATACTTAGCTGGCAACCCTCTTTTATGTTTAATAAGAGGGTTTATATTAGTAAACACATGAAACCCACTGCAAATCCCACTATAATAGCGTCATCACCCATCTATAATAACGAGCGAGTTAACTTTAAGTATGACGCCGATAGAGAAACGTGCCATCGTCAGCCTATCTTCTATCATGAGTTTACGCATGATAGGTTTGTTCATGGTTTTACCTGTTTTTACTCTCTATGCTAGTCAGTTAGAAGGTGCGACTCCTTTCTTAATTGGATTAGCAGTAGGCATTTACGGCTTATTTCAAGCTATTTTTCAAATACCTTTTGGCAGCTTATCTGATCGCTTGGGGCGCAAACCTATTATTTGCTTTGGTTTATTACTATTTTGCCTAGGCAGCCTTATTGCTGCTTGCTCACACACTATCGCCTTCATGTTATTAGGGCGTGCTTTACAAGGTGCGGGGGCTGTTGGCGGTACATTACTTGCCTTAGCTGCAGACTTAACACCTGAAGAAGAACGCACCAAAGCTATGGCCATTATGGGCATGACTATAGGTTTTGCCTTTTCTATTGCTATGTTGATTGGTCCTTTGCTCACCACTTGGATGCCAGTGAATGGTTTATTTTTAGTCGCCATGAGCGCGGGTTTACTCGCTATTTTTCTATTATGGAAGGCGGTTCCCACCCCCACTACGACTATTTGGCGTAGAGATGCAGAACCTGAGTTGCATTCCATATTCACGTTGCTCATTAAACCTGAGCTAGCCAAGCTATATAGCGGTATTTTTATTTTACATGCCTTATTCACCGCAAGCTTTGTCGTTATTCCTATTGGACTCTATAAATTTGCTGGCTTAACTGCAAACAAACAATGGACTATTTATTTACCGATCTTATTAGGGGCCTTTTTGTTAAGCCTAATCTGCATAGGCATGGCTGAAAAAAGCCGTCAGCTAAAACGCTTTTTTATTTTAGGCATATTATTACTATTAATCGCTGAGTGTTTGCTATGGCAATTCGATCAACAAATTTTCATTACTGGCATAGCCTTGTGTCTTTTTTTTACTGGCTTTTCTCTACTCGAAGCATTTCTACCCTCTTTAATTTCACGCACCGCCCCTGTTACTCATAAAGGAAGTGCCTTAGGCATTTTTTCTTGCGCACAATTTTTTGGCATTTTCGTGGGCGGCGCAGCAGGTGGTTGGTTATACGGTAAATTTAGCTTTGCGGGTGTGTATTTTTTCTGTATTATGCTAACACTCTTGTGGTTAATCATTGCTCTTCTTATGCAAGCCCCCCGATATCTCACTATTCAACTTTGGCGGATATCTCCCTCCTTAACACACCATTGGGAAAATATAGCAACAAAATTACGTGCTATTCCTGGCATGGTTGAGGTAACCTTCATAGCAGAAGAAAGCATTGCTTATTTGAAAATGGAAAGAGACGCGTTAAAGCATCCTGATTTTATTTCCCTCAAAGAGCAAACTGTTGGATATATTTAGTTTAGGAGAATGAATATGGCACGCGGTGTTAATAAAGTCATTTTAATTGGCAATTTAGGCAAAGATCCTGAAGTGCGTTATACCCCTAACGGCTTAGCAGTGTCTAATCTCACTCTTGCAACCAGTGAATCCTGGAAAGATAAGCAAAGTGGTGAAATGGTAGAAAAAACAGAATGGCATAGAGTGGTTATGTATCAACGCTTGGCTGAAATCGCCGGTGAATATTTACGTAAAGGTTCTAAAGTTTATATCGAAGGCCGCTTACAAACTCGCAAATGGCAGGATAAAACCACTGGCCAAGACAAATATGCGACTGAAATCATTGCAGAAAATATGCAAATGTTAGATAGCAAAGGCGGTGGATCAAGCGACTCCTCTTCTTATGAAAAACCTTCTTCTAGCGCGGCACCGCAATCAGCACCTGCATTAGAAACTTTTGATGATGATATTCCTTTTTAATAACATAAAACTATATTAAGCCATCATTACCATACAAAGATAATGATGGCTTTTTATTTCACTAATGCTTATGTTAAAACCCTAACTTGAATACCAGCATTTATAAAAATCATATTTGGGTAAAATAAAGATTGTAAATGTATGAATGATTCCGGCATTGAACCAGGATAAATAAAGGTCCTATACTGCTCATCGTGCATCATTCTTACACCAGCAATCATCTCCAAGTAATCCAGTGTAGCTTTCTCTATAAATATTTTTTTAGCATTTATTGAGTGAATATTTTTTATTTGATTGAGCTTCTCAGCATCTTCATTAAGCATTTTATTAAAAAGGGAATCTGCTTGATAAGTATTCATTATTTCTGATTTATACTGGTTATAGTTTTTATTCTTCAAAACAAAGTCGCTCCAATACATAAGCTCACATCCATTGAAGTCTTCTTTGAAACGCTCTACTAACTTGTTTGCATCTATCCTGCATAAATTCAAAGCATCATCTACGCTGCATTTTAATTCCGCACTTAAAAAGTTTAAATGCGCACCCTCACACAATAAGATGAGAATTTTATTTTTAGCATAATGTTTTACAGTTTTAATAAGCGAAGCTATCTTTGCGCCACCAATAATGCCGTCGTAAATAGCAGAATGAATACTAAAAGGTAAGATGACATAATGGTTTAAATTTTGCCATATCTGTTGTTTAATACTGATCTTAATTAGCTCTCTTTTGATGCATGCTTTTTCTTTATAGTTTTCGTAAATAAATTTATTATCTGCTTTTCTTATAATATTAGTTATCATAACTTCACCTCCTGGGGACAGTATTATATAAAATATTCCGACAAAATTCTTATTCACAGTGGGAGTTTATTAATCATGCTCAATCTATCTCAAAAAGAAAAAAATATCTTAATTGCCGACCCCGCTGTATTAGCAATACCCATTCATGAAAATAATGAGCCCCTGATTGATCTTATTACTCAAAAAGAAATTGCTTACGGGCCTCCAGCTTTACTTCCCGACAATACTAATTACACAAAAATGCGGAAAACTGTTTACGATAAACTTAAACAAGCTCAAGCCATGCTGCCTCAAGGGTTAAAACTTTGTCTTTATGAAGCCTATCGAAGTCTTGAATTGCAACAAATCATTTTTCAAGAACGCTATGACAATTTGCAAAAATTACATCCTGAACTTACTCATGAAGAACTTTTTATAGAATCGACTAAATTTGTTTCACCTGTGATTAATTTAGATGGTTCAAAAAATATTCCTCCGCATTCTACAGGGGCTGCTATCGATGTTTATCTCATTGACCTTGAAGGAAAGGTGGTGGATATGGGAATTCACTTAGATGATACTTATAACGATTTAACGGGTAAGTATTGCCACACCGATTCTCAGGCCATATCAGCAAAAGCCAAAGAATATCGTAATATCATGAACAAAGTATTACAGGCTGTCGGCTTTATTAATTATCCTACAGAATATTGGCACTGGTCTTACGGTGATCGCTATTGGGCACATCAATCACATCATAAATTTGCAATTTACGGCAGTGTTTAAATGACAATATATAATCCCTATCAACCCGACAATATCCCCTTGTTTGAAGCTATGTATGGTGATGGTTTAATTTCACTAGGTGGGTTGGTAGCGATTGATAATATGTTTTCTGATTTAAGGATAGATGAATTAAAGGCGTTAGATTTAGGATTTGGTCTAGGCGGAACTGCTTATTACCTAGCAGAAAAATATAAAATGAAGATTTCGGGGGTTGAAGTACATCCTTGGATGGTGCAATACGCTGATGATAAAAAGCCTTTAGCTCTAACAAATCAACTTGAATTTACGACTTATGATAAGACTGGCAAACTTCCTTATCCCTCTGCCACTTTTGATCTTGTCTACAGTAAAGGTGTACTCAATCATGTTGCGGATAAGTTAAGTTTATTTAAACAAGTTAATTATGTATTGAAATCGGATGGGTTATTTGTGATTGCTGATTGGATTTTTCCTAAAGCATCTACTGAAAATACGGCACCATTAGTTTGTGAAACTAAAGCCTCTTACGAACAAGTACTAATAGATGCAGGTTTTACTGAAATTAGCTTTCGTGATGATAGTGAAGCTTTTCTTATTTATGTTGAAGCGTTATTGAACAATTTGGCTCATCATCATGACTTTATCAAACTTAACTATGGAGAAAAATTATTCTTAGCTATTAAAAAACAGCATGAAGAATTGAGGGAAAAACTTAAAGGTCATCAGAAAATTGCTGTTAGGATTGTTGCTAAAAAGATTTCGTAAACCGCTGTCATCCTTGTAGATGTTTAGTAATTCGTTGACACAAATCTGCGCAAGCTACGGGGATGACATGCATTGCTCCCTCTCCCACCT
>BMAH01000052.1:0-5000 GCA_014132615.1 Gammaproteobacteria bacterium
CATAAAGCGTGCCCATCACTATGAAACAAATTCGTATACGCGGGGCTAGAACCCATAATTTAAAAAATTTAAACGTCGATTTGCCTAGAGATAAATTAATTGTTATCACGGGTTTATCGGGATCAGGTAAATCATCGCTCGCATTTGATACTTTATATGCAGAAGGGCAGCGTCGTTATGTAGAATCGCTATCTTCCTACGCGCGCCAATTTTTATCCATGATGGAGAAACCTGATGTTGATCATATAGAAGGATTATCACCCGCGATTTCCATCGAACAGAAATCCACTTCGCATAATCCGCGCTCAACCGTGGGAACAATCACCGAAATTCATGATTATTTACGTTTATTATTCGCAAAAGTAGGTCAACCTCGTTGTCCTGATCATGGCATTACGTTGGAAGCGCAAACCATTAGTCAAATGGTCGATACCGTGCTTGCTATGCCAGAAGATACAAAAGTAATGATTTTGGCTCCCGTTGTAAGAGAGCGTAAAGGCGAGCATGTTGAATTATTGCAAGAATTACGCGGCCAAGGTTTCGTGCGTGCTCGTATTGATGGCGATATGGTTGAATTAGATAAGCCGCCAAAATTAGATTTACGTAAAAAACATACGATAGAAGTCGTAATAGACAGAGTAAAAGTAAGAGAAGATATCCGTTTGCGTTTAGCAGAGTCATTTGAAACGGCATTGCGTTTGGCAGAAGGTATAGCAGCGGTTGCTTTAATGGATGAACCAAAGCGTGCGCCTAAAGTTTTTTCAGCTCGTTTTGCTTGCCCAGAATGTGGTTATAGCTTAACTGAATTGTCGCCACGATTATTTTCTTTCAATAGCCCAGTAGGTGCTTGTGCGGAATGTGATGGATTGGGTATCACAGAAGTTTTTGATGAAGAACTAATAGTTAATCAAAAATTAAGTTTAGAAGAAGGCGCGTTGAGAGGTTGGGATAAACGCAACACCTATTATTACCAACTGCTAAAATCTTTGGCTAAACATTTTAAATTTGATTTAGATGTTGCTTTCGGTCGCTTACCAAAAAAAGTACAAAATATCTTACTTTACGGAAGTGAAGAGTTAATTCGTTTTCAATATAAAGATGAAGACGGACACACTTACACTAAAACAAATGAGTTTGAAGGTGTCATTCCTAATTTAGAGCGACGTTATCGAGATACAGAATCAGAATTTGTTAGGGAAGAATTACAAAAATATATAGTAGTACGTGATTGCGAGGAGTGTGAAGGATCTCGATTAAATAAATCAGCGCGTAATGTATTCGTTGCAGATAAAAATTTACCTGAAATTGCTTCATGGGCAGTCGATAAGACTAGAGCTTTTTTTGAAAAATTACACTTGCCTGGTTATAGGGGCGAGATTGCAGTCAAAATCGTTAAAGAATTAACTAGCCGCCTCAGCTTTTTAGTCGATGTGGGTCTGGACTATATAAGTTTAGATAGGAGTGCAGAAACACTCTCTGGGGGTGAGGCGCAGCGTATTAGATTGGCTAGCCAAATTGGTTCAGGTTTAGTCGGCGTTATGTATATTTTAGATGAACCTTCTATTGGCTTGCATCAACGTGATAATGAGCGTTTGCTGAAAACCTTAGTTCATTTGCGCGATTTGGGGAATACAGTCATCGTCGTCGAACACGATGAAGATGCAATCCGTAATGCAGATCATGTCATCGATTTAGGTCCAGGCGCGGGTGTTCACGGTGGTGAAATTGTGGCAGAAGGTAAACCCGCTGAAATTATGCGCAATCCTAAGTCGTTAACGGGCCAGTATTTATCTGGAAAGCGCGGTATTGCCGTGCCTCAATCACGTTTAAAAGTGAATAAAGAAAAATTAATCACGTTGCGCGGCGCTAAGGGTAATAATTTAAAATCTATAGATGTAGAAATCCCGCTTGGCCTCATGACCTGCATCACCGGTGTTTCAGGTTCGGGTAAGTCGACACTGATTAATGACACATTAGGTCCTGTTGCAGCTCATGCACTAAATGGGGCTTCTTTAGGTGAAGCTGCAGAACATGACAGTATCGATGGTTTGGAATATTTAGATAAAGTGGTCGTGATAGATCAAAGTCCTATAGGTAGAACACCGCGTTCTAATCCTGCCACTTATACGGGTTTATTCACCGTCATTCGCGACTTATATGCCGGAACCCAAGAAGCAAGATCCCGAGGTTATCATCCTGGCAGATTCAGTTTTAATGTTAAAGGCGGTCGTTGCGAAGCTTGCCAAGGCGAGGGTGTCATTAAGGTCGAAATGCACTTTTTGGCAGATGTGTACGTAACTTGCGATATTTGCCAAGGCAAACGCTATAACCGGGAAACATTAGAAATCCTATACAAAGGCAAAACCATACACCAAGTTTTAGATATGACGGTTGAAGAGGCGCGAGAATTTTTCCACGCAATCCCATCTGTTGCGCGAAAATTACAAACCTTGTTAGATGTCGGTCTTTCTTATATATCGTTAGGCCAGAGTGCAACTACTCTTTCAGGGGGTGAGGCCCAGCGTATTAAGTTAGCCAAAGAGTTATCAAGAAAAGATACCGGCAGAACACTCTATATATTAGATGAGCCAACAACGGGTCTGCATTTCTATGATATTGAACAATTATTGGGCGTATTACATCGATTACGTGACCAAGGCAATACCATAGTTGTTATTGAACATAACTTAGATGTTATTAAAACCGCCGACTGGATTGTCGATTTAGGCCCTGAAGGTGGCGATAAAGGTGGAAAAGTCGTTGTGGCGGGACCCCCTGAAAAGGTCGCGGCCCACGCAGGTTCGCATACCGGAGCTTTTTTACGAAAGCTCCTCTAACTTGAATTCCCTATATTCTGTGCTATACCTACTAAATATAGGGAAAATAATGAAAGTTGTAAAAAGCACAGGAAGAGTATAAAATAAGAGCATATGGGAAAGGATTTAACAATAACTACCCAAGTGTAACCTTCAAAAGATTACCCAAGTGTAAAGTAAATAACCTCCCACCTCTAACCAGAACCGCTAACGCGGAAGATTTTGCAAAAAAAGAAAATTTTTTTGAAAATTTTGCAAAATGAGCGTTGACATGAAAAAGATTGCGTGTAGAATGCGCGTCTCTGGTGCAAAAGATCTTTAACAAGTTGAAAAGAGTGATATATGTGCGCGAGCTTACCTGAGCGAAAGCGAAGGAGAATTCGCTTGAGCTGAGAGATCAGTTTAAGCAACGAGTTTTAAATAAGTGGAGAGTTTGATCATGGCTCAGATTGAACGCTGGCGGCACGCCTAACACATGCAAGTCGAGCGGTAGCAGGGTCTGTAGCAATACAGATTGCTGACGAGCGGCGGACGGGTGAGTAATACGTAGGAACCTACCCTTGAGCGGGGGACAACCAAGGGAAACTTTGGCTAATACCGCATAATCTCGAGAGAGGAAAGTTGCTGAAAGGCGACACTCGAGGAGGGGCCTGCGTCCGATTAGCTAGTTGGTAGGGTAAGAGCCTACCAAGGCGATGATCGGTAACTGGTCTGAGAGGACGACCAGTCACACTGGGACTGAGACACGGCCCAGACTCCTACGGGAGGCAGCAGTGGGGAATATTGGACAATGGGGGCAACCCTGATCCAGCGATGCCGCGTGAGTGAAGAAGGCCTTCGGGTCGTAAAGCTCTTTAGGTTGGGAAGAAGTGTATGGGGGGAAATACCCGTACATTGACGGTACCGACAGAATAAGCACCGGCAAACTCTGTGCCAGCAGCCGCGGTAATACAGAGGGTGCGAGCGTTAATCGGAGTTACTGGGCGTAAAGGGCGCGTAGGCGGTGAGATGTGTGTGATGTGAAAGCCCCGGGCTTAACCTGGGAAGTGCATCGCAAACTATCTGACTGGAGTAGATGAGAGGGTGGCGGAATTTCCGGTGTAGCGGTGAAATGCGTAGAGATCGGAAGGAACGTCGATGGCGAAGGCAGCCACCTGGCATCATACTGACGCTGAGGCGCGAAAGCGTGGGGAGCGAACAGGATTAGATACCCTGGTAGTCCACGCCGTAAACGATGAGTACTAGATGTTAGTAGGGGAACCTATTAGTATCGAAGCTAACGCGATAAGTACTCCGCCTGGGAAGTACGGCCGCAAGGTTGAAACTCAAATGAATTGACGGGGGCCCGCACAAGCGGTGGAGCATGTGGTTTAATTCGATGCAACGCGAAGAACCTTACCTACTCTTGACATCCTGCGAATCCCGATGAGAGTTGGGAGTGCCGAAAGGAGCGCAGAGACAGGTGCTGCATGGCTGTCGTCAGCTCGTGTTGTGAGATGTTGGGTTAAGTCCCGTAACGAGCGCAACCCTTGCCCTTAGTTGCCAGCAAGTCATGTTGGGGACTCTAAGGGGACTGCCGGTGATGAACCGGAGGAAGGCGGGGACGACGTCAAGTCATCATGGCCTTTATGAGTAGGGCTACACACGTGCTACAATGGGGCGTACAGAGGGTAGCCAACCCGCGAGGGGGAGCCAATCTCAGAAAGCGTCTCGTAGTCCGGATTGGAGTCTGCAACTCGACTCCATGAAGTCGGAATCGCTAGTAATCGCGAATCAGCTATGTCGCGGTGAATACGTTCCCGGGCCTTGTACACACCGCCCGTCACGTCATGGGAGTGGATGGTACCAGAAGCGGATAGTTTAACTGCAAAGAAGACGTCTGCCACGGTATGATTCATGACTGGGACGAAGTCGTAACAAGGTAGCCGTAGGGGAACCTGTGGCTGGATCACCTCCTTACTAGATGAAGTGGTGCTGCGAAAGTAGCATCACGGTCCACGCAAGTGGATAAGCAAACAGATAGATCGCTGCTTAGAGTAAGTTGCGCACATAAATCACTCTTGAAAGACTTGTGAAGAAACAATTTGGAATCAGTGTATAGACCCCGGGTAGGGGCCTGTAGCTCAGTTGGTTAGAGCACACGCTTGATAAGCGTGGGGTCGGTGGTTCAAGTCCACCCAGGCC
>BMAH01000053.1 GCA_014132615.1 Gammaproteobacteria bacterium
AGCATAAAGCCCGCTAATTCTTTTACTACCTCCATCCAAACACCCGTTTTTGGCAACCATTTTCCTGCTGAACTTCCTATTAGTAATAAGGGGATGCCCATGCCAAAGCCCATCACAAATAAAGCACTGCCACCTAACAACATATCGCCTGTTTGGCTGATATAAATTAAGACACCAACTAGGGGTGCACTGACGCAAGGCGATATGATTAAAGTAGAAATGATTCCCATCACAAATACGCCGACCACACTGCCACCTTGTTGCTTATTGCTAAATTGAATTAATTTATTTTGTAAGCGATTAGGTAAACGTATTTCAAACAAACCAAAGAGGGAGGCGGCAAGCACCACAAAAAACAAACTAACTAATACTAGAATAAACGGTTTTTGTAACCAAACTTGCAATGAGCTTCCAACCACTGCAGCAAGTACACCGGCGCATGCGTAAGTGATAGCAGAACCTAATACATAAATTAACGATAAAGTAAAAGCACGTTTAGTGTTTAAAGGTTGGCGTTGACCGACTATCAAACCAGTTAAAATAGGAACCATAGGTAAACAGCAGGGTGTGAATGCGAGTAATAAACCTAAGCCAAAAAATAATAGTAAAATACCGCTTAAATGCCACGAGCTTAATAATTCACTTACGCCCTCTTGATCAGTGAGTAAAGATAGCCAAGAAGTAGATGTTGAATTAATGCCTGCTTCTTTTATCGTTAAAGTTTTAAAATCCACCGTTATATTTTTTTGCATAGGTGGATAGCAAAAACCATCTTGCGAACAGCCTTGATAATCAATTTGAACTTGCAATGGCTTATCGCCTTGTTCAGTTTGAATAGGAATGATTAAGCTATTTGAAAAAATTTCTAATCGACCTTGCACTGCATCGTACTTCAAATCACCCTGAGGCATTTGAAATTTGGCTGTGGCATCTGGATTAAAAGCTAGATGTATGCGTTTAGCATAAAGATAATAACCTGGAGCAATGCGCCACTCTACTACTGCTCTTGTTGAATTTAAAACAGTTGCTGAAAATGAAAATGCTTGCTCAGCGGGTAAGGGTGTAGCAGAACCTGCAGCTAAACTCACACTGGGTAGCAACCAAGCACATAACAAAGAAAGTATTAGGAAAAATTTAGTTATCTTCAATCGCATACATACCACCTCTCTCTACGTATTATTTTTATGTAATGCTTTACTAACCTCATGCACGGTTTCGATTAATATCCCTACTTTTTCTGGGTCCACATCGGGTGTAATGCCATGACCCAAATTAAACACATGACCAGGACCACCACCAAAAGAAGTTACTATGCTCGCAGCTTCTTCGCGTATTTCATCGGCCGATTTTAATAAAGAAGTAGGATCCATATTACCTTGTAACGCCACTTGGCCGCCAACACGTGCCTTAGCTTCTTTAAGCGTAATAGTTGAATCCAGTCCTACCATATCACAACCTGAGTCAGCTATTAACTCTAGCCAACCACTGCCGCCTTTGGTAAATAAAATGACAGGTATCTTACTTTGATTATAGATGCGAGTGAGGCCGGCTATGATTTGCTTTAAATAATAGAGAGAAAATTCAGTATAATCAGCCGTGTTAAGCAAACCACCCCAAGTATCAAAGAGCATGACCGCTTGTGCACCGGCAACAATTTGTGCATTTAAGTGAGCACAAACGGAACTTGCTAAGACATCTAATAAACTGTGTAGCAAAAAAGGATTCTCTTCACGCATTTTCATTATGCGTGGGAAACCTGGCTTTGACTCTCCCTCCACCATATAAGCAGCCAGGGTCCAAGGGCTACCGCAGAATCCAATTAAAGGAACTCGCCCTGCTAATTCGCTGCGAACTAATTTAATTGCATCGTAAACATAGCTAAGCTTAGCTAAATCTGGCACTTCAAGGCGTGAAATTTTATCTTCATCTAATTTATGTTGAAACCTAGGCCCTTTGCTTTCAACAAAAGAAAGGCCCAGCCCCATTGCATCTGGAATCGTTAAAATATCTGAGAAAATAATAGAAGCATCTAAGGGATATCGATTAATAGGTTGCAAAGTTACTTCGCAAGCAAGCTCAGGCGTTTTACACAACTTCATAAAACTACCGGCTTTTTCTCTAGTCGCACGATATTCAGGTAAATAACGACCGGCTTGGCGCATAATCCAAACAGGGGTCATGTCAATGGGTTCGCGGTATATACTTCTTAAAAAAAGATCGTTTTTAAGCGGTAACATCAGGCCCTCACTACTCGCTGTAATAATTTAATAGCGAGATAATAAAGAAAAAAATCAGCAGGACCTAATTATTTCATCAAGCCACTAGCTAGCTAGTTAATCTATCTAACTGCTCGTTTACTTGTTTCTGAAATTGATAGGGTTTACTGATCAAAGGATAGGCGTCAAAAGCACCAAATGCATTAATAGACACGGTACCGTAGTTTAAAATTTGGCCGAGCAAACTTTGTACTACGTTTACTTGGGAGATGGTATTTACGCGCATCTCATTGGTGTGTCTAAAGAAAAAACCTTCGCGCATCATAATGCGCTTATTTGTCACAGCGTAATTTGAAAATTGATATTCCAATCCGCTATAAGCCCAAAATACGAATGTCACCAACCACGGCGCCCAAACCAAGGGAGCCAAAATAGAATTGTTTAGCATGTAAGTTGTTGCATACAAGGAAAAAATAGTGAGCAACACAGGTACTAGGAAAATAATTAGGTGCTTTTTTGTACGAAACAGTATACGCTCGTCCGGCAGTAAATTCCTATCGATGTAGCTCATAGTGCATCCTGTGTATTGGAAGTGGGTTATAATAAGCCAAAATTTCAGTAAATGTAACTAAAAATGATGAAAATTTTACAACAACGCGCCTTGCCTTTAACTTGCGCCATTTTAATTCTACTGTCTTTAAGCTTATTTGCGTATGCCTTATGGCAGTGGCGGGCTGATTGGGTATTAGCACACCAACAAGCACCCTCGCAGGTAGTAGAAAAAATAGACGACACCACTGACCTCATCGCCACTTTACCCCAAATTCACTTATTTGGCCATGCGTTGAGAGGAGCAGGTGATATGCCGATTTCCAATCTGCAATTACGCGTAACAGGTATTGTGGAAGTTGCGTCCAACGCAATGGGTCAACAATCAAAAGCCTATATTTCTATGGCGGGTGAAAGAGAGAAAATTTTTCGCGTAGGCGATAGTCTTCCTTATGGGGTAAAAATTTACGCGATTACAGCTGATGCCATTATTCTTGAAAATGAAGGTCAATTAGAGAAACTGCCCCTTGCCAGAGCAAAATTGCAATTTAAAACTAGAGACAAAGAGGAGAATATATAAATGGTTCGCATCCTTTATAAGCTGCTCTTAACGAGTTGCTTAGCGATGACAGTATTCGCATGTGCAAAACACAGTTTGTATAATGAATCTTACCTACAACAGGGTAAACGCTATTTCCAAGATGGTTATTACAAACGCGCCATGCAAGATTTACTACCGCTTGCTACTGATGGTAATGATGAAGCGCAATATGCAGTAGGTTATATGTATTACTATGGTTACGGTGTCGCACAAGATACGAATGTTGGGCATTTCTGGATTAAACGCTCCGCAGAAAAAGGCTTTGAGCCTGCTAAAAAAGCATTAGAAATGATTAAACAAGAAGGTCCTGCTTATTCACCTGGCCAAGCTAACTACCCAACAAGCTCGGGTGAAAATCAGCATGATCTTTATTCTTAGCTGTAACATAGGATCTCTAAAAATCCTGAGCAGTGCATTGTCCTTTTAGTTAAAGAGGCCGTCTTTTTTAAGAAGACTGTCATCCTGAGCATAGCGAAGGATCTGCTTAACCTTCAACTGATTGGAGCAGATCCTTCGCTATGCTCAGGATGACAGTATACGCTCAGAACGACGTGTACTTTCGGAACGAGTGTAAGTTCATAAGGGCTGGCGTTTTAGGATTGGCAAATGCTTCACCGTTACTGCTATCTCAAAATCGTAACTGAGAAGCTCTATTTTGATAAACCTCCACTATCTCAATCAAACTCGTATCCTTCCCCGCCATCTCTATCGCTGTCTCACCCTTAGCACTCCTAGCACAAACATCCGCTCCCGCTGAGAGTAAATACTTAACCATATTTTCTCGCCTATATTTAGTTGCCACATGTAACAACGTCATATTCTCTTTATCACACTGATTCACATCACCACCTTGCTCAAGCACTAACTGCATTAACTCAACATTATCTGTTTGCGCAACAGCATGAGACAACATACCAGCTTCATAATGATCGCCTTTCACCTCAGGATAAAATTCTAAAAAATGGCTCAACTTATCCTTAAGCCCTTTGCGAATAGCATCTTGCACCAAAACATAAAGATACATTTTCTCATGCCCATTTTTAGATAATAAAAATTGAGTCTCTGAGTCAGGTAGAAAATAAGATTCTCTGAACACTTCTCTGTCGCCACATTTCTTACCTAAATGCGCAGGGGTATGCGCACTTCTTCCAACTAACACTTGCGATACTTGATATTGAGTAACTAATTGGTAAGCTAAATAGCCAAAAAATTCTGAGAGCATGAAGTGCCTAGTTTGATCCTTAGCGTAAGCATATTGAGATTCAACTGAATCAAGCACGATGCCGCCATTCCTGCCGCGCCAAGCCCAGCATTGTGCAATGACTTCATCATTACTTTTTTTACGTAGAGCATAAAAACCGCCATAAGGACTCGTAATGCCGTGCTCTACACTATATTCCCCAGCTCTATTTCCCACAGACTGACAACAATTAGTAAGATGGCCAAAAACCGCCACCTCAGGGTTATCAGGTTTTTCTTTTCGTAAATAAAAATCCGTATAACCAATTACTTTTCCTTCAATAAAAACTGGCGGAATATGTTCATCGCTATCATTTACTTCCCAACTTAAATAGGTAGCTAAATCTCGCTCCGTTTTATTGTATTGAAAAAATAGTTCCGCAGCTCGAGGATTATAGTTGTAATCTTTATAACGTGCGCGCGCTCCATGTTTGATGAGAGTCTCCAAATCCGTATGCGGAGAGAGTAAGTGTTGCTTCAAATTCTCAGCTTCAGAATGAATTTTATCTTTGGCATATTGTAATCCTGACTGAATATAATTATCCCTTCCTGATGCCAATATTTTTTGGCCATTTACATAATTTTCTTTACATTGTTTCAAAAACTTTTTATTTACTTTCTCTGCTATTTCATTTAGTAAAATAGAAGCCTGCGGGGAAGTTTTAAATGCTAGCAAGTTATCTTTTTCAGAATCAGATAATTTTTCTTTAAAACCAAATTGGTTGTATGCTGCTTTATTAAATTGTTCGCGAATTTCTTTTTTGATTTGCTTTTGCTGTTTATCCAAGCACAGCTGAATGTAATCAGATTGGTTGCTATTACCTACTTCTTTATTTAGTTCACCCCATTGTGAGGCCAAACGGTTTTGATGCTGATTGATAATAGTTTGTTTATGATCATTAATTAGCTCAGATTTATAATGTTTTATATTTTCCTCTATCACTGCTGCATGAGAAAATACTTGCATAAAAGCATCGCTTAGCATGTGTTTTTTTGCTAACGCTTGCCATAACTCAATATTCCACGTATGACAGGCAGAAAGTGGCAAACTGCGTAATTTTGTGAAAAAATTTGCAAGTTGATTAACCTCCATTTTTCGCAAAGCTAATGCTGCATCTTCATAATTACCAAAAAAAGCTAACAACTTTACAGCTGCTCCCCTTTTAGAAAAATCACAACCTGTAAGCTGACTAACTAGGGAAAAAATTTTTATGTATTCTTCGCAAGAGAAAGGATGATTTTCTTTAACCACCAATCCTATTGACCTTAATGTATCGTTAAATCCGTCTTTCTCTCTAACCAAATATTTACATCTTTCCTCAGCTTTTCTTTTTATTTCATCAAACTCAGGATTACTTCTATAGGCGCGGCTGGATAAA
>BMAH01000054.1 GCA_014132615.1 Gammaproteobacteria bacterium
TGCGGCAATTACGAACAATTATGGTTAACAACGTCTTTACGCGGTTTAGTAGGGGGTACCTTGCAGATTGAAGTGTTAAAAGAAGGGGTACACTCCGGTTATGGTAGTGGTGTTATTCCTTCTTGCTTCCGTATTTTACGTGAATTATTAGATCGTATAGAAGATAAAGAGACGGGTAATATTCTTTTATCTGAATTGCAAGTTAACATTCCTGAAGAACGTTTACAGCAAGCAAAACAAGCGGCGCTTGTATTAAATGACTCGATTAAAAATAGTTTACCGCTACTACCGCATGTGGAACCAGAATCTGAGTCACCTTATGAATTAATTTTACGCCGCACTTGGAAGCCTGCCCTTTCTGTCATTGGCTGCGATGGACTTCCCGCCATTGAACATGCGGGCAATGTTACCCTTCCTGCTTTATCGGTAAAATTATCCATGCGCTTGCCGCCTACAGTTGACCCAGAGCAGGCTGCTCACACATTAAAATCCGTATTAGAAAAAAACCCACCTAATCACGCAAAGGTACATTATGAAATTAATGATACGGGTCCAGGTTGGAATGCGCCCAAAGAAGCGGCATGGTTAGTTGAAGCAGTAAATCAAGCATCGCAAGATTATTTTGGCAAACCTGCTTTATATTTAGGTGAAGGCGGCTCTATTCCATTCATGGGCATGTTAGGTAAAAAGTTTCCACAAGCACAATTTTTAATTACAGGCTTGCTAGGCCCAGGCTCCAATGCGCATGGACCAAATGAGTTTTTACATATTCCTACTGGAAAAAAATTAACTGCTTGCGTTGCACAAGTGATTGCTGACCATTATCAAAATAATAATTAAATAAAGAGGCTATAATGAAAATAAGAGATTTATCGCAATTAGTTTTTTTGAGTCGGTGGCTACAAGCACCCTTATATTTAGGGTTAATTATTGTCTTAGGTGTCTATGTATATGAGTTTGCATTAGGCTTAATTCATTTAATTAGCAATGCTAATAAATTCACTGAAAATCAAATTATGTTACAAGCTTTAGACTTAATAGACGTGGTCATGATAGCCAATTTGTTGATTATGGTTATTGTTGGTGGTTATGAAACTTTTGTTTCTAAATTAAATTTGCAAACTCACCCTGATCAGCCTGAATGGTTAGATCAAGTTAATGCAGGCAGTATGAAAATTAAACTAGCGCTAGCATTAATTGGCATTTCATCCATCCATTTATTGCGGACTTTTATTGATCTATCACAGAAAAATACCTTTGCAGTGATGTGGCAAGTGATTATTCATCTTACTTTGTTAGTTTCAGTACTAGCTATTGCCTTAACGAATAAACTAATGTCAGATTCTCATTAGAATCAAGCAAAACTTGCGTCATCTTAAGTAAATAGAGTAAGTTTAAAAGATAGAATTAAGGAGGTGACGCATGGAAAATAAAAAATCTTGGCTTTTAATTGCTGATGCTAGCAGCGCACGTTTATTCGCTGTCCATAAAGCAAAAATACTCAATAAAGATGTAAATGATTTAGAATTACTAGGCGAATTTTCTCATCCTGAAAGTCGCTTAAAAAATCAAGATTTAGCTAGTGACAAACAAGGAGAATTTGGTTCAAGCACTTTTGCTGAAGCAACATCTCCTAAAGAGCGTGAAGCAGCGGTCTTTGCCCATGAATTACTTGCTAAATTAGATTCAGGTAGAGTTAATAATCAATGCAAAGAAATTATTATTTTTGCACCGCCTGCTTTTATGGGCTTATTAAACAAATATATGAAAGCTGACACCCGCCGGTTAGTCAGCCTTGAGATTGAAAAAGACTACAGTAAACAATCAGGTAGAGAATTAATTAATAATTTAATCAGCCATCTTTAAATTGCTAGCTTATTTATATAATTAATTTTTTGCAATTGATTGTATTGCTCATCGTTAATTATAAACTTATTGAATGCGCTATCTATGAATTCTCTAACTAACTCAGGTGACTTTTCTTCTAGCAAAGAAAAATGATTGGATATTTTTTCTTGCTCCGTTAAATAATTATAAACTCCCAAAGCCATAACTGAATACAAATCTTTACTCTCCATCAAACTATTTGTGAATGCTTCTTTTTGATAGTCTTGCAGCATGTTACTCAAAGCATATAGTGAATAATTTAAGTCAGCTTTGCTAGAAAAATCAAAAATTTCTTGTAATTCTAATGGCAACTGCTGAAAATCTTCCTCAACATACCTTTCAGCTTGCTCGTAAATGCTTAAAATACATAAATCGCGCAAAGAAACTTCCTTAGTTTGAAATTTAAAAAAAGAAGCGCCGCCATGTGAAGCATATAGTCTACTTAACGCATTATTCCAATATGCTATTTTAGCACTTGTATTGCACATTTGGGACACTTGGTTACTTGAATTAAAAATTAACCCCCAATGTTTCAATAAAAAATAAATCGATTTATTATCAAATAACGCAATTAATTGATGTGTGATTGGAAACATGTCAGGCGATTGCTTTAATATATCATATTCTATATTAATCACAGGACAGTTGGGTTTATATTTTAATGTGTTAGCGATATGCAAAAGATTATAACGAATAAGATTATTTTTTTCTAAATTAATTACTCTCAATCCTCTATTAACTTCTATCATTTGAATAAAGGCTTTACAATTACTTAACCTATTATTACTCAAATCAAGTTCCTTTACTGTTCTATTATATCTTAGTACACGACTAAGGCATTGCGCCCCTAAAGCAGTAATTCTATTCCCTGATAAAACTATAGTTTGTATATTGGGATTGGTTTTTATTATATAAGCTATATAAATACAATGCTCATCGCTTAAAGAAAATCGATTGCCTTCCTTTTCATAGGGAGTAAATGAAATTTTTTTAATCGTTTTATTTATGCTAATCGCTAAAGCAGTTGCTATCATTATTTTTAAGGGGGTAGGGGTAAAAGATTCCACCTCAGCTAAAAAACTATATACTTTTTCAATTTTTAATTCTGTTTTATTTGTAAAAAAGCCTATAATCTCATTAACCATATGCTTTGGCACACCTAACCTTAGAAATAATTTTTTATAAATAGCTGCTGGTTCACCTTCAGAGAATTCTGATAAAAAAGCATGTAAAGCCGGTGTTATCTTAGCTAATTCTTCCATGTGAATTTTTAATCGCATATAAATGTTATCTAAATAATTAAATTTAAGCATCTCATCTAACATTTTTACTGCAGCTTCATATTGGCCATCCTTTATTAATTTAGCTGCTTTGTTTCCTTTAACCGAGATAGATGCATAATAACTACCTTCCAGCGCTTTATTAGCATATTCATTTGCATAAGCTAAATTAGCTGGTGCATAAACTAAATTAGCTGGCTCATTAGGAATCCGTCCAACTTGATGCAAAATACTGTAACAATTAAAAGCTAAAGCCAAAACACAAGGAGGAACATTGTTACTTTCAAAGATAACCGTTCTTAACAGATTTACTGCCAATCCATATTCGCCCTTCATACTGTGAAGAAGAGATCTATTAAGACGAGCCAAATCAAAACTGTATTCATTTATTGCTCTTTCATATAATTTTATTGCTTTATCCTCCTCCACCTCGCTGCCATGTCCATTAAGATACATGTGACCTCTATTATTTAATGCTATTGGATTTTGATCTTGTTCTATAGCACTCTCATATAACGAAGCGGCTAATGAATAATCTACTAATTCACTAAAATGATATACAAAGGCACGCAAACACATAGCAAAAGAAACTGGAAAGGATAACTGCGACAAAAACTCCATATTTTCAGTAACAATTAAAATATAATTTATTTGCTCCTTAGTTAACCTCTGATAATTCATATAATCCATTAGTTCTAAACCAGCATTTACATTGCCTTTTAGCATTTCGATTATCAGTTGATTTACATTTAATTTCTTTTTCTCATACTCATCTATCAATAAGTCGCATAATTTCTCTTTAATAATATTGATTTTAGTCAGAATAATTTCATCCGATGCTGCTCTTGCTTCTTCACAATCTTTAATACTTTCTATTACTTTAAGATGAAACAATACTTCTTGTAATGCTTTCCATATTATAGGAAATGCTGTTACTGACTTAGATGCAGAAATATAAACCAAATCGCTTCTTTCCTCACTATGAATCGAATCTGGTAAAGACTTCACTAAATCTACGGTATCTTTTTGAGTTTTTTCTAATTGCCTTGCTAATTTAGCTAAAGATTGGTGATAGCAAACCTTAACTGCATTAGAAGATAAAAGCTTTAAGCTTGGAAATGAGTGCGTATTAAAAAAATCAATTAGCTCTATAATATATTCTTCAAATTTATAGATAGGCTGAACATTACTTCTTGTCGAAAGCATGATAATCCTTTTTTATTATTTTTATTCATTAATTATATTTTACTTAAGCTATTTGTATTGATTCTGTTAATTTAGCTGTGGTGATTTTTGCGTAAGAATGATTAACCAACCATACACCTAAAATAGCTAGCAAACCACCGCATAAAGACATCCAAACAGGTATTTCATTTAAATACACCCAACCCAACAAGGTTGTCATAAAGGGCATAAAATAAAGAAAGCTGCCTGCACGTGTGGCAGCAACATGAGATAATACATAACTCCAAGCTAGGTAACCTAAAGCAGCGGGGAAAATACCTAAATAAATGGCTGTGAAAGTGGATTGCCATGAAGCGTGCAGTAAATCGTGCTGCATTTTGGGTGTATAAATTAATAAAAATAAAGTAGCACCCCACACTAAATAAGTGGTAACAGAAATAGCATGATATTTATTCAAAAAAGGTTTTTGTAAAACAGAATAAAGACCACTAGCAAGTGTCGCGATTAAGATATAAACCAAACCGGCATTAAAATTAAAATGAGTTTTTTCACTCAATGCAATTAAAGCAATGCCACAAATACTCGTACAAAAACCTAAGGTACGTAACCTATTTAGTTTTTCACCTAAAAAAATTGCCGCAAGAATTGCAGTGATAATAGGTGATTGACTAATGATAAAACTAGCTGTGCCTGATGAAACTGCTAATTCGCCATAATTTAAAGCGATATTGTAAATAGCAATGCCAATAACTCCGATAAAAAGTAAAGCAGCTTTATCTTTCACAGTTAATTTCGCCTTAGCTGGCATGCGAAAATAAATAATTCCCATGCAAACAGAAGCAATGAGATAACGAAATAAAGCTAATCCTTC
>BMAH01000055.1 GCA_014132615.1 Gammaproteobacteria bacterium
AATATCTTTATCTACCTGCTGCAGAGCAAATGCTTGTTGCAAAGTAAGTGCGTCAGATTTACCTGTATTTAACGTTTCTTCTGTGTTGTTAATGGAAACAGCTAATAAATCGGTACCCAGCGATTTAAATTGTTTAAGCGCTTCTTGGGTTGCTAACTCACCTCCCAATACCATGGCAACAACGGATGCTGTTCCAACTAATATGCCTAATAAAGCTAAAAAAGCACGCAACTTAGCATGGTAGAGATTACGTAAGCCGTCAGTTGCGTGAGTTAACCATTTCATGACTAATTATTCGCCCAAGGAATGAAAAGCTAACTTGCTCTTAGGCAAAGGCTGCTCATCGGCAGGTGACATTGTTCTCCCAAAACTTAATAAAGAGAATCGCGAAAGATAAGTACTTGTCCCCTCTACCAATTCTACAACCCCTTCTATGATCACCCCCAAAATCAAGCCCATACCAACTCCAAGGAATGAAGATGACATATTATCGATAGGCATTGAAACCATAGCTCCTTTCGCAATTAATAAGCTAGCTGCTAACTTTTGTTCTTCTGTTAGGGTTTCGGTTTGTTCTTCTATTTGTTGTTTATTTAATAATGTTCGATTCGAGTTCATTAAAACCTCAATGATTGGTGTGATTGGATACTATTATTTGGATCACTAGTTTGAAAAAAGGCGTGTCTATATCTAAGCCCATTGTTTTCTTCTAGTTCTTCTCTATCAGTTATAGTTTCTTGACTGAGGCTTTCTTCATCAAGAACTGCATCCTCAATAAAGAGGGGGGGAAAATTTTCCCAATTAAAATCAAACGTGAAAAGAAGCGTCATTGCATAAAGAATGCTAATCATCAAGATGTCTAAAAGTAATGCTTCACTCGCAAACTCTTCAAATGAATACATTTCCAATGTTTTAGCTTTATGCAAGCTTAGTAAATCGCTCAGTGACACAGTATTAACCAAAAATTATCAAAAAACGTACTCTAACTATTATTGTAAGAATATGCCATCTTTGATAGCATTTTGACCCACAATAAGTAAAGG
>BMAH01000056.1 GCA_014132615.1 Gammaproteobacteria bacterium
TGGGAGAGGGAGCAATGCACGTCATCCCCGTACGCTAGCGCAGATTTCTGTCATTGAATTACTAAACATCTACAGGGACAAGTTTTTTACGCTGATTTATTGGGCATTAAGGATGAAATAGACTAACTCTATTGACCCTGTGCTAACGTAAAACCTAGCTCACCATCGTAAGTATAGAGATTTTCAGTTTTAACCACATCCCAGCCTAATTCATTCAAATTTTCTAATAGTTGGATAATATCGGCATGCTTTATGGCGGTTAACTGTTTAAGATCTGTTGTTGATTGAAAACGGCAGCAGCAGTGGCGTAAGTAGGGCGATTCAATCATGCTATTCGGCCATATTTTTAAACCACGACTTGAAATGGCAATTAACTCTAAATTGCCTTTAACAGGCAGTATTTGTTTTGCTAATTCTTCCGCTGATATATCGTGAGGATTATCGATAAAGATATCGACGCCGACTAATTCTTTATTACTATGAATTTCTTTAGGTGCACCGTAGCATTCAATTTTTGCATAAGCACCTTGCTTATATTCAACCGGTTTAAAATGCGTTGGCTTTTGTCCTAATCTTGCAATGACTGCTTGAGCAAATTCTTTAGTACCCATTTTCTCTTTGCTATATTCTTTTGAATATACATCGCCAGTGTGTAAGCCGTCTTCTAATGCTTTTAACCAAGCATTTTCAATTAAGCTAGCAACATCAGGTTGATTGATGTGAATGAGCATTTGAATAGCGGCATTTAATAAGCCAGAAGGATTTGCAATGTTCTTACCTGCGATATCAGGTGCTGAACCATGTATTGCTTCAAACATTGCAACGTGATTGCCAATATTGGCTGAACCCGCTAAGCCAACAGAGCCTGCGATTTGTGCAGCAACGTCAGAAATAATATCACCGTATAAATTTAAAGTAACAATCACATCAAAACGTTCAGGTTGAGCAGCAATTAAAGCAGTACCAATATCAATAATTAAATGTTCATGTTCAATATCAGGATAGTCTTTAGCAATTTCATTAAACACTTTATGAAATAAACCATCAGTCATTTTCATAATATTGTCTTTGCTAAGACAAGTGACTTTTTTGCGATTAAACTTTCTTGCGTATTCAAACGCATATTGCACGATGCGTTCACAGCCAGGACGACTAATTAATTTTAAACATTGATAAACTTCATCTGTCCCTCTGTGTTCAATACCTGAATACGTCCCTTCTTCATTTTCCCTAATGATAACTAAATCCATGTTTGGAAATTTAGTTGCAACGTAAGGAGCGTAAGCACGGCAGGGGCGTACGTTTGCAAATAAACCTAAGGTTTTTCTAAGGGTCACATTTAAACTTTTATAACCACCACCTTGAGGGGTAGTGATAGGCCCTTTTAACAACACTTTAGTGCGTTTTAATGAAGCCCAAGCAGAATCGGGAATGCCTGAAGTTTGGCCTTGTAAATAGACTTTTTCACCCACTTCAATTACTTCAATGTCTAAACGAGCATGTGCAGCAGCCAGTATATCAAGCGTTGCCTGCATGATTTCAGGACCTATGCCATCGCCGTAAGCAATGGTAATCGGGGTTTTTATGCTCATTTATTGCGCACTCCTCTAAAGTGGGTATTGCTTATAGTTATTATATAGCGTCTAGCTCTTATCCCTCAAAAATTAGGCGATTAAACCTTGCACAATTTTCTCCATGTGCATAGAACGTGAGCCTTTGACCAAAATTGTCGTTTGATTATACAAAAAAGGCTTTAGGGCATTTAATAATTTATCTTGTTCACTAAAGTGATAAGCACCTTCGCCAAAGGCTTGGGCTGTATTTTCGCTAAATTCGCCGTAGGTAAAAAGATAATCAATTCCTGCATCCCGAATAGCGAGCCCAGCATTGGTATGCAGCGCTTTAGTTTCAGCGCCTAATTCTTTCATATCACCTAAAACCAAGATTTTTTTACCTGCAAAAGCAGCCAAGGTTTTTACAGCAGCTTGTAAGGAAAAAGGGTTAGCATTATAGGTGTCGTCTATAATGTTTACGCCATTTGCCAATGTATGTAATTGCAATCGGCCAGGCGCGGGTTGAATATTTTCCAATCCATTTACGATGGCGGGTAAATCAATATCGATGCTTAATGCAGCTGCTGTCGCTGCTAGTGCATTGACAATATTATGATGCCCTAAAAGCGGTAATTTAACTTCCATATTACCTTTTGGGGTGCGAATAGTTAAGTGCTGCGCTTGATGGCTTTCACTAGAAATGACGGAAACATCGGCATCGGGATGTAAACCAAAGGTAAGGTATGAATGGTTGCCAATTTCATTTAACCAAAACGTGTAATGAGCATCATCGCGATTTAAGATAGCGGTGCCATTGGGTACTAAACCGCCAAAAATTTCTGCTTTAGCTCGAGCAACGCCTGCTACATCACCTACACCTTCTAAATGTGCAGCAGCGGCATTAGTAATGACAGCGACGTTAGGATGAGTAATTTTAGTTAAATAAGCAATTTCACCAAAGTGATTCATGCCCATTTCTATGGCTGCATATTTATGCTTCTTGTCTAAGCGTGCTAGCGTAATAGGTAAACCTAAATGATTATTTAACGTACCTTGTGTCGCTAATACTTCATCGCTATTGCCGCCACAGGCAGCCGTCATAATGGCTGCTATCATATTTTTTAGCGTCGTTTTGCCATTACTTCCCGTAACTGCAATAAAGGGAATAGTGAATTGTTCACGCCAAGCGGCGCTTAATTTTCCTAATGCAATAGTAATATCTGAGACTAATAATTGCGGTAAAGAAGAGTCAGTTTTACGCAAAACTAAGGCACCTGCTGCGCCTTTTTCTCTTACTTCTTCAATAAAATCATGGCCATCCACCCTAGCACCGGGAATAGCGATAAAAAGGTTACCTGGTTTTATTTGACGCGAATCGATACAGATGCCTTGAAATGTTTGTTGAGCACTGTCATCTTTTATCCCTAAGATTTGTGCAGCTTGTGCTAATGTCATTTGTATCATGAGTAAGATCCATTAGGAAATTAACGGTGCTGTATAATATCATTTCTATGAGGAATCACCTATATGAAGGGTGTCAAAATTGGCCATTTTACTAATTTAAAAGACGGCACGGGGTTGTCTGTATTTTTATTTGAATCAGGCGCAACCGGTTCGTATTGGATTAGTGGATCAGCTCCGGCAACGCATGAATTAGCGGTGTTAGACACAGATAGTAGTGTGCCTGAATTATACGGGCTAGTTCTTTCTGGCGGCAGTGCTTACGGCCTTTATGCAGCGCAAGGCGTGATGCAATATTTAACTGAGCAAGGGATTGGGCATGCGACTAGACATGGTAATGTGCCTATTGTTCCTGCCGCTGCAATTTACGATTTAGCGCATAAAACCCCTCACATTCCGCAAGCGCAAGATGCTTACCATGCGTGTAAAAATGCAAGCGAAATGAATCAAGATAGAGGTCGCATAGGTGCTGGAACGGGTGCAACGATAGGTAAATTAATTCCTCATGCGAATGCAATGACAGGTGGTTTAGGTTATGCAACATTAACATTAGAAAATGGCATAGAAGTCACGGCTTACGTTGTCGTTAATTGTGTAGGTGATGTACGCGATGAAGCTGGCAATATTGTCGCTGGTGCACGCCATGAGCAAGACGGATTTGCTGATTGTCAAAACTATCTTTTATCAGGTGAGGCTGAGCATGATTTATTTGCTCATGCTAATACTACACTCGCATTAGTATGCACGAATGCAAAATTTGATAAGGCAGCATTAAGACGTCTTGCTAAAATGGCAACAGCCGGTATGGCGCGTGCTATTACACCTATATTTACTCGTTACGACGGTGATATTTTATTTTGTGTTTCTTGCGGTGAAAAGGAAGCCTCTGAATTAACAATCGGTACGCTTGCAGCAAAAGCGGTGCAGCTTGCTATTTTAGATGCGGTAAAAGAATCGGAGGTCGAATGAGCATTGCATTAATTTCAGATCCAAGCTGTGAATTACATGATGCCGGTTATGAGCATCCTGAAAGCCCTGAACGCGTCAAAGTCATACAGCAAGCATTAAAAGATTTTCCTTTTACGACGCATAAAGAATTTTATACTGCACCGCTTGCTACTATTGAGGATGTCAAGCGTGCTCATGATCATCGCTTCGTAGATTGGCTTATCTCTATCGCACCTAAAACGGGTGTCATTATGGTTGATGCTGATACGCGTATGAATTCTCATACACTATCTGCTGCTATGCATGCAGCTGGTGCCGTGATATTGGCTGTGGATTTAGTATTAAAAAATGAAGTGCAAGCTGCATTTTGCAATGTTCGTCCGCCAGGCCATCATGCTGAATATGATAAAGCAATGGGATTTTGTTTTTTTAATAACATAGCGATTGGTGCACTCTATGCGTTAGAGGTTTATCATTTGCAACGTATTGCTATCATTGATTTTGATGTTCATCATGGCAATGGCACGCAAAATATTTTCCAGCGAGATAAGCGTGTTATGTATTGTTCTAGCTTTCAGCATCCTTTTTATCCTGGCTATGACGAGGAATTAGATAATTCACATATCTTAGGTGTCCCTTTAAAAGCAGGAACGGATGGCGCTCAGTTTCGTGAAGCCGTTGAAAAAAAATGGTTTGCTAAATTACTTGAGTTTAAACCTGACCTTATCTTTTTCTCAGCTGGCTTTGATGCGCATGAACAAGACCCTTTAGCTGATTTACGTTTAACTAAAGATGATTACGTATGGCTGACAAGTAAAATTGCTGATATAGCAAAAATTTGTTGTCAGGGAAAAATGATATCCGTGTTAGAAGGTGGTTATAACTTAACGGTGCTAGCAGATTGCGTACCAGCACACGTGCAAGCCATGATCATTAACGAGTAAGGTAAGGGCCTTTTTTAAGGCATCGTATAGAGCAAACAATTTTACTTAACAACAAACCAGATAAAATACCGTAAGCAAGAATAAACCAAATCGGATGGGTTTGTTGTAAAGTGAATAATACGTCTATATTCGTGTTTAAATTAAAATAAACTTTTGCTATTAAAAATGAAGCAACCATTAAGATGAATAAGGGTGAGCCAGGGATATATAATTTATTTTCATTAGGTATTGCTTTAATTCTCAATAAACGAAATTGTAAAAAGCCTAATAACATCCCACTCATCAATGCGCTGGTCCAAGTAGCAAGATTCATTAAAGTAATATCGAATGAAACGCTTAAGATAATGGCAGAAAAAATAATAAAAAATAGAGGAAGCACAAATAATTGTTTTACTTCAACAATGCGCGGCTTTAGAGAAGATACGCAAGCTAATAGCAAGTAGACAGCAAGGGCGTACCACCACCAAGGCGTTTCTGCAATTTTTTCCCAAAGTGTCGTATTCATCAGTCTTATTAATTGGATAGAAAATAAGCTATAAGAATATAGGGGAGTGGTGCTAAAGGTCAATTTGTTTTAGTTAGGGTATGCGTTTAAAATCCCTATTCTTGATTTTGCCTATAACTATAAATAAATTAATCGGTTTACTGCATGCGAAAACTTTTTTTCTTGCTAACACTTTGTTTTAGCTTACATTCAGTGAGTTATGCTGCCATTGTTATTCCTGAGGTTAATGCTAAATCGAATAAAACTCGCTCAACTAAATCAATAGAACGCATGCAAACTACGCAATTTACACGTAAGGAAATTGCAGATAGTCCAGTTATTAATCTTTCAGAATTATTGCGCCAAGAGCAAAGTATAGTACGCTTAACTAGCGGTGATAATCGCCAGTCTGCTTTGAGCATACGCGGGTTTGGTGATAATGCCGCTGCTAACTCACTCATTTTAGTCGATGGCTTTCCCTTAACGAATTCCAGTTTGTTGCCGCCTAATTTTAATGCTATTTCCTTATCTGATATTGAGCGTCTTGCTATTTTTCAAGGTAGCCAAGGGTCGAGATGGGGTGATCAAGCAGTGGGTGGCGTGTTAAATATCAACACGCGTTTACCGCATGGCAATATCTTAGAAGTCGTGGCGGAGAAAGGTAGTTTCAATAAAACCTTTTTAAGTGCTTACCTAGCAAAACAATTTGCTAATGGTGTTTTTATTAAAGCATCGGGTTTTAATAATGAAACAGATAATTACCGGCAACATAATCATCAACATGATAAAACCGGTTTGCTGCAAGCGGGCATAGAATACGCTAAAGGTTTAGTAAGTGTTAAAGTGCAAACCACGCAAACTTCAGCACAAATTCCTGGAGGATTAACTGAAGCACAATATAAAGCGAATCCTAGACAAGCGAGTAATTTTTTAAATTACATTGGCTATACAATTAATCTTTATCAATTGTTAAGTAAGTACAGTATTACTTCAAATTGGATTTTAGAAACCCGATTGGGGCGTCAAACCACAACAAGTGATGGTCGTGTTGATCTTACTTCTCACATGAATGAAAGTCAGGATTTTTTTAACCCCGAGTTAATAGGCCGTATTCACGATCACAAGTTATTAGCGGGTTATACTTACCAAAATAATGATTATAAAATTTCAACGCTAATTAATACTAAGCAAGTGAATGCTAGGCAGCAGCAATTATATGGACAGTGGATTGCACCGCTTTTCGCTCGTGTAGATTTAACAATGGGCAGTCGTTTTGCTCAGCAACGAAATCAAACTTTGCAACATGATACAAATCAAGTTTGGGTTAATGAATTAGGTATCGCTTATAAATTGAATGATGCATGGGAATTTTATTTAAGACGTGATACTAACTTTCGCTTTCCTAAAGCAAATGAAATGCTTTGGCTTGCAGAAGGAGTAACAAAATTAAATGCACAAACGGGTAACTCTTATGAAGCAGGACTTAAATTTATACGTGAACAATTCCGGGCCCAACTTAGTTTGTATCAATTAGCGTTACAAAATGAAATTGCTTTTAATCCGACGAAAACACCAGGGAATCCTATAGGCTCTTTTCAAAATTATTCCAATACACTGACTGCACCATGTCGTTTAGATAAGCGTTTGCCATCACCGCCTAAAATCATAGGCACGTGAGCATACAAAGGCGGCTTTGCGCCTAAAGCACGTAAAATATTTATTTGGCGTGGCGTATTGTTAATATGATCATCACCGCGAATGACGTGAGTAATTTCCATGTCTTTATCGTCTACTACAACAGTGAAATTATAAGTCGGTGTGCCATCACTTCTTGCAATAATTAAATCATCTAATTCAGCGTTAGCAAAACTTAATTTGCCGCGTACTAAATCATCAAACTCAACGACACCTTCGGTGGGATTTTTAAATCTCACCACAAAAGGACCTTCTTGCTGAGTCGTCAAATTTCTACATTTTCCATCGTAGCGCGGCTTTTCTTTGTTAGCCATTTGCGTTTCACGCAATGCTTCTAATCTTTCTTTTGAGCAATAACAGCGATACGCACTTCCCTCTTCTAACATTTGTGCTATGACTTCTTTATATCTATCAAATCGCTTGGTTTGATAGAAAGGGCCTTCATCGTAATTTAATTCTAGCCAGGCCATGCCGTCTAAAATGGCTTGCACAGATTCAGGTGTTGAACGCTCTAAGTCCGTGTCTTCAATACGCAAAATAAAAGTGCCTTGCATTTTACGTGCGTACAACCAGCAATAAAGTGCGGTGCGAGCACCCCCTATATGCAAATAGCCGGTAGGACTAGGCGCAAATCTTGTACGAACCATCTATATTGTCCTCATTAATAGGAAAAAGAGGGTATTGTATATGAAGTTAGCTATAGAGAGAAAATATTGTATAACTTTATTCAAACTGAGAAAATGTGGTAACTATTAGCCCACGCTGGAGATCGCATGACCCACGTAAACAGCAACCAAGTTTTATTCATCTTCATTGCGGCAGCAACCGCTTATTTACTTTACCTCTTGGCCCCCATATTAACCCCTTTTCTCATGGCCGCCCTATTTGCTTACTTAACTAATCCTTTAGTGAAACGCTTGGAAAAATGGAGAGTACCCCATATTTTGGCTGTATTGCTTATCTTTGCAGCTCTCTTTGGTGTGATTGCCATGTTCGTGCTCATGCTTTTCCCTCTTATTCAAAAACAAATAGTTGCATTAATTGAGGTATTACCTGATTTAATCAATTGGATTGAGAAAACGGTAGCACCGTGGGTGAAGGAGTTTGTTAGTATAGATACAGCAAAAACGACTTTATCTGAAAGTTTAACTAAAACTGGCTGGGTCTTATCGACTGTTGTAAGCTCAGGCTATACCCTCACTAACTGGATAATCAATTTAGTATTAATCCCCGTTGTTACTTTTTATTACTTGCGTGATTGGGATAAAATTTTACTGCAATTAAAAAATATTATTCCTAATAAATATCGTCCAACTGTCGTTAAGCTTGCTAATCAATGCGATGAAGTGTTAGGTGCTTTCTTTCGCGGGCAATTGTTAGTCATGCTGGGGCTATGCTTAATTTATAGCATAGGGCTTATGACCATAGGCCTAAAGTTAGGATTAATTATTGGACTAATAGGCGGCATATTAAGCATAGTGCCTTATTTGGGTTCGGCCTTTGTGTTAATAGGTGCATCCATTGCAGCCTTAGTTCAATTTGGCGAGATGAATGCTTTAATCGGTGTGTTAATTGTCTTCTTAATTGGGCAAACAATTGAAGGCTATATTTTAACGCCTTATTTAGTTGGTGAACGCATAGGTTTACATCCCGTTGCAGTAATCTTTGCTATCATGGCAGGCGGTACCTTGTTCGGCTTCTTTGGTATTTTGCTAGCACTTCCTGCCGCAGCGGTGATTATGGTGTTACTACGCCATTTGAATCATCGTTATAACGTGGTGAAAGTGTAACTAGAGGTTGATTAAATAAAGCTAAATACAACTCTTTAGTTTTAGCAAACCCTTCTATCAATTTACCCGTATCCTCAGTCGGCGATGCGGGTTCATGATGCAGATAATGACCGTAAATTTTCATGCAATCATTGGTATAACGCTGCGTATATAAAATATGTGCGTGCCACCATTCATCGATATCGCGAGTGGGAACTAAGTATAAATCTGGGTGCATTTTGATAAGTAAGAGAAAATTTTTATAAAGCTCGCACCCTATCCTTGCTTCATCTTCTGTCCAACGCGGCAAAGGATAATGAGACGAGCATACGGTCTCAATTAAATATGTAAAATCTAATTGCGATAAATATTCACGCGCCTTATCTATACTAATCTCGGCTTTCATCAATTGCCCTTCCACATTGACCTGAGCATCCGCCCGAATTGCAAAATGCAGCCTCTACCTCGTCAAACCTATTTGTTTTTATGGTATTTGAAGGGGTAATAAAAATTTCTTCTAAGATAGTTAAATTCTCTTTTGGCATAATCATTTTCCTATTTTTAATAATTTATGTAATTTCAAACAACACATCGACACTAAATTCTTGAGTTTGCGACAAATAAGATTTCGCCATGGTAAAAGGCGCAGCATTGCGCACCGCATCTAATGCTGCTTCATCCAAACTTGTTGTACCAGAGGACTGTGCTATATGCAATTCACTCACCTCGCCTTGTGCTGACAATGCAAATTTCACTGTCACCCTGCCGCTTCTACCCATTTCTTCAGCAGCTAAGGGATAATGCTGATGCTCAGCAATTGCTTTATGTAATAAGCCAACCAAGGTTTCTGCGTTTTCACCTTGCACTTTAGCTTTTTGCGCCGCTAATTGTTGCTCGCTCTTTTGAGCTTCCTGCTTTGAATTCGATTTTTTCTCCACTATTTTTTGCAAGCCTTGCTCAGCAAGCTTTTCATTTTGCGCCATTTGTTTCTCAACTGAGACTTTATTCGCAATTCTTTTCTCTACATAAGTATAAGATTGGATAATAGTTTCATCATCATTGCCCATGCGAGTTGGATTGACATAAAAAAACCCTGCCGCTACTAGCAAAATACTATGTAGCACCAAGGAAACTATTAAAAAAGGTTGTTTTTTAATTTTAAAAATAATGACTAATCCAATAATAATTTAACGGTTAATTGGTACTCGCGCCCTAAACCTGGATAATAAGTTATATCCTGGGTTTGAGTATTATACACAGTAGCTGTTGTGTATTTCTGATTAAATAAATTAATGACTTCAAAACTCGCTATCCACGATTTAGGTTTGTATTGTAAAGAAACAAGACTTAGCCAATAGCCAGGTTGTTTTTGCCCTATATTATACCTATCAAGCGAAGCATAACGGCTACCTGTGTAAAGTGCTGTGTATTTTGCTATCCACGCTTCCGACCAAAAATAAGAAAGCCCGACATTCGCATTTAACGCAGGGACGGCAGGAATTAACTTGCCTGATAATATGCCAGATTGAAAACGTGCATTAACATAATTAATTTGCGAATCCACATTCCACTTAGGTGCTAAACGCCAATCTTCTGTAAACGTAATACCTTGTCTTAATGTATT
>BMAH01000057.1 GCA_014132615.1 Gammaproteobacteria bacterium
AGCACGCGGGGATGACGAGGTTGGGCTAAACATCTACAGGAATGGCAAAATTATTTAGATAAATTTGCCCTGATAGTACTAGGTGACCCTGAAGAGGTTGATAGTCTGGTTTTAACTTCCTGACTAGACCATCTTCCTACTATTCTATCTCTTGAGTTTCGCTTAGCTGCATTAGATAAAGGAGGATGATGTAACTCAAATTGAATGCATGCACTAGAATCAAAGATGGAATTGTTAGCTAACTTTTGAGAAGTCTCAATCATGTTTTTGACTGTTTGTTTATATACTTGGTTAGCCTGCACTGTGGGATGGCCATTAATTACGCCTCGCTCTATAAACTCAGGACCATTGTAATAATAAATGAATAATTTGATTGCCGCTGGTAAAAGGGGATTATGCTTATAAAAAGTAGAAAAAACCTTCTCTATAGTGTCTTTAGAATCGTTGATAAGATGAAAAGTAAATTCATCATTAATAATGTGGCTTTCTGGTAAAGAAAAATAATCATTTTTTTGAAGAATTAAATGATGGATCAAAGCATACATATTAACAATACAACTCTCATCTTTCGCCATTTGCAGCAAATCGTCAATCGAATTTATTATTAATAAATGATTACGATACTGTTTAACTTCCTCAGTATATTTTTCTAGCGAGCCAGGTTTATTTTTAAATAAGCTATGTTTAAGAAACGAAGCGTTACCATATTTTAGCGTATTGGGATAACGATTTAAAAAAAAATTTACGTGTTCATTTTCCCGTAAAACACCTATTGCTTTACTATGCTCCAAATAAGAAGCAGCCGCTCTAATATCTCTTCTTTCACTTCTAGCTTTTAATAAAGCAGCTCGTAAGCTCTGATCATTTTGCGCTTTTGGATCAAATCCATAAAACCGCAACGCTTTATCCAAACAAAACTCTGTTTCTTCATTTTCTATGTCTGCCAAAGTAAATTTAATGATAACAATCTCTCTTTGGAGAGCTTTACTAAGCGCATCACGCACCATGTACAAATTTAGATAGGACGAAGTGAATCCTTTTGCTGAGTTTAATAAGTCATTAGATAAATCTAAACTTGAATCAATAGCCAACCCAATTTTATCCGGGTCATTTGTAAGTATTATTTCCTTAATTTTTTGTATTAATAAATAGTGTGATTTATTAACAACACCAATCATTAAGTGAGGACTAACCTTATCTAATAATTCAATGGTAGTACGGAAAAATTTAGCATTATAAAGGATAGGAACATTATAAGACTTTGCTTGCTCCTCAAAAAAGACATGGCTATTAATTGTCTTTTCTATCTTATTTACAATTCTCTTTCTCTCACTTTCAAACTCAACTTTAAACTTGGTATAATTGTTTTTATATAATTCTTTTTTTGATGTTATTTGTTTTGTAATAGCAGCTATTTTTTCTTTTATTTCTTTTACAAATTTTTTTTCTTTCTTCGTTTTTTTATGGTTTTTTTTTATTTTCTTACGCTCTAACTGTAAATCCTTTCTAATTGCTTCCAAAGGATAAATATGACTTTCATAAACTTCCCTTTTTTCTTTACACAATTGATTTTTTTTATGATGCATTTCCTTATAATCTTCAAGTAAAGCTTTATGAGTTAGCCAGATAGTTAATAGGAGTTCATGCACATTAGGATTATTTAAACAATGTTCTTGACCCAGCACGAATACCGAAATTTGTCTAGTGCTTTGCATACCCCGCCCGTTTTTTTAATAGATTATAGTTATATTTAGAATACGCAGATTATCGTTATTTTATTAGCAACGGCAAGTGCTAAGCTTGACGTTTTTTTTGCGCTATAACATTAGCAATCGCATCAACAGCTGTCTTTGCAGATTGCATACGTAATGACAAATGTAACTGAGTAAATTTTGTCTTTATAGTTTGTACTTTTTCTGGATGGTTTAAATAACCTAACAAATAATCAGCAATATTTTCAGGGTTTGCTGCTTCTTGGATTAATTCGGGAACAATTAATTCATTAGCTAATAAGTTAGGTAAACCTACATATTTCGTTTTAACTAACCATTTAGCTAATAAATATGTGAATGCCGACATGCGATAGGCAATGATCATGGGTTTTTTATATAGCATGGTTTCTAATGTGGCAGTACCCGAAGTCACAACCACCATATCAGATGCAGCCATGACATCAGGTGAACGGCGAGTGAAAAAAGTTAAAGGTATTTCAGGTGCAATGCGCTGATAAGCATCATAGAATTCCTGATAACGCTTTTCATTTACATGAGAAGTGATAAAACGCACTTCTTTATTCTGCTCCCAAACTAATTTCGCGGCTTGCAGAAAAGGCTCAGCCATATATCGAATTTCTTGATTACGACTGCCCGGCAATAAAGCAATATAAACTGCGTTTTCATCCAAACATAGAGCACGTCTTGCTGCTAATTGATCAGGCTCTAGGGGAATTTGTTCTGCTAAGGGATGCCCAACATAGCGCACTGGCACATGGTGCTGCTCATAAAATTGCGCTTCAAACGGCAGCAGCGTCAACATTAAATCGACTGCCTTAGCAATTTTATGGACACGATATTGGCGCCATGCCCATACGCTAGGACTAACATAATGCACCACGGGAATACCCGCCTCACGCAATTTCATTTCTAAACCAATATTAAAATCTGGCGCATCTATACCTATAAAAATATCCGGTGGGTTTTTTAAGAAATGATGGTACAAATCACGGCGCAATTTAAGAAGATCAGGTAAACGCTTCAGAGGTTCTACAAAACCCATGACAGCTAAGCGTTCTATATCAAATAAACTATGACAACCTGCGGCTATCATAGCAGGGCCGCCTATGCCGTAAACGGTAACAGTAGGATAACGTTCACGTAATGCATGAATCAATTTAGCGCCTAATAAATCACCCGACGCTTCCCCTGCTAATATTCCAACCTTCAACGCACAATTCCAGCATTGGAAAGCGAAATAAACTGTGCCATTTGGCTCACTTCAGGGCAGCTTACTTTTTGCAATTCTTCTAGTGCTTGAGGCACAGTTAAGCTATTTCGATAAATAACTTTGTAAGCTCTGCGTAATTGCAAAATCGTATCGTCGCTAAATCCGCGGCGTTGTAAACCCACGGTATTTAAGCCAAATGGTTTAGCATAATAGCCCGATACTTTTACAAATGGAGGAACATCTTTAATGACAACAGAATTGGTTGCAATAAAACTATGCGAGCCAATTCGGCAAAATTGAAATACGCCGGAAAAGCCGCCTAAGGTAATGTAATCTTCTAAAATAACATGGCCTGCTAATGAAGCATTGTTAGCAAAAATATTATGATTACCAATCACGCAATCATGCGCAATATGAACATAGGCCATAAAAAGATTATCGTTACCAATACGTGTCATGGAGTTATCTTGGGCGGTACCACGGTTAATAGTACAAAATTCACGAACTATATTGCGGTCACCCATTTCTAAAAAGGTTTCTTCGCCTTTGAATTTTAAATCTTGAGGCGCTTCACCAACTGAAGAGAATTGATAAATTTTATTGTGAGCACCAATACGGCAAGGGCCTTGAATAACCACGTGAGGGCCTATCCAAGTTCCTTCTCCTATTTCTACATTAGGACCAATCACAGAATAAGGACCGATGTGCACATCGTTAGCAATCTTAGCAGATGGATCTATTATCGCTGTATTATGAATCACAACTAACCTCTTTCACCTGTATTTTTATGCCTGATCCTTAGGAGAGGCACTCATAAATTCAGCTTGGCAAGCAAGTTCATCGCCTACATAAGCAAAACCTTCAAATTTCCATATGTCACGTTTAGAACGTATCACATTCACTTCCAAACGCAATTGGTCGCCTGGTTTAACAACGCGCCTAAAACGGGCGTTATCGATACCTGCAAAATAATATAACCTACCATTATCAGGCGAAGTATTGGTGGTTTTATAGGCTAAAACGCCACCTGCTTGCGCCATGGCTTCAAGCATTAATACCCCGGGCATGACTGGCGCGTCAGGGAAATGGCCTGTAAAGAAAGGCTCATTCATAGACACGTTCTTAAGCGCAACAATAGACTTTCCTAACTCCATAGAAATGATGCGGTCTATCAATAAGAAAGGGTAACGATGAGGCAAGTTCTTTAAAATTTCATCTATCCCCATGATATAATTCATTATTTCACTCTCTCTGTTAACTCTTTCAAACGGGATTCCAAGGATTTGACTCTGTCCATTAAATTGCCTAAGCGGTTGAATCTAGCATTATTTTTTCTAAATTCTTCATTTGGTACTACACCTACAACCCCTGAAGAATAAAGACCAGGCTGTAAGATTGATTTAGTCACTGCGCTCATGCCAGTCAGCATGACGCCATCTGTTATCGTTATATGGCCGTTAATGCAGCTGCCGCCGCCTATCATACAATTTTTCCCAATGACTGTGCTACCCGCAACGCCCGTACAACCAGCCATAATAGTATTAGCACCAATCCGCACATTATGGCCAATTTGCATCAAATTGTCCATTTTAACACCATTCTCTATGATGGTATCTTCTACTGCCCCACGGTCTATGGTGGTATTTGCGCCTATATCCACATCATCACCTATGGTGACACTGCCTAATTGAGGCACCTTATGCCAAGCGCCCTTATTATTCGCAAAACCAAAGCCATCTGCCCCTATCACAACACCGCTTGCTATGCGAACGCGTTTGCCAATTTTGACTTTGTGATAAAGGGTAACGTGCGCATCCAACCGTGAATCAGCTTCAATCACTGTACCATCGCCAATGAAACAACCTGGACCTATATAAACATTTTCAGCGATTTTAACTTCTTTACCTATCACGCAATAGGGACTGATAGTGACGCTTGCATGAATATCGCAGTCTTCGCCTAACACTGCACTGGGGTGAATACCGGGTGTAGGGGCTTTTACTTGTTCAGAAAAGAAAGCCGCAATTTGAGCGTAAGTATAATAAGGATTTGGGCTAATGATCGCATTAACTGGGCAATCTAGCGCCTCTTCTTCTTTTAAAATAACTGCTGATGCGGCCGTCGTTTCCAAATATTTTTTATAAAGAGGATTAGTTAAAAAGGTAATTTGTCCAACTTGTGCTTGTTGTATAGGCCCAATACCTGTGATGATGCATTGCGGATCACCCTTTAATTTTACATCTAATCCTTGGATCAATTCGCTTAAAGTATATTTTTTGTGATTTGCTTGCATAGAGTTTATCTGTAATAAAAAAACAAATCTCTCCACTGGGGAGAGATTTGTAAGGTTTAAAAACTAAAATAAGTTTAGCTCTTGCTATTAAATTCTTTGCTAACTTGCGCGGTAATGTCATTACCATCGGAAGCAAAAATAACAGCTTGTGAATCCATCACTAAAGTATAACCTTGTGCTTTAGCAATTTTAGACACGATACCATTTAAGTCGCCTAAGATACCTTGCATTACTCGGTTTTGTTCTTTTTGTAAGTCTTGTTGATAAGCAACTACTTTTTGTACTAATGCAGCCCTGTCATCAGCAATTTTCTTTTGATTTGCATCTCTATCTTTTTGGCTCATGGTTGGTGATTCTTTTTTGAATTTATCTAATTCATCTTGTAATGTTTTTTGTTCATCACCAATTTTGGTTTGACGTGCTTTGAATTGATTTTCTAATTTTTTGCTAAGATCAGCAACGCGTGGAGATTGTTGTAATACTTGTTGTACATTTACAACAGCCACTTTCATTGCATCAGCAGCATATGCTACTTGCATACCGGCAGCCAATAATATCGCACTTGCTAAAATACCCGCTTTTTTTACGATCTTCATGATTATCTCCAAAATAAAAATGTAAAGTTTGTTTTCCCTAAATTACATTGCCAGTTCATGCTAAGCCTTAGTGGCCTACATGATGCCATGTTTATCAGAAATTAGCACCTATAGCAAACTGGAATGGTTCACGTTTATCGCCTGGACGTCTATTAAGAGGTTGAGCCACGCTAAGCTTGATAGGACCCATAGGGGTTAACCAATCTGCCTCTAGACCCATAGCATAACGAATAGGACCAGACATGGTACTTTGGCCACCGTAATTACGATTATCCAAAGAGGTATAAACGTTACCTGCATCTAAAAATACACTTGTACGCAAACTATCTGATAAATAATTTGGGAATATGAGGTTAACACTCGCATTAGCCAACATGTTGCCGCCGAATGCTTCTCCATTAGAGTCTTTAGGCCCTAATGTCCAAGTTTGATAACCACGAACAGTATCAATACCACCTGCATAAAAGTTTTTAAAGAAAGGATAGTCAGTAATGCCGTGTAAACCATTACCGTAAGCAAAATTTGCTGTGCCTAGTAAAATAAAGCTATTGGTACTTTCTAATGGCTGATACCAACGACCTAAATAATTGACGGTATAAAAAGTCAGTGAGTTTTTATCTAAAGGTGCATAACCATCAAAGAATAAGGTTTGGAAAACGCCCCGCGTTGGGAATATAGCTCTATCACGACTATCACGAGAGTAACCTAATTTAAAATCAGCTTCTTGGAAATGGCGGCCGTGACGTTGAACAAACGTAGTAATTTGATTGGATAAATTACTTCTTAAGTTAAGTAAAATATTTTCATAATTTAATCCAGCATAAAGTCGGCTAATCACCCCTTCATCTTGACCAAGTGGTATACCATATAAAACACCTAAATTATATTGGTTAGTAGTATACCCTTTAGTGACACCATTATTTTTACCGGGGTTAATTCTAGATACTAAAAAGTTAAAACTACGGCTTACCCCATCTGGCGTATAGTAAGGATCGGTATAATCCATACTGTAGGATTGCTCTACTTTACTACGCTGCAAGTTAATGCCTAATGTATTACCCGTACCAAAGAAATTCTTTTGGTTTAATCCTGCGCCGATTAATGGACCGTAAAGTGGAGAATAACCAATTTTTAACGAAGCTTGGGCAGAATTATCTTCTTTTACTTTATAATTCACATCCACTTGATCTTCTTTACCTTCAACAGGCCTAACGGACATATCTGCTTCTTTGATATAAGGCAGCAAAAGTAAATTACGCTTAGATTCTTCTAACTTAGCAGAGGAAGCAGGTGCTGCTTCCATTTGTTGAATTTCGCGACGTAAAACGACATCGTTAGTACGGTTATTTTCTGAGAAAGTAACATGTCTTACGTAAGCTCTATGACCAGGATCGATATTAAAATTTAAACTGACTTGTTTAGTTTTATCATTGATTTTAGGTGTCAAGTTAATACGAGTGTAGATATAACCCTTATTACCCAAATATTCATTAATATTTTTTTCACTTTCTATTACTTTCTTGCGTGAAAACACATCACCAGGTTTTATATCTATGCGCTTAATTAATTCTTCACGCGGCACCACGGATTTACCGGTAATAGTAAAATCTTTAACCGTATAAACATCGCCTTCATTCACTACGATGGTGATATACACCGCTTTTCTATCAGGCGTCACTTCAGCTTGGGCTGCTTTTACTTCCACACGCACATAGCCATTATCTAAATAAAAATTACGTAATGCTTCTGTGCTTGCTTCTAACCTTTCTTCAGAATAACGGTCATTTTGTGTAATAAAAGTAAATAAGCCAGGCGTGGTAATATCCATTTGCTTAAGCAGCGTGCTTTCATCAAAGGCTTTATTGCCGATAATAGAAATACGGCGAATTTTGGCAACTAGACCTTCTGAAATATTAATCTTTACCAACACACGATTACGCGACATAGGGGAGGTTGTTACATCCACGCGCGCATTATAACGACCTAATTGATAGTATTGCGCTAATAAACTTTGGCGAATTCTCTCAATAGTAGCAGGATTGTAAACACGGCCTTCTGCAATATCCACGGAACGCATCACGGACGTTAATTTATCGGTAGGAATAACAGAGTTACCGGAAATTTTTAATTGGCCTATAACAGGTCGCTCTACAACGCGAATAACTAAGGTGTTGCCTTCACGTGATAAAGTAATATGATCAAAAAAGCCTGTTTTATAGAGAGCTTTAACTGCTGCTGCAGTATCTGATGCATGCAAGGTTTGGCCGCGTTTTATCGGTAAATAACTTTCAACCGTCGCAGGCGTAATGCCTTGCAAACCTTGAACTTCAATTTTTTTCACCACAAAGGTATCTTGCGCCCAAACATTCCCTGCGGCTAACTGAAAAAGTAATGCTAAATATGCTATTTTTTTCATTGTATTTATTTTTATGCAATCATTGCCAATAGTGGAGCTGCCAATTATCTTGAGTTTTCCACTCAAAAGCTAGGTATTTTTCATCCTAAACATAGCTGAGTAAAAGAGAACCTAGAACGTAAATGGGTGCAGCAGCCGTTAAACTATCAATTCTGTCTAATAAACCACCATGACCAGGTAATAGCTTGCCAGAATCTTTTAAACCCGCTTCGCGTTTTAACATACTTTCAAATAAATCCCCTATGACTGAAAATATGACAGTGACCAAACTTAATCCTGTGTACCATCCCCATACTGCAAATGGTGCGTGCATAGTAATGAGAAGTCCAAAGCATAATAAGCAAGTAAATAAAAGAGCACCTAACAATCCTTGCCAAGATTTACCTGGGCTTACTCTGGGAATTAATTTTGTTTTACCCCATTTTTTCCCCACAAAATACGCAGCTGAATCTGCACCCCAGATTAAAACGAAAAGAAACAATAATACGTATAACCCATCTGTATGCTGACGAATAAAGTTAATCGCTACCCAGCAAGGGATTAATACAAAAAAACCCATAATGGCTTTGCTAAGCCCAGAGCGCCATAAAGAAGTTAAATGAGGATAAACAAGAATTAATCCAAATGCTATTAGCCACCAAGCACCAGCTACTACAAAAATAAAAGCGGGGAGAATGAAACAGCTGACAATTAGGCCTAAGGATAATATCGCCAAATACAAACAGCGCATTTTATTGCTTTTAATTTGCATGAGGTTAGTCCACTCCCATGCAGCGCCTAATACAATAAAAGCCGTTAATAATCGGAATGCATTAAGGGGTAGGTAGAATAAAACTAATAGCGTAATAGGAATTAATATTAATGCTGTGATAATGCGTTGTTTGAGCATATTGTTTCACCTAATTGTTCACTGCTTAATCCAAAACGGCGCTCACGTTGCGCGTAATGATTTAACGCTTTATCCAATTCTTTTTCGTTAAAATCTGGCCAATGCGTGTCAGTAAAATATAATTCTGTATAAGCTAATTGCCATAACATAAAATTGCTAATACGTAATTCACCACTCGTTCTTATGAAGAGATCAGGATCAGGTAAATCTGCAAAAGAAAGACCGCGCGCAATATGGGTTGGATTAATGTCAGCGGGATTGATTTCATTATTTTTAACTTGCAAAGCTAGGCGCTTCACGGATTCGCATATATCCCATTGACCGCCGTAATCGGCTGCAATAATTAACACCATACCTTGGTTATTACGGGTTAGCGATTCCACTTCTGTAATTTTATTACGTAGCCTTTCGCTAAAGCGATCACGATTACCAATAAAGCGAATTTGTATTTGATGGCTGTGTAACTCCTTTACTTCGCGCTCTAGGCTTAGAAAAAATAATTCCATTAAAAAACTGACCTCAGATCCTGGTCTACGCCAATTTTCACTGCTAAATGCGAATAAGGAGAGAACTTGAATATCGAGTTTGGCGCAATAACGTATGATTTTTCTAACCGTTTCTACACCAACTTTATGACCGGCGATACGTGGCAAAAAACGTTTTTTAGCCCAACGGCCATTGCCATCCATGATGATGGCAATGTGTTTAGGTAGTTGACGTTCTGCTGCATTAGCATCACTCATGAAGCACTCTATATTGCCATGAGATCGGCTTCTTTTGCCGTTGTTAATTGATCAATTTCAGCAACAAACTTATCTGTTATCTTTTGCACATCATCTGAAGCGCGTCTTTCTTCATCTTCAGTAATGGTTTTGCCTTTTAATAATTCTTTTAATTCTGCATTCGCATCACGTCTTACATTTCGCACGCTGACACGAGCGGCTTCTGCTTCATTACGTACCACTTTAATTAATTCTTTTCTTCTTTCTTCATTTAAAGCAGGCATGGGAACCCGGATTAAATCACCTGAAGTAGCAGGATTTAAACCTAAATCAGATTCACGAATAGCTTTTTCAATAGCCTGCACCATACTTTTTTCCCAAGGACTAATGGTTAGCGTACGGGCATCCGTTGCATTGATGTTTGCAACTTGATTAATAGGCATAGGTGAACCGTAATAATCAATTCGTATGTGATCTAAAATGGCAGGATTTGCTCTACCGGTGCGTAATTTAGTAATTTCAACTTTATAGGATTCTATACTTTTACGCATGCGCGTTTCTGCGTCTTTAATTACTCTCTGCATAACTCTCTCCTCTGTCCTTTTTTCATTCGTATATGAAGATATGGATGACACATTTAATTAGCAGATTTTAATGTCGATCAACATTATTCTTTTGCGCGGATTAGTGTGCCTATATCTTCGCCTAGCATAATGTGTTTTAAAGCACCTTGTTTATTCATATTAAAAACACGCAAAGGTAGACTATGATCCTGACAAAGCAATACTGCAGTTAAATCCATCACGCCTAAACGTTTGCTTACCACTTCATCGTAAGTGAGATGTTGATAGCGTTCTGCTTTAGGATTTTTAATAGGATCGTCATTGAAAACGCCTTCGACTTTGGTGGCTTTTAATACAATATCGGCGCCAATTTCTATGCCCCGTAGCGCAGCAGCAGAATCGGTGGTCACTAATGGATTACCGGTGCCTGCGGAAAAGATAACGACTTTACCTTGGTTTAATTCTTGCTGAGCTTTAGATCTATCGTATTGGTCTGCAATGCTAGGAATACTAAATGCAGACATGAGGGTAACAGGAATAGATTCTTTAGCTAAGGCATCACGCAGTGCTAGCCCGTTTATTACAGTTGCTAACATGCCCATTTGATCTGCGGTAATGCGGTCAAAACCCGCGGCGCATAAATCTGCACCGCGAATTAAATTTCCACCGCCAATCACTAGCGCAACTTGCACACCTAATGCTCTAGCCCCTGCAATTTCCTGGCTAATGCGAGATAATTTATTCGCATCAATACCAAACAAATGGTCGCCTTGTAGGGCTTCGCCGCTTAACTTAAGTAGAATGCGGCTGTAAATCGGCTTAGCAGATTGTTGGTCCATGTGTTAGCCGCCTTGTACTTGCGACATCACAGCTTCTTTAAAATCTTCTACCACTTTCTCAATGCCTTCACCCACTTCAAAACGGTGGAATGCAAGCACTTTGGCTCTTTGTTTGTTTAGCAAACTGCCAACAGTCGCATCAGGATCTTTAACAAAAGGCTGGCCTACTAAACTGACTTCGTCTAAAAACTTCTTCAGTCTGCCAACAACCATTTTTTCAACAATTTCTTGTGGCTTGCCGCTAGTTGCAGCTTGGGCCATGTAAATTTCTTTTTCTTTCTCAACGACATCCGCTGGCACATTTTCAGGGGCAATCACTAAGGGTCTGCTAGCTGCGATATGCATAGCAATATCACGTGCTAAGTCATTGTTATCGACATCTAATTCAACCATGACACCAATGCGCGTGCCGTGTAAGTAAGTACCTACCGTAGCAGCATTTGGATTGCTGATCACGATACGTCTAACTTGAACGTTTTCACCAATTTTAGCGACTAATTCTAATCTAGCTTCTTCTATAGATTTGCTTTGACCGCTTAATGGCATAGTGAGGAATTTTTCAACGTCAGTGGTTTGATGTTGCAATGCACTATCGGAAACAGCTTGAACAAATGCCATGAAATTACCATCGCGAGCGACAAAGTCAGTTTCGCAATTGATTTCAACCATAGCCACTTGCTTGCCATTGCTAGCCACACCGATGACGCCTTCAGCAGCCACACGATCAGCTTTTTTACCCGCTTTAGCAATACCTTTTTTACGCAAAATGTCTAATGCATCATCCATATTGCCTTGGGCTTCAGTTAATGCCTTTTTGCAATCCATCATGCCAGCGCCTGTGCGCTCACGTAATTCTTTAACCGCTGCAGCGGAAATATCTGTCATACTATCACCCTATTATTTGCTGGAGGATTCTTGGACTTCGTCAGATGATTGATCATCAATAGATGCGTCATTGCCTTGACTCATTTCTACGAATTCATCTGCAACGCCGTCAGAACTTGCTGCGCGTGCTTCAATAATAATGTCAGCTACTTTGCTAGCATAGAAACGGATAGCGCGAGTAGAGTCGTCATTACCAGGAATGACGTAAGAAATGTCATCTGGATTATTGTTTGAATCGACAACACCGATAACAGGAATACCTAAACGTTTTGCTTCAAGTACTGCAATTTTTTCATGACCTACGTCAATGATGAATAAAGCATCTGGGATACCGCCCATGTTTTTGATACCGCCTAAGCTGCTCATCAATTTTGCTTTTTCACGATCTAAATTTAAAATTTCTTTTTTAGTTAAACGGCCAAATTTACCAGACTCAAACATGGCTTCTAATTCTTTTAAACGCTTAATTGATTGACGTATGGTTTTATAATTGGTGAGCATTCCACCTAACCAACGACGATTGACGTAAGGCATTTTGCAACGTTCAGCTTCTTGCTGAATGATGTCTTGTGCAGCATATTTGGTGCCGACGAATAAGATTTTGCCTTTCTTTGCAGCGCTGCTGCTAATGAAGTTTAACGCGTCTTGGAATAAAGGTAAGGTTTTACCTAAATCGATAATGTGAATTTTATTGCGGGAACCGTAAATGTAAGAAGCCATTTTTGGGTTCCAGTAACGGGTTTGATGACCAAAGTGTACGCCCGCTTTTAACATATCTTGCATATTAACTTGCATAGTAATTCCTCAAAATGGGTTAAGCCTCCGCGCATCCTTATCACCAACTTTTTTAATACCGACAAAGCACCCGGTGAAAAGTTATAATACGCGTGTGGACTATGGTTATTGCTAAATAAAGCATGCCTTTATACCATAGGCGGGCATAATCAACAATAACTCGTTAGGAAAAACCCTAAATCTGGGCTTAAAAGGCATTACATGACTGAAATTACTATTAATAATCAAGAAGATATTGAGAAAATGCGTGTCGCTGGGCGCTTAGCAGCTGAAGTGCTTGAAATGATAGAGCCTTTTGTCAAAGAAGGTGTTAGCACGGATGAATTAAATCGCATATGCCATGACTATATAGTCAATGAGCAAAAAGCTATTCCCGCCCCGCTTAACTATAATGGCTTTCCTAAGTCGATTTGCACTTCGGTCAACCATGTGGTGTGCCACGGTATTCCAGGACCTAAAGTATTAAAAAATGGGGATATAGTGAACATTGATATCACTGTATTAAAGGACGGCTACCACGGTGATACCAGCAAAATGTTTGTGATAGGCAAACCTTCCATCTTAGCGGACAGGCTGATTAGGATAACCCAGGAATGTCTGTATCTAGGCATAGAACAAGTTAAACCAGGCGCATATCTAGGTGATATTGGTGCAACCATTCAACAATATGCCGAAAAAAATCGCTTCTCAGTCGTAAGAGAATACTGCGGGCATGGAATAGGAAAAGTTTTTCATGAAGCACCCAATGTATTGCATTACGGCAAACCTGGGACAGGCGAAGTCTTAAAAGAAGGGATGATTTTTACTATTGAACCTATGATTAACGCGGGTAAACGCGAAGTAAAATTATTACCGGATGAATGGACAGTCGTCACCAAAGATCATAGTTTATCTGCTCAATGGGAACACACTATTTTAGTGACCAATTCCGGCTATGAAGTGTTAACCAAACGTAAAGAAGAGTCATTTTAAGTTAATCGTTATTAAGGAGTAGTCCATGTTCGAATTACCAAAACTACCTTATGAAATGGATGCATTAGCACCTTACATTTCTAAGGAAACATTAGAATATCACTATGGTAAACATCATAAAGCCTACGTTGATAATTTAAATAAGCTTATTCCCAACACTGAATTTGAAAATTTATCCCTAGAACAAATTATTATGAAATCTAGCGGCCCTATTTTTAATAATGCAGCCCAAGTTTGGAATCACACTTTTTACTGGCATTGCATGGCACCTAATGCAGGCGGTGAACCAACAGGTAAATTAGCGGAAGCGATCAAGAAAAAATTTGGTTCTTTTGAAGAATTTAAAAAATTATTTACCGAATCCGGCACTAAATTATTTGGCTCAGGTTGGACTTGGCTTGCCGTAGATGGTAATGGTGAATTAGAAATTATTAATGAAAGCAATGCAGGTTTACCGATGAAAGCAGGGAAAAAAGCTATTTTTACCTGTGACGTTTGGGAACATGCTTATTATATTGATTATAAAAATTTACGTCCAAAATATTTAGAAAACTTTTGGAATTTAGCTAACTGGGATTTTGTTGCTAAGAATTTTGAAGGTTAATAAGTTAGGGCAAGATAATATCTTGCCCTTCCCTCTTGTTTACTCAATTTGATTACCTTAACTATTTTAAATGTTAAAGCTTCCAACCATCACACAAATTAGCTTTTTTATAATTACAACCAAGTTATAAAATAAATAAAAATCAAATAGATATGCGGAATCGCCTCTAAAAATTCCTTTATTAATTTTCCCTTAATAATCTTCGGTTAACCTAAATAGGATTCAAGGATGAAGGAGATTAGATGTCTATGTTTAATCGTATCCAAGCAAAAGTCATTGCTGCCCTCCCCCCTAAAGAAGTGTTAAGAGAAGTCAACGATCATGTCTGCTTAGGCGCAAAAATGGATTTGAATTTGATCCTGTATAGACTGATTAAGAAAATACAGCAGATTCATCTTCCTACTGAAGAAGAAGTGGATGAAATAAAAGTAGATTCTTTTATTAAAGGGCTTGAAGCCATAGCAGCAGCGATTAAAGCAGCGCGAACTGACGTGATGAAAATAGATGAATCTAAACGGCATTTACGCAAAGTAGATTTATATTTACAAACCCTTCAACTCAATTTACAAAATTATCGTTACTATCAATCTATAGGTATTGATTTTTTTGCTAATGATTCACGTACTGGGCTTGCTACTACTGCTTCATACAGTTGTATGGAATATATTGGTATGCCAGCTTTGTTTAATACAATGAAAGATAACAAGGCTGATCTTTCATCCGCATGTGCTAATTACATTACAGATGAAATTATTAATGAAATAAAAGAATTTACTATTGTTTATATTACCGCACCTAATCCCAATCCTTACGGCCATGTGTTATTAGGATTAGGCGATAAAGGCTATATTCATATCAATGCATTATATGACAGACCGCAATACATACCTGTTGAAGCATTCAATGATTACTTAAATGAACAGGGTCGTGTTGTATTAGGCGTGCAGCAAGTGTATGTGCCTGATATGAAAAAAGCGCGAGAAAAACTAAGTGAATTATGCCATCAATCTTGGTTGTGGCGTTTGTATTGGAATAATTGTGTTAGCTTTGCAGATACCGTGTTACATGCAGGCGGTGTCGGTTATGCTGAATTAGATCCGTTTCATATAGGTGATTATCATGGCTATCAACAATTACCGATAGAACGTATTTGTTATGTTAATGATCATGCATTGAATAAGGAAAAATTTGATACGTTAGATATAAACCAAAAAAGGAAGGTGATGAGTCAAGGATTAGCAGAACCTTTAAAAAAGGAATATGAGGAAGCAGCAAAATACTTAGGATTTGATCAAGGGCAAACAAAAAAATATGTTTACTGTCGAATGCATGAAGGGCTGTCTCATGAGAGAGCACAATATGAAACAAAACCTTCCTGGCTTAACTTCTTTGTAATGCATCAAGAGAAATTAGGCGCTAGTGTAATCATTCATCCATTACTTTTTGTGCTTGCTATGCCTATTTTATTTGTGACGACTGTAAAAACAGTCCTGTTTCATAGTCATATGTTTTTTATTGAAAAGCGCCAGAAAGAGAACCCTGATAAGCATGAAACTGAGCCGCCTGTTGCTTTGCGTACCTAAAAGCATTACATAACTATGATTGACTCCAAAGCTGTTTTAATAAATAGTTTAATTTTGCAGGAAATATCTAATGAGAAAATTTTTATCAATTTTTTGCTTCTTTTTACTATTAATTCCAAGTTGTTATGCGCTTACAACTAAAATAACAGGTCAATTAACTGTTTGCTCTTATTCAGAATTTAAACCCATTACGTATGGCAATGGCTTAGGATATGAAGCAAATCTAGTCAAAAATATAGGCAAATCGCTGCATTTAAAAGTGAAATTTTACCCAGAGAAAATATATGAACAGTTATGGGCTATGCCAAGCAAAGCTTATACGCTTTGTGACATTGCCATAGGCGGTTTTTCTGAAACAAAAGAAAGAAAAGAACAAGGTGCTGCCTTTTCTTTACCGACAATTAAATTTCCTCAAACTTTGTTAGTAAGAACAACAGATGCGCCTTCTTTTAAAAGCATCACTGACTTTAAAGACAAAAAAATTGGTGTAGTACCAGGTACAACGGGCGCTATTAATGCTATTGAGCGATTAAAGCAAGCTAATCTTAATTGGGAAAAAATAATTGTTTATTATCCTTCAGAATCTGAGTTACTCCCTGCTCTAGAAAAAGAAAAAATTGATGCTATAGCTCGTGGTGCTATTGGAAATGAATACCAGGAAAAATTAAATCCGGAATATAAGACAATTTTACCGCGAGACTTTGGAGAAGGTTTTCAAATTGTAGTCGATAAAAATAATCCTGGTTTATTGGAAAGCATAAATCAAGAAATTGTTAAGCTTACTAAAAACAAATAACTACACATTAGTTGAGATAACTCGTCTTGGTATTTTGCAAATATTGGCCTAATTTACGTTATTTCTTTGAAATTTTAAGTATGCTATATTGTCATGTTTGTTTTAATGATTAATCAGGAAGAATTGAATATGAAATTGAATTTCTCTACTGTTACTTTGATAGCTTCGTTAATTATTGCCGGTAATGCATTTGCTTCTAAGGCCATCACAAGTGATGTGCATCCTCCTTTTATTAAAGAAAAAATATCTGAAAAAGGGTTAACTATTAATTACGATTTACGTAGCAATGCCGATAAAAGTAAAATTTCACAAAAATTAGTTTGTATATTTGAAGGTTTCTTAGGCAATGTAACTTACGTAGAAAATAATGCAGAAAAAAGCAATGACAATCCTTTTATAGGTCAGCAAATATATTTTACTAACTTAGGTAAAACATGGACGGATTCAGAAGGCTTAGATAGCATAGATCAATATCATGTTGACGCTAAAGCTTATATCAAAATAGAAAATGCTAATGCTAGCTCAAAAGCTTATGCAACTTGCTTTTATCAAACTGAATCTACCTAAGTTAGGGGCTAACCTCGTTATCCGCCGCGCTATCGTCCAACCGCATCAGCGCTAGCGCTGTGCGGATGACGAGGTTGGTACTTACAGAAAGTGACAATTGACATTAAGGCTTTTATCTAATTATCGTAAGAAGTGTTTTTCCCATAATCTCATTTCTGTGCGTAACGTATTTAATTCTTCGCGCAATTGTAGTACTAAAGCTACACCCGCCAAATTAAGTTCTAAATCGCGTTGCAAGCGTTTTGCTACTCTAGCGCGCTCCAATTCATCTAAATTAAAACGCCATTGAGTTTGCATCCCATCCTTGGGATTCACAATATCAAAATTCATTAACTCTTGAATTTCCTTAAGTGACATATCACAAGCAATACATAATTCTTCGACAGATAAAGAATTATCCGCTTCATACTCAGCAATAATCACCATTTCCTTTTTTGCCATGCAATCTCCGCTTTTTATCCATGGGCTGGCCAATCTTTGCGAGGGTTAAACGGCATTTGCTTTGCCATTTGGTCGTAAATTTGTTTTTGCTCATCTGTAGCAGGTTTTGGAATTTCAATACTTACAACTGCATATTGATCACCGGCTGCTGGCTTTCCTGGCATACCTCTGCCTTTCAATCGTAATTTTTGTCCTGATTGCGAGCCTGGTGATAATTTAAGACCTACCCAGCCACCTAAAGTAGGCACTTTAATTTCTGCGCCTAAGGCAGCTTCCCAAGGTGTCACTGGCAAGGTTAAATAAACATCCTTGCCTTTTAAGGTAAATAATTTGTGCGGCTCTAATTCGATTTCTAAATACAAATCTCCATTAGGCCCACCGCCTACGCCAGGGCTGCCTTGACCCGCTAATCGTAATTGCTGACCCGATGCTACGCCTGCAGGGATGTTAACGTTGATAGTACGAAGCTTAGGAGTCACCATACCGGATGCATTAACTTCAGGAACTTGTAACTGGATTTGTCTTTTTGCACCTTTAAACGCATCTTCTAATGAAACCCGGATTTTAGCTTGCTGATCGCCGCCTCGCTCTGCGAAACCAAATCCTTGATCTTCAAAGCCATGACCTCGCGTGCGAGTATGGCTGCGTCTTGCACCGCCTTGCCCACCCCCACCAAAGAGGTTGCTAAAGAATTCACTGAAGCCGCCTAAGTCACTGCCATCAAAATCACCTGAAGTGTAAAAACGGCCATTGCCGCCATTACCACCGCCCCAGCCTGGAGGAGGCCTAAAATCTTGGCCTTGCTTCCATTGACTGCCTAATTGATCGTAGGCAGTCCGTTTTTCAGGATCTTTTAATACCTCATACGCTTCTTGCACATTTTTAAATTTTTCTTCCGCATTCGCTTCTTTACTCACATCCGGATGAAATTTACGTGCTAAACGGCGATAAGCTTTTTTAATATCGTCTTGTGATGCTTTTTTATCGACGCCTAGGGTCGAATAATAATCTTTATATTCCATCGTATTTAATCTGTGGACTCAGGTAATCTAACGGTTAATACGTCGCATTTAGCACCATGCAAAATAGCATTTGCGGTTGATCCCAGTAGAAGAGATAAGCCATGACGTCCATGGCTGCCGCAAACAATTAAATCTGCATTCACATCATCTGCGATTTTTAAAATTTTCGTTTTAGTAGGGCCTATTTCTACGAATAAATCGCTAGCACCTACGTTTAAACGTTGACCTAATTTTTCTATTGATTGTTTAGCTTCATCAATCAATTGGCCTTCAATATCTTCTATGCCTAAATAAGCATAGCTATAACCAGGCAAAGGTTCGACGACATGGATAATACTTAACTTCGCATGCGTTAAACTACGCAGCTCGCGTACTTTTTCAATGACGTATTCAGTGTCTTCAGTTAAATCAGTCGCTAATAGAATGTGTTTATACATTGCATAATGTCCTTTTAGCTAAGCTAAACATTCACCGTTGCTTTGGAAAATTCTATATGACCTTTTTTCATCCCTACTTTAATCACATCACCTGGGATGAAATCACCACTTAATATTTGTTGAGCCAAGGGGTTTTCTACATGCTGTTGAATAGAACGTTTAAGCGGCCTTGCCCCATATACAGGATCATAACCCGTCGCAGCTAAATAATCCAACGCTTCATCCGTGATGTCTAAGCTGTAATCACGCTCAGCTAATCTTGCGCGTAATCGATTAATTTGCAATTGAGCAATTTGTTTAATTTGACTTTCATCTAATGGATGGAAAACTACCATTTCATCAATGCGGTTAATAAATTCAGGACGGAAGTGTTGACCGACTACCCCTAATACCGCTTTCTTCATTGCAAAGTAATCGCCTTCCTTAGAGACTTTTTGAATTAACTCTGAACCTAAGTTAGACGTCATAACAATAACTGTATTACGAAAATCTACCGTACGACCTTGGCTATCGGTTAAACGACCATCGTCTAATACTTGCAATAAAATATTAAACACATCGGGATGGGCTTTTTCCATTTCATCTAACAAAATAACGGAATAGGGCTTACGTCTTACGTGTTCTGTTAAATATCCCCCTTCTTCATAACCAACATAGCCGGGAGGTGCACCTAATAAACGGGAAACAGAATGCTTTTCCATAAACTCTGACATATCTAAACGGATAACCGCTTCTTCTGTGTCAAATAAGAAAGCAGCTAATGCTTTGCATAATTCAGTTTTACCTACACCCGTTGGCCCTAAAAATAAAAATGAACCTATAGGTCTATTAGGATCAGCAAGGCCTGCGCGTGAACGCCTAATAGCATTACAAACAGCAGTGACAGCTTGGCTTTGGCCTATAATGCGTTTGTGCAAAGCATCTTCCATATGCAGTAATTTTTCTTTTTCACTTTCTAACATTTTAGACACAGGAATATGCGTCCATTTAGACACCACTTCAGCAATTTCTTCTTCGCTTACTTTATTTCTTAATAAACGCAATGCTTTCTTAGGCTCAGCAGAAGATGCTTCTGCTAATTGTTTTTCTAATTCAGGAATACGCGCATATTGTAATTGCGCCATTTGATTTAAATCACCCGTACGTCTTGCTGCATCAAACTCTAAGCGGGCTTTTTCAAGTTCCGATTTAATCGCTTGCGCATCGTTTAACGAGGCTTTTTCTGTTTTCCATTCATCTTCTAATTTTTTATATTCAGCTTCTAATTTACCTAAATCACTTTCTAATTTTTCTAAGCGTTTTTTTGATCCTTCATCCGTTTCCTTTTTAAGTGCTTCACGTTCTATTTTCAATTGGATGATGCGACGTTCTAAGTTATCCATGACTTCTGGTTTGGAATCAATTTCCATGCGTATGTTACTAGCTGCTTCATCGATTAAATCGATAGCTTTATCAGGTAAATTTCTATCTGTAATGTAACGGTGAGATAAAGTCGCTGCAGCAACAATCGCAGAGTCTGTGATTTCTACGCCGTGATGTAATTCATACCGCTCTTTTAAACCACGCAAAATAGCAATGGTATCTGTAACTGAAGGCTCTTCAACTAACACTCGTTGAAAGCGTCGTTCTAATGCGGCATCTTTTTCAATGTATTTTCGATATTCATCAAGCGTAGTTGCGCCAACGCAATGTAATTCACCACGCGCTAATGCAGGCTTTAACATATTCCCTGCATCCATAGATCCTTCTGCTTTACCCGCACCTACCATGGTATGTAATTCATCAATAAATAAGATAACTTGTCCTTCTTGTTTAGATAATTCTTTTAATACTGCCTTTAAACGTTCTTCAAATTCACCTCTAAATTTAGCGCCAGCAATGAGTGCGCCTAAATCCAATGCTAGTAACCGTTTATCACGCAAACCTTCTGGTACTTCACCATTAATGATGCGTTGCGCTAACCCTTCAACAATCGCCGTCTTACCTACGCCTGGTTCACCGATTAAGACAGGATTATTTTTAGTGCGGCGTTGTAATACTTGTATAGTGCGGCGAATTTCAGCATCACGACCAATGACAGGGTCTAATTTACCTTTGCTAGCTAAATCGGTGAGATCAACAGTATATTTTGCTAACGCATTGCGTTGATCTTCTGCATTAGGATCTTGCACGTTTTGTCCTCCACGCTCTTCGTCTATGGCTTTTTCTATCGATTGTTTACTTGCTCCTGCTTTACGCAGTAGATCACCCAACTGACCATTATCTTCAACGGCTGCGAGCAAGAATAAATCACTGGATATATATTGATCTTTACGCTTTTGCGCCAATTTGTCTGTTAAATTTAAGATACGATTTAAATCATTAGAGATATGCACTTCGCCGCCCGTACCCTCTACAGTGGGCAAGCGTTTAAGCGCCGCATCAACTTCATTACGTAATTGGGGAATATTCACATTAGCTTTAGCTAGCAGAGATATAACACCCCCATCTGGGTCGTCCAATAAAACTTTCATCACATGGACAGGTTCAATAACCGCATGATCTTGCCCCAATGCCAGTGATTGGGCATCTGCTAAAGCACGTTGAAATTTACTGGTAAGCTTATCCATTCGCATGTAAGTAACCTCAAATGTTATTTCCCATTAACATGAGGGCGATTCTTATAAGATCAAGGATAACATAAAGTAGGTGTACAAGGATTGATCATGGGTCGTCTGCGATTCGAACGCAGGACCAACAGGTTAAAAGCCTGCTGCTCTACCGACTGAGCTAACGACCCAAGTAAACTGCTGTTTGAGCCGCATATATTACTGATTCTTACGAAAATATCAACTGGTTTAAGGCTTAATGTAGGAACATTTTAAATAAAGTATTAAATACGGTAAGTATGTCTAATATTTTCTTAACTTATTAGGTTTAAAATAGCCAAAATTATTAGATCACTATAAGAAGAGAGGTTTACATGGCTTTCAAAGATATAGTTTGCAACTTAAGCGATGCACGGATTGATTCTTCACATGGTTGGCAAGTACGTATATCTATTAAACAAGAGGCCATTTTTGCCAATAACCAAGCCAATCAAATTCAAGTTTTAGAAGAAATTATAAAAAAAGTTACTGATGATCTTTTCGTTGATGCAAAAATATTAACCTGCAGCAGCTCTCAAGAAGCCGATCAAGAATTAGATGGCACTATAAGTCCTTTTGGATTAGATAGAGATCAACGGGGAAAGGAAGTTTGTATCTATTTACCTAATTCCAAACAATGTAAAGAGTTAGACATCAGTGCTAAAGATTACAAGCAAATGCTTTTAACCCTTTGGGCTGAACTCAGAAAAGCTAATATCCCCCTCTCCCATCATGATGTACCAGGTGATAGAAAAATTGTAGGTCCTGCAGGCTTTCCTACTCCTTTTTCTTTCACTTCCGAAACCCCGGGAAAAGAACACAAAAATAAACATGGAATTTTATTTAAACAATTTAAGGGATACGATGATAACCATCCGATTTTGGATGTAGAATTTAATGATCAAGATTTAGCCTCGCTTAATATCGAACTAGGCTTTGATCAATATCAAGCAACACATGATTATCTTGTTAGTCATCAAGTAAAAGCTCACCAGCAATTACAAGCAGATATTGGCCGAATAAATCTTGATTTTAATTTCTCTCATTTATTAAATAACGATGCATTAATTGATTATTTACGAGCAGCCATTAAAAGATACGAAGAAAAATTTGCAACATTAGATGTGCATGAACGTGGAACCTATCAAACCCAATTCGATGAGGAGATGAAGCAACATGAAGATTATCAAAAATTATTAAATTATTATCCTCATGCTACTGATGGGAACTTTTCTTCCAATCACAATATCACTCGCCTAAGAAACTTAAAACAATTATCTATTGAGAATTTAGACCAAATCATTAAAGAATTACGCGAAAATTATGCTGAATCTATTGAAGATATCAAAGCAGATTTCCAAAAATTGCATGTATCGCATATCGAAGATGAAACTAATTCGAAAGGTAAAGAAAAAGCAGATGATGAGCCTAGCTCTAGTGGAAGCCAGCCTGATAAGCTCTCTTTATCAACTTATTTAAAAGACCAAGATTATTCAGTATTGATAGAATCAAATCCTGCTGCTATGCAAGCCATCTATAGACGTATTATATTTATGGAATATGAACGTAGAGCGATTAGCGATTTAGAGCATCGTTTTGAAGATTTAACAACACATCAAAATGAATTGCCGACTCCCGCTCACAACCCTTTTAGCAAAGCGACAGTCATTACACAATCTGTTTGCGGTACGCCAGCTAAACGTATCATACGACCTGAACCTAACGAGTTTGACCAAAATAACAGTCAAGTTTTTAGCAAAAGTGTATTTGGTGATTATAAAGATGGTGAAAAAATTGAAAAGCCTAAATCATCAGATGACAAATTAATTATAGGCTATACCCAGCAAGGTTTGCCTTTCCAAATCGTAGTTGATGGTTTTTTTGGTGGAGAAACAACAAAAATATTTAAATTTATTGATAATCATGTCACCCCTTTAATGGATCAATATGCTAGAGATCTAGCTGAAAGTAACAATCCTGATGAGATAACCCAGCATCTGATAAAAACCATTTATGAATTGAGAAAAGTGCAAGCAAGAGATGCCGAATTTACTATGTCTATAGCCATGACTTACGAAAAAGATAATCAGCTTCACTGTAGTGGCTTTGGCATTGGCGATACGGGTATTGTATTACGTCGTACCACCGGTGAGATTGAACAATTAGCAGATACCACCGAAGTGAATGGATTTAAAGACGGGTTTGATAATCATTCTGATCAAGAAATTGATGCAGTGATTGCCCGCAATAGTTTATTTCACACTCAAATACAAAGTGGCGATGAAATTTTTGGTTATACCTATCTTTTTAAGCAAAGAGGTAATGAACCAGGGTTGTTAGTGCAAGAACCTGAAGATACAGCTAACATTAATGTGAAAAAATTCAAATTACACGTTGATGGCGGCCGATCTGATACCACTTTGTTTGAAACTGCCTTGTCCAGCATACAAACTGATTATGAAGCTAGATGTGAAATCGCAAAAGAAAAACCTCACATGCGTTTTGGCGATGATTGCACATTTGGTTCTGTCGTTATTCCCAATAAAGGATTACAACAAACCATGGAAGCGAAAATTAAAAATCGAGATGAGCTTATTCAACTTGTTAGCATTGCAGATAGTTTAATTAATGATTTAAATCGCTACATCAAGAGTCGTGAATCCAGAAAAACTAAATTGTGGTTATTTAGAATGGATAATAAGACCTTAACTCAAGAAAAAATTGATGAGGCTTCTGCTATGGTTAAGTATCTTAGAACCTACATTGAGGATATATTTTATAATTTCAATAACTATAAAGAAATGGATAGTGTAGTTTTTAAAAATGCGCTTAAAAGAGAAATTGATTCTACGCTAGCTAAAAATAAGCAGTTAGAACATAAACATTGGAAATTCCACTCTCTATTACCAACTCATAGTATTTTAGAAGAATGCTTAACTAAATATAAAAAAGAATTTATAGAGCCTGAGCAATCCATTCCCAGACATACACATAACTAATAGTGTGAAGGAGGCGGCTTAAGGCCGCCTTATTATTATTGACCACATGAGCCATAAAATATTAAAGGATTAAACAAATACATCCTAGAAAAAAATGCAATCAGCAAAAATCACTTACCAGGCACTTCGCCCCATAAATATTTATGCAATTGAATTTGCATGCGTACGGACAATTGATCTTGCAAAATCCAATCAGCTAACTCACCTGCTTTGATTTGTTGATAACTAGGAGAAAAAAGGACTTCGCAAATTTCTGTTAAGTTGTATTGCTTCAAAATTTCTTTTGACCATTGGTAATCTGCTTCGTTGCAAATAACGAATTTAACTTGGTCGTGGGGGAGTAAGTTTTGTAAGTTAGGCCAGTAGTTTTTTTCTACTTCGCCTGATGCGGGGGTTTTTACATCGACTACTTTAATGACGCGTTTATCTACTTCTTTTGTATCCAATGCGCCGCTGGTTTCGAGTGACACTTCGTAGCCTAAATCACAGAGTTGGGTTAGCAAGGTTAAGCAGGCTTTTTGGGCTAAAGGTTCACCCCCCGAAACGGTAACGTAACGGGTTTTATATTTTGCGACTTCAGCCAATATAGCTTCGATGCTATAGCGATCGCCGCCTTGGAAGGCGTAAGCCGTATCGCAATATTGGCAGCGTAGGGGGCAGCCTGTTAGGCGTATGAAAACGGTAGGTAAACCTGTCGTACGGGTTTCGCCTTGTAGGGAGAAAAATATTTCTGTGATGCGTAAAGTGGACACGATTTACTCTTATAGGTTTATTTTTGGACAGCATCTAAATTAGCTGGGCAATATAGCATAGATTTTGAGGTGGGGGTAAATATTCCCTCCGTATAGAGCAAAAACATTGAATAAATTCAAACCTATCTTGCTTTTGTCCCTTCTTCCACCCGCAGAATGCAAAAAGATCACCGCTATTTGTTGTGGGAGAAGGTTAGGATGAGGGGGAACTTCGATTTTCTTTTTTACCGTCTTACTAGTACTATGCCTGCCCTCACCCCAACCCTCTCCCATACTCACTGTTTGAGCCTTTCTCATCTCAGTGGGTGGGAGAGGGAGCTAGAGCAAAAAGCAATTAACGTAAACTAGTTACCCGCAGATTTAATTTCTTTCAAATGCTCAGTCGCAACTCTTGCAGAAGCACTGCCTGGGTAGCGGTTAATCACCTTCTTGAAAGCCGCTTTTGCATCAGTCCATTTAGATTGTGCTGCAAAAATTAAGCCTACTTTTAGCTGTGCATCTGAGACTCTTGGGCTGTCAGGATAAGACCTTAGCACGGTGTTAAATTCCGTGAGGGCTTGATCGTTTTTACCCATAAGGCCGTATAGCTCACCTAACCAATAATGCGCGTTTGAGGCAAATTGACCGGAAGGGTATTTCTTTAACATGCCTTGTAATGTATTGACCGCATCGTCGTAACGTTTGGCTTTAATTAAATTATAGGCAGTTTGATAAATTTGCTGTTCTTCAGCCACGTTGGGTTGGTCAGCAGAGGTCGCAGCATCAGCTGTTTGCTGAGGTGCATTGGGTGCTGGGGTTTTTGCAGGTTTGCTTGCAGATTTGACAGCACTGTCTGCATTTGGTGGCGTATTGCTAACCGCAGCTGCAGGTGCAACAGGTTTAGCAGCGCCAGTTTGCGATAACCGCTTATCGATATCTGCGTATTGAGTTTTTACTTGTTCTTGCAATTGCTGTAATTGGTGAGTCAATTGCTCTACCTGACCCCTCAAACTTTGCACTTGTTGCTGCAAAGAATCGATACGAGGAGACGTATCACCGTTTTGCATATTGTTAATTTGCTGTTCCATGCGGCGCAAACGCTGATCGACACCGCCTGCTGCAGCAGGGTGATTTGGCACATAAGCACCTTCTTGACCTGGGGGTGGTGGAGGCGGTAGGTCTTGATAAGAAGGTTCAGCTTCAAATTGTTGTTGCATATTATCTGCATCGTAAACGGGTGCAGATTCTGCATAAGAGGTGGAAGCGGCGCCTAGTAGCACCGCTATACCAATACCACACACTGATCGTATGAGAGTATGCATAAGTGATTATCGTTGTAAGTAAACAAGGACAACACGACGATCTAATTGATAGTCAGATTCGCTATGACCAGGTGCCGCTAATTTTTCTGCACCATAGCTTACGATACGAATTTGACTTGGGTTGACGCCTTTTGCAGTTAACATATCAGCCACTGCTCTTGCACGGCGTTCACCTAAACCAATATTGTATTCACGGCTGCCGCGAGGGTCAGTGTGACCTTCTAACATGACCTTTGCATTAGGATGGGCACTTAAATAATTCGCATTGGCATCAATGGCAGGTCTATCGTCGCTATGCACGACATTGCTATCGTAATCGAAATAGTAAACGCGTTTAGAGAGCAATTGACCACGACTACTCGCTTGATCACCAAAACCCGATTCTTCACCTAATCCTGAAGATTGTGCATCACTGTTATAGGCAGCATTAGCATCGCTCACCGCAGAATCATCGCCTGCACGTGATTTATGTGCAGAACAAGCAGCTAAACCAATTAAGCTCGCACTGACTACAAGAATTTTAATCCACTTAGTTAATTTCATGTCTCCCCCTGATTATGCTTACCTAAATTTGAATAAATTAATAAAAAAGTATACCCCGAAATTATGCGTTAGCAAGGTGGCACTTACCCTAAGAAGGGTGACCATGCAGGATCTTGGGCTTCGCCATTACGTGCGGGTAAACGCACTTGCACACTACCGTCTGCAGAAACCATGGCTAATACATTACGATTACCCGCAAAGGTATCGTATAAAATCATGCTATTGTTTGGCGCTATGCTGGGCGAAGCGCTATCAAGCGCTTTACCAGATAGCACTTTAGTTGTGCCGTTATCTAAATCTAAAATCGCAATACTGTAGACGCCTGATGCTTTGTGTATCATAGCAACGTGTCTGCCGTCACTAGTGTAAGAGGCTCTAGCGTTATAATCACCGTCAAATGAAATACGATTTACAGCATTGGAACCCAAATTAACTTGATAAATTTGTGGACCACCACCGCGAGTGGAGGTGAAAAGTAGTGATTTACCATCAGGTGACCAAGAAGGTTCCGTATTAATGTAATAATCGTTAGTGAGTTGGGTTAATTGTTTTGAAGCAATATCCATCACGTAAATATTAGGTGAACCCGATTTTGATAAAACCAAGGCTAACTTTCTACCATCCGGTGACCAAGCAGGCGCGCCATTAATGCCTGGAAATTCGCTTAATAAGCGTCTACCGCCTGAAGCTACGTCTTGGATGTAAATGCTGGCTTTACGGTTTTCAAATGAAACGTAGGCGATTTGTTTACCGTTTGGCGACCAATCGGGTGACATAATGGGTTCTGGTGAATTTAACAGAGGACGTGGATTGTATCCATCTTGGTCAGAAACTTCCAAAATGTATCTGGCTTGACCCTGAGCAGGACGCTGTACTACTACGTAAGCAATCTTTGTAGAAAAGACGCCTCGTATCCCTGTAATTTCTTCATAGACTAAATCGCTAATATGATGAGCAGCGCTGCGTAATTCTTTACCGGAAACGGTATAACTACGATTTAAAACTTGGCTGCCTTTACTCTCGTATAAATTCACCAATTCAAAATTAATTTTATATTTATCGTCACCCACGGGTGTAATTTTACCGACGACGACATTATCTGTGCCTAAGTGTTTAAAGTATTCAGAAGAAACGGCGCTCGCGGAATTGGGAAATTCATTTAAAGCGTTGCGACCGTAGACTTTAAAACGACCACTATTTTGCAAATCTTGGGAAATCACGCCTGACACATCTTGAGGTAATCCGTCAGATCCTGAAAATGGGACAACAGCAATAGGAATAGCGCCTGCTACACCTTGGGTTAACTCCATGTTTAATATTGCTTGAGCTGAATAAGGAAGAATAAGTGTGGCAATCAAAAAAATAAGACTAATTAATTTACGCATAATGCGCTCTCCGCATTGTCATATTGTGAGAAATTTATACCATATCTTTTAAAAATAGACCATGAATTATGCTATCTATTGCGTTAAAAGCACTAGCTTTTCAGCTACCTCTTGCTGAGTTAACGCAGGACTTAAGGCATCCCCTTGCATCAGTGTGCATCCAATTTCTTTAAGCTTAGTTAGTTGACCTTCTTTTTGCACACCTTGCACTATCAATTCAATGCCAACGTCTTTAGCAAAAGTGATAATGGATTTTAACAAGGTAATAGTTCGCGGATTGGTTTCTACATCAGAAATTAAAGTCGCATCTAATTTAATATATTGAATAGAGAAATCTTTTAAGTAAGTCAGCGAAATATTATTAGTACCAAAATCACTTAAAGCAATATTCATACGCAAATATTCAAGCATGTTAAACGCTTTCTCTAACACGTCTTTACTTAATTCATTCTTTTCACTTTTAATTTCTAATAATAAATTAGCACTATTAAAATTTAATTCTTGCAACACCTGCGAAATACGATAAATAAAATTGGTATTTTCTAATTGTTTGAGACAAAGAGGTACGGCTAATAAGGTGGGTTTAAATCCGCGTAATTGCCAAGTGAGATAATGTTCGCAAGCCTTTTTTAACCACCACTCGGTAATGGCATTCATCCTGCGTTGACGGCTAGCTAAAGTAAATAATTCTTGCGGCTTAATTAAACCTAGATCAGGATGTTGCCAATACAATAATGCATCCATGCCAATAATTTCTTGCGTCACTACATTCACAATAGGTTGGTAATATAAAACAAATTCATTAAAGATAGTATCGCGGCCAATGTGTGTGTTTAATGCTAATTCACGCTGACTTTCTGCATGCAAGCGTTCTTGATAAAATTGATAAAGATGATGGCCTTTTTCTTTAGCTAAATGCAGCGCATGATCTGCATTACGCAATAAAGTTGAAGTATCTAACCCATCAGCAGGATAAACTGCAATGCCTATGCAAGCAGTAATAAATAACTCTTGATCCTTGATTAAAAAAGGTTGAGTTAAAGTTTGCAACATACGCTGAGCAACGACAGCCGCTGCTTCAGGTTTATTTAATTGAGTAAGGGATACAGCAAACGTATCTTTGCTAAATCGGCTTATGCTATCTACTTGTCTTATGCAAGATTGCAAGCGTCTTCCTACTTCTGCTAATAACATATCGCCAATTTCATAGCTTAATGCATCATTAATCACTTTAAAGTCATCGATATCAACAAACATCAGACCTAAAGTAAGTTGATAACGTTCACATTCTTTAATACTTTGATGCAATCTATCTTCAAACAATTGCCAACCGAGTAATTCAGTAACAGGATCAGACATGGTACGTTGCAGCTTTAATCCTGTTTCTGCTAATTCTTGCTGCAATCGTTCGCCTGCCGCATTTTCTTTTTTTAATTCTGCTTTGACTAAGCGTACTGATTTTTCTAGCGAGGCAATTTTTCTTGCATTTCTAATAAAATCGTAAATAAGTGCCATTACGATTACCGTAATAACACTTATAAAAAATAGTAATCCCGTCATTATAATCTCCTGTTATTTAACGCATTACCCTATGCCGTTTCCAACTACGTTTTCCGGTTTTACCTTTAATACGAATTGTCTAAATGGCTCAAAGCCCTCTCCCTTGGGCACGGGTAATGGTGATGCTTTCAGTACAGCTGCGCGCGCTGAGCTATCTAGAGCGGGATCACCACTACTTTTTGTAACTTGAACATCTAGCACCATGCCGCCTGGGCTAAGACGTATCATCAATAAGCAATACAATTTTTTATTCGCTTGCGGGGGCACTAGCCAATGTTCACTAATGGCTTGTATGATTAAGGCTTGATACTTATTAACCACGCCTTGCGCTTCACGTAATTGCTTGCCTTTTAATTTAATATCTTCATCTAACATTTGCTGACGTAACGACTTCTCAGCTTGTTCTTTTAATGATTTAGCAAAATCTTTTTTTAATTTCTCTTGTTTAATTTTCTTTTTTGTATCCGCTTGTTTTTTCAAATCTGACAATAATTCTTTTGCTAATAATTCTTGGCGCTTTTTCTCTGCTAGCACTTTTTCTTTGGCTAATTTCTTTTTCATGTCATTAAGCGCAATGACATCTTCTTTAGGTTCTGGTTTTGCTGCTTCAACTTTAGGTTTTTCCACGGGTTTTTCTGTTGGTTTTTCAACCGGAGGCGGAGGGGAAGCTATTTTTTGAGGAATGATTTTACTTTTGGTCGTATCACCCAGAATGACAGCACTAATCACATCATTCTTATTCGTATTTTCTACTACAACCATAGGTGCAGAGAATTCCACGCTCAGCACCAACACGATTAAAATCAGCGCGTGAAAAAAGAGAGAAAGGAAAATATATTTTTTTTTCATCGCCTGCAATTGATTACCTCAACTTTTTTGGGTAACTCCAGTGTTATCAACCGCTGCGGGTTGCGTAATTAATCCTACACTTTTTGCTCCAGCTTGCTGCAATAAAGCCATCGCTTCCATTACTTTTCCGTAATTCGCATTTTTATCACCACGTACTAACACGGGTCTTTCAGAAGGAGAAGGCCCTGCTAATTGTTGTTGCACTAAATGACTTAAGGTACGCGCAGTGATAGGCTGACTAGGTTTATCTGCCAAATTAAAATAGAAATTACCTGCTTGATCAACTGTCACTACTAATGGCTCTTTTTGTTGATCAGATATTGCTTTTGCTTCTGTTTTAGGTAAATCCACTTTTACCCCTTGCGTTAGCAAAGGGGTAGTAATCATAAAAATCACTAATAAGACCAACATGACATCAATAAAAGGAACAACATTAATGTCTGCGATAGGACGACGTGAACCAGGTTGATGCATGTGGGCCATGATTATTCTACCGTCTGTAATTGCGCAGCAGGCGCAGGATTATGTTGAGATTGGCGAATTAAAATATTCGTTAACTCTTCTTGAAAAGCATCAAAACGATTCATTAAACGGCCAATATCATTGGTATAACGGTTATAAGCAATAACAGCAGGAATAGCAGCAAATAACCCTAAGGCAGTTGCAATTAACGCTTCAGCAATGCCTGGTGCTACCATGGAAATGGTTGCTTGCTGAACATTCGCTAATGCACGAAAAGCTTGCATAATACCCCAAACAGTACCAAAAAGTCCGACGTAGGGACTGGTTGATCCAACAATAGCTAAGAAGGATAAATGGGTTTCTAATTTATCTTGTTCACGCATTTGTGCAACACGCATAGCACGTTGCGTATTTTCCATCACTAATTCTAATGTGGCGCCAGCTTGACGACGAAAACGTAAAAACTCTTTAAACCCAGCATGAAAAATGGCTTCTACGCCTTCTATTTCATCTCTATGCCTGCCTTCTGAATAAAGGCGGGATAAGTCTTCACCTGACCAAAATATTTTTTCGAATTTTTTATCAGCCTTCCAAATGTCTTGTAAATAAAATTTACGTTGCAAAATATAAGCCCAAGAAAAGACGGAGGCGCTAGCTAAAATGATCATGACACATTTTACGACTAAGCTCGCATTTAAAAAATAATTCAATAAACTGGCATCATAATTCACGTTAGTGATCTCCGAATCGTTGCAATAATAGGCACATCTGGCAGTGCTCTTGGCCTAAAAGTTTTATCCACACAAGCAAGCTTAATTTCTGCTTTGCATAATATCTTATCGTTAGAGCTGGCATCTCGCAAATGCTGATCAAAAATAATACTGGCCTTGCCTATCGATTTGATAGTGGTTACTACTTCTATTGTCTGGTGTAGATAGGCTGGCTTTAAGAACTCTATATTGGCATAACGTAGGGGAAAATAAATACCCTCTTTGCGTTGTTCTTCTATGCCAAAGCCTAGCAAAGCAAACCATTCAGATCTGGCTCTTTCCATGAAGTTGAGGTAATTACTGTGATAAACAACCCCTGCAAAATCGGTATCTTCGACGTGTACACGTAAAGTATAGGTAAATAAGTTCATTAAGATTCCACACCTTCAAATAAACTGGTATTAGGTGAAGTAACTTTTTCGGGCACTTTTAACCCAAAATGATGATAGGCATGATGGGTAGCAATACGACCGCGCGGAGTACGCAGCATAAAACCTTGTTGTATGAGGAAAGGCTCTATGACGTCTTCTATGGTCCCTTTTTCCTCATTAATAAAGGCCGCTAAACTTTCTAACCCCACTGGACCGCCATTAAACTTTTCCATTAAAGCTAATAGCAACTTTTGATCCATGACATCAAAGCCTTGGCTATCAACATTTAAAAAATTCAGGGCTTGATTGACGACTTCTTGAGTAACTTTGCCACCTGCTTTTACTTCTGCATAATCACGCACGCGTCTTAGTAAGCGATTAGCAATACGCGGTGTGCCGCGTGAGCGCCTAGCGATTTCTTCACCGCCTCTAACATCGATATTTACATTTAAAATAGCGGCAGAACGCATGACAATATGAGCAAGATCTGCTATTTGATAAAACTCTAATCGGGCAACAATACCAAATCTATCACGTAGCGGAGAAGTTAATAAACCGGCACGCGTTGTTGCACCTACTAAGGTAAAAGGGGGTATATCAAGTTTAATGGAGCGAGCTGCTGGCCCTTCACCTATCATGATATCGATTTGATAATCTTCCATGGCAGGATATAACACCTCTTCCACCACGGGACTTAATCTATGGATTTCATCAATAAATAACACATCGCCTGCTTGCAAATTGGTTAATAAAGCAGCGACATCCCCTGCTCGCTCAAGCACAGGGCCTGAGGTTTGCTTTAAACTTACGCCTAATTCATTAGCAATAATATTGGCTAAAGTAGTTTTACCTAAACCAGGCGGCCCAAAGATTAATACATGATCAAGCGCATCACCACGGGCTTTGGCAGCTTTGATAAAAATATCCATTTGATCTCTAACAGAGGATTGGCCGACATAATCTTGCAAACTTTTAGGACGCAATGCTCTATCAACGGTATCATTTTCTCGTTGTTCGGGGGTAATGATTCTATCTATTTCCATTCGTTTATCCTCTGTGTGCCGTGATAGGAGCTAACGTGTCATCCCGAGTACTTATTCATGAGTAACTTCTCCCTGAGCAACTTGTCATCCTGAGCGTAGCGAAGGATCTAATTAGAAAATTTAATTAGATCCTTCGCTACGCTCAGGATGACAAATACTCAGGATGACAGACGCTCAGAATAACAATTATTCGGATGACACGTTAGCTCCCCTCGCGGCTACTTCATTACATCATCTCGCGTAATGCACGACGAATTAATTCTTCACTCGCAGCATTACCATCATCAATCCTAGTCACTGTGCGATTTGCTTCTTGTTGCTTATAGCCTAAGGTCACTAAAGCAGCGATTGCATCTTGTAGAATAAGATGACGACTCGACGTCGTAGATGTTGCTAAGCTAGCGCCTTCTCCAGGTATTTGCCATTCTGCTAATCTATCACGCATTTCTATAATTAATCTTTCCGCTGTTTTTTTACCTATGCCAGGTACTTTTACTAAACTAGCTGTATCATTACTTAACACACAACGCACAAACTCCTGAGGCGCACTGCTTGATAGAATGGTCAATGCTAATTTAGGCCCTACCCCATTTACCTTTAGCAAAGTGCGAAATAATTGCCGCTCTTCCCGTGAACAAAACCCATATAAAGCATGCGCATCTTCTCTCACTACAAAATGTGTAAATAATTTAATCTCCTGACCCACTTCCGGTAACTGGAAAAAAGTACCTAATGGCGCATCTACTTCATAACCGATTCCATGAACGTCTATGAGAAGCTGGGGAGGTTGTTTTTCAAGCAAAATGCCGCGTAATTGGCCAATCATAGGAAACACCCTTTGGCTGTTTATTGGTATTAATAATATAGTGAAATGATCTTTTAGATAAGGATTTTTATAGAATGAGCAAATTTTTATATTTAAAAATCTAGACCTAATCTTTTTAAATTTCTAGCATGCGCATGACAAAGTGCAACAGCTAATGCATCTGCGGCATCGGCCTGTAATTTTTCCGACAAATTAAGCAAACGTTTAACCATAAATTGCACTTGCTCTTTATTCGCAGCACCATGCCCTACTACTGATTTTTTTACTTGGCGAGCAGAATATTCTGCAATCGGCATTGATAAAGCAACAATCGCTGCACCACGTGCTTGACCTAATTTTAAAGCGGAATTTGGATTTTCATTCATAAAGACTTGTTCAATCGCGGCTTCATGCGGTTGAAACGTTTCTATGACTTTTTGTAACCCCAAATAGATATGGCGTAAGCGTTCGCAAGCAGGATAGGCTGTTACATTTAAGTGACCACTAGTGAGATGAATATGCCTATTACCTTCAAGACGTATCACTCCGTAACCCGTGCGTTGTGACCCTGGATCTATTCCTATGATCACTGTCATTTATAACTCCTGATGGTAACTGTGATGGAAGATAGAAGCACCTTGTTATGATCCATCATTGTCATCCTGAGCACAGCGAAGGATCTGCTCTCCTCGCTAGTGAAAATAAAACAGATCCTTCGCTGTGCTCAGGATGACAATGATGGATGACACGTTCGCTTAGAATGACATAATAGACGACAGTGCTCCCACTATAGCTACTATGTTAATTCTTCTAAAATTGCTTCAGCAATATCTGCATTTGAGTAAACAGATTGTACGTCGTCTAAATCTTCTAACATATCAATCAAATTCACTACTTTTTCTGCTGTATCTTTATCACTGATACTAACATTAGTTGCTGCGCGCATTAATACATCGGCTTCAGCGGGATGAAAGCCAGCTTGAGTGAGATGTTGTTTAATTGATAAAAAGTTATCGGGCGTAGTAATAACATCGACACTATTATCATCGTTAATAATAATATCATCTGCCCCTGCTTCTAATGCATGTTCCATTAATCTTTCTTCATCAATACCCGGGGCAAATGTAATTTGACCTTGTTTTGTGAAAAGGTAAGCAACAGAACCGTCAGTGCCTAAATTACCACCGTGCTTGGTGAAAGCATGCCTTACTTCACCCACCGTCCGGTTACGATTATTAGTCATGCAATCTACCATTAAGGCCGTGCCGCCTGGGCCATAACCTTCGTAACGAATTTCTTCTAAATTCTCGCCTTCCATACCACCTGCACCGCGTTTGATAGCACGCTCAATGACGTCTTTAGTCATATTCGCTTCTTGTGCTTTATCTAAGGCTGCACGTAAACGCGGATTGGAGTTTGCATCACCGCCGCCCATCTTAGCAGACACGGTAAGCTCGCGTATTAACTTGGTATATAATTTACCGCGTTTTGCATCAACTTTTGCTTTGTGGCGCTTAATATTCGCCCATTTACTATGGCCTGCCATGACGTCCTCAACTATTCTTTAGTTTTAACAACACGAATACTTAAATCAATTAATTGTTCCGGTTCGACGGTAGAGGGTGCATCCATTAATGGATCCGTTGCAGTCTGTGTTTTAGGGAATGCAATGACATCACGAATCGATGTCGCACCCGTCATGAGCATCACCAGCCTATCTAAACCAAATGCAATACCACCATGCGGCGGACAGCCTAAACGCATAGCTGTTAATAAATGACCGAACTTTTCTTCTGCCACTTCATCCGTGATATTTAAAATACGAAATACGGCTTTTTGCATTTCGGATGAATTAATACGAACTGACCCACCACCTATTTCACTACCGTTTAATACCATGTCGTAAGCTTTTGCTAATGCGCGCTTAGGATCTTGCATTAACTCTTCAACCGTCTCCGCCTTTGGTGAAGTAAACGGATGGTGGCAAGCAGATAAACGACCTTCACCTTGTTCAAACATAGGAAAGTCTACTACCCACAATATGCGCCAACCAGCTTCAATTAAATTAAGGTCTTGGGCAACTTTAAGTCTTAACGCACCTAAAGAGTCATTGACTACGGACGTTTTATCAGCACCAAAGAAAATAATATCACCAACTTTTGCTTTTGTTCTTTCTAAAATACCGTTAATAGCTTCATCTGGTAAGAATTTTAAAATAGGTGATTGAAGGCCGTCTTTACTTTCTGCATTCACCTTGATGTAAGCAAGACCACGCGCACCAAATACACTGATGTAATGGGTGTAATCGTCAATTTCTTTACGGCTAAGTGATGCACCACCTGGTACACATAATGCAGCAACACGACCGTTTTCATCTTTAGCAGGTTCTGCAAATACTTTGAAATCCACATCGCGCAACAAATCACCGACGTCAATTAATTCCATAGGAATACGAAGATCAGGTTTATCTGAACCAAAACGCCGCATAGCTTCTGAATAAGGTAGGCGTTCGATTGGGTTTGGTAAATCGACATTGAGTAATGTTTTAAACATGCCGCGTATCATGTCTTCCATGATATCTTGAATTTCTTTTTCAGTTAAAAATGACGTTTCAATATCTAACTGGGTAAATTCTGGCTGTCTATCTGCACGTAAATCTTCATCGCGGAAACAACGTACGATTTGATAATAGCGATCAATGCCTGCCATCATTAACAATTGTTTAAATTGTTGTGGGGATTGTGGTAATGCAAAAAAACAACCTGGGCGTGTGCGGCTAGGTACTAAATAATCGCGTGCACCTTCTGGGGTAGCACGAGTTAAGAAAGGCGTTTCCACATCAATAAAACCGCGCTTATCTAAAAAGGCACGCAAGTAACTTGCAATTTGTGCACGCATTTTTAAGCGCGATAACATCTCTGGACGACGAATGTCTAAATAGCGATAACGCAAACGCGTTTCTTCACCCACTTCGTGATATTGATCATCGATTGGAAATGGTAAAGGTTCAGATGTGTTTAAAATAGTTAATTCTTGTGTATCAATTTCAATTTCACCGGTAGGTAAATTTTTATTTACGGTACCTTCTGGACGTCTTCTTACTTTACCTTTTACTAATACAACAAATTCACTGCGCACAGATTCTGCTTGCTTAAATGCATGTTGTTGTTCAGGATTTACAACAACTTGCACTACGCCTTCTCTATCGCGTAAATCAATAAAAATGACACCGCCATGATCGCGCCGTCTATGCACCCAACCTGCTAATTTCACTTCTTTATCTAACAAATCGGCGGTGACTTCGCCGCAATAATGACTACGCATGAAGATACCCTTTCTATTTTATTTATCGACGAATATGATTGGTGGCTCCGTAAATCGGTTGCACCACTCCCAATGAAATTACATATTTTAATGCTTGATCTACACTCATATCTAACTCAACCACTTGACTGCGCGGCGCCATCATTAAAAAACCGGATGTGGGATTAGGTGTAGTCGGGATAAAGTAACTTACCATAGGTTCCCCCATAGAGGCGGTTTCTATGTCTTTACTTACTTCACCCGTTTGAAAGGCAATACTCCAAATGCCGCGGCAAGGATATTCAACTAGTAATACTTTGCGGAAAGATTGGCCGCCGGGTGTAAATAATGTTTCTGTGACTTGTTTTACACCTGAATAAACGGTTCTAACTACGGGGATTCTGCCCATCATGGCATCGCCTAATGAGACTAATTTTCTTCCCATAAAATTAGCTGCTAATAATCCTGTTAAGAAAATAACTACTAAAGTGATAATAACGCCTATACCAGGAATATGAATGCCCAATATATAATCCGGCTGAAAACGCGCTGGTAAAAGCAATAACGATTTGCTTAATATATCTACCATAAATTTAATGACGATTACTGTCACTAAAATAGGCAGCCAGACTAATAAGCCTGAGATAAAATGCTTCCTTACACGCACCAAAAAGCTACTCATTTGATTTGCCTGAAGTAGAGGACGATGTTCCGCTATCGCTAGCTTTAGTTTCTTTAGTATCTGACTTAGTTGTTGTTTCATTTGTTGGTTTCTTACCTTTAGCACTGTAATCCGTTAAATACCAACCTGAGCCCTTAAATTGAATACCGGGCGCAGAAACTAATCTGCTTAATTCTTCTTGATGGCATGCGGGACATAGGGTTAATGACGCTTCAGACATTTTTTGAAACGCTTCTAATTGGTGTCCACAGGCTTTGCATTGATATTCATAAGTTGGCATTACACACCTCAAAAATCCGTCCACGGGCGATAAAATAGGGTATTTTAATAAGAGTTTATAGCGATAGTACAGATAAAAATCGAATCCTTGCAAAAACCTTTTAATCTGCGAGTATAAGCGTTCTTAGGGAGTACCCATATGCCAACATCCATTCTCATCACCGGTTGCAGCAGCGGAATAGGTCTAGCCTCTGCTAAGGCTTTGAAAGAAAGAGGTTATCACGTATTTGCTAGCGCTAGAAAAGCCGCTGATGTAGCACATTTACAAGAACAAGGGCTAAACGGCGTTTTATTGGACGTCAATGATACAACCTCCATGCAAACAGCATTGGATAAAATTTTATCTATCACGCACGGCCACTTGGATGCCCTATTTAACAATGCCGGTTTTCTCCAAGCAGGTGCCGTAGAAGATTTAACTCGCGATATGAATAGGAAGCAATTTGAGACTAATGTTTTTGGGCCTATGGAGTTAATAAAACTAGTTTTACCTATTATGCGTCAGCAAGGCCATGGGCGAATTATACAAAATAGTTCCATATTAGGTGTCATTACTAAACCTTATTACGGTGCGTATAATGCCTCGAAATTTGCTCTAGAGGGTTATACACGCACGCTGCGCCAAGAATTATTGGATACTAATATACACGTTTCTCTGATTAACCCTGGCCCTATCACCAGCCGCCTTAGGCAAAATGCACTTAAACAATACAAAGATTCCATAGCTGCATCACAATCTGGTGCTTATCAAACTGTTTATACAAAAATGGAAGAAGATTATTTCATGCCAGATGCAAGCGATAGGAACATGGCTCAATCGCCTCAAGCTGTCGTTAAAAAATTAATTCATGCATTAGAAAGTAAACGACCTAAAGTACATTACTACGTGGGCGCACCTGCACAAGCTATTGCATTTGCAAGGCGGATAGTACCTGATGGTTTTTTAGATTGGTTTTTAACTAAGGTTTAATAATAAGGTAAAATAACATGGCTCCTATTCTTGTCCTTTATTACAGCCGTTACGGCTCTGTTAAACAAATGGCGCAATACATTGCTCGCGGTATTGAATCCGTACCTGGTATGGAAGCAAGAATACGCACTGTACCGCCTGTTTCTTATACCACCGAAGCGATTGATCCTCCTATTCCTGAGGAGGGCGCTTTATATGTCACTTTAGACGACTTAAAGCAATGCGCTGGTTTAGCATTAGGCAGCCCTACCCGATTTGGTAATATGGCAGCGCCACTTAAACATTTTTTAGATCAAACCAGCAGTTTGTGGTTATCAGGAAGCACCGTAAATAAGCCCGCAACGGTATTTACTTCTACTACTTCCATGCATGGCGGCCAAGAAACTACTTTACTCAGTATGATGTTACCATTAATACATTTAGGCTTTGTCGTTTGCGGTATCCCTTATACAGAAATTGATTTAAGCACTACAAAAAGCGGCGGTTCACCCTACGGTGCAACGCATGTTGCTGGCAGTGAAAATAAAATTGCACTCACCGATGAAGAACAACGACTTTGCTTTGCACAAGGTAAACGCTTGTCAGAACTCGCGCAAAAACTATTATGAACGTTCATGATAAGAGCGAACATCAAGGTTCCCGCTGAACGTGGCATTTATCATTCCTGCAGTATTTGTCATCCTGAACGGAGTGAAGGATCTGCTTAATTTTTGCATTGCTGAATTATAGTAGATCCTTCACTCCGTTCAGGATGACAAATTACTACGCGTAGAAGGACAACAAATACTCCTATTTACGACTACAAAAATCATTTTACTTACCCATACTTTTAGTAATTACATTCGATCTCACAGAAGCACTAGGCTCACTCCTTGCCCCCTGCTTAAAGAAAAAAGTACCCGCTAATGCAGAAGATAAATTATTATCGTCTTGCACTGATATAACATCGTTTTTGGATGCTGGCGAATGCGTCACATCTTTCTGACTTATCGCGCCGACATCAGGTGACCACAATAGGCTTAACAAATAATCCGTTCTATCTTTTACATCCATAATATTAGTATGTAGCGTTTTAACTTTATTCATCACATGTTCATTTAATTTCTTATTGTCATTGATATTTTCAATTACTTGAACTAAGACATTAAAATTTTCTTGAACTTGGTTTAAATGCTGCATCAATTGATTAGGAATCGCTGCGTTTCTTTTTGCACTCAGAGAATTAAGTTTTGCATAGCCACTTTTTAATCTTTCCTTAGCTGCTTCTAATTTAACTCTCTTTTCCATAATTTTTTCTAAATAAGCTTCATTGTTAAATTGCAAATCACTTTCAACCATTAATAATTCTGTTTCTAATTTATGTATTTCTGGATTATCGTGCGATTCAATAATTTTGTTTTTCCACCCCTCAATAATATTAGTCAATTCCACCAGTTTCATGTCTATAGCAGAAATTTCTTTCTGTTGCGCTTTTGCTTTTTTACTTTTACGTTTAGGAATTATCGCAAATACACCTGTGTGCTCTTGCTTGCTTTCTGCCTGCATCTCACTACGCAAATGATTTCTCATGTTTTCTAAGCGCCGCTTTTCATTTTCAATTTGTAAAAAACTTTTGTTTCGCTCTCTTCTTTCAATTTCAACTTGGCTAATCCGTTGATGGCGCAATGTTAAAATGCGATCGTTCAAATCCTTTTTTTTAGCTTCTAATTCAGCTTGCTTGCCATTTAATTCATCCTGTACCCCTTGCACCTCCTGCTCAAGCTTTTGCAAATCCCATCTTGCGGTTTCCAATCTTTCCAATAATCCTTTAGGAATTTCTAATTCTCCCCGTTGAGATTCGTAGCTCATGACCATAGCCATAACAGTTTTTAAATTGTCATATACTGTTTTATAAGCAGTGCGAACTGCACTTAAACCATCTTGGAAAAAAAGATTTTCATTCTTGATAAGTAATTTGTTATCATCTAACAATTGTTTTAATGCGTAGCAATATTGATAAGCAGGTTTTTCTTGCAGTGATTTTTCTTGTAATACCTTACGCTCTTGCATAACCCCTCCTTTTGTTATTAAACACGAATAATGTTTTTATTGTCCTCCTTAGACCTTAAAGTAATCTTAATATTTAAATAATCTATTGATTGATAAGGAATAAAATGCCTAAATTTATAAAAGGATTCAGCTTAATCGAAATTAGCATCACAGTAACTATCATAGGCTTACTCACTATGATTGCAATTAGTAACTATTCACCTTATTTAGCAAAAAGCAAACGTCATGAAGCAAAAATAGCATTGCTAAATTTATCTGTATGCATGGAAAAATATTTTTTTGAGCATCACACTTATAAAAAGGCGACACTTGAAATTTGCCATGTTTCTTCATCTACTCATCGTTACATTTTAAGTATAGAAAAAAATAATGATAACGGATATTTATTAATAGCAACGCCCAATGCTAAACAGAAAAAACAAGATGTAGATTGCGGTGTACTAACGTTAGATTCAAAAGGAATTAAACACGCTAGCGGCCATGTAGGAGAAATGTGCTGGAGTTAGCAAAGGAATTTTTGATCATGACTATCAACTACATTTCCTTCTTCATCAGGATAAACCATGCGCAAGCGACCTGCTTGATTTAAAATAAGTGCCCATACTGGTTTTTCTGTGTGCGAAAAACAATACCAAAAACTTGCATTATCACTTTGCATCACGCCACTGGGTAAAAATAGTAAAAAATGACGATAAAAAGGAAATAGTCTCGAATATAATATGCCTTGTTCAAACTTAAATTTGGCTAGCAACTCTTCATCGTTATTTATCACACCATTTTCATTTTCATTGAAGAATACCAATAAATAATTTCCATTTTTATTACTGCAATGATGACTATCATCACTTTGACAAACAGCAATTGGAATATGCCTTATCCTCGCTTGTGTGCGAGCAAAATTAATAGCTTGTGATAATTCAATTAAGACAGGATTTGCTTTTGTGCGTTGTAATAATTTATGAAGATAAGAGTAAGAAATGAGAGACACAAGCACGATTAAAACTAATACCACGCTTATTTCAAACAAAGAAAATCCCTTGTATTTAAATAAGCGCGGCATAAACACTAACTAATCTTTTGGTCTCATATGAGGGAATAAAATAACATCACGTATAGAAGGTGAATCAGTAAAAAGCATTACCAGCCTGTCTATTCCTATACCTTCACCTGCAGTAGGCGGCAATCCGTGCTCTAATGCTGTAATATAATCTTCATCATAAGGCATGGCTTCTTCATCTCCCGCTGCCTTCACATCCATTTGCTGTCTAAAACGCTCTGCTTGATCTTCAGGATCGTTTAACTC
>BMAH01000058.1 GCA_014132615.1 Gammaproteobacteria bacterium
AAGTTAAACAAGACACTCCTAATGTAGTGTTTCCATCTGATTCAGATCTAGGTTTTTTAATTAAAGGTAGAAATAAATCAGCGCTATTTATTAATGCGCCTGGTAAGGAAGTGGTCGATCAATATACCTTAGAAAATATAAAAGAGATGATAGGAGACAGAGCATTAGAAAAATTTGCTAAAAATAAAGGGCAAAGTGGATTTAAATTTAATACTAACCATACAGCTACCATTAAGCTCTTTAAGCAAAAAATTAGAATAGATTGCGCCATCAATGAAACAAAAAAAGTTAAGCTTGGAAATCAAATATTAACCGTTCCATCTTATACCCCAACAAAGATAAGACAAAAATGAAAGGAAAAAATTATTGTCGTCATTGGTCTCAAGTTGGATAGCCTTGACTTTTAGGCGGGATAAAATAAGGATAAAGAGTTGGGAAATTTACCTAAAGGAGATGTTAATGTCTATGAAACGCCCGCTTATCTTATTAGCCGCTATGTTAATTATGCAGCCTGCTTTTGCTGACGATGACATGAATTCACCTGAAAAGCCTTGTGCACCTATCGTTAAAGCATGTTTAGATGCAGGCTATGCGCGTGATGGAGCAGATGGAAAGCAATTCTGGAATGATTGCATGAAACCAACGGTATTAGGTAAATCAGTGGCAGATGTGAAAGTTAATGCAAGCGACGTTAAGGCATGCCGCATAGCTAAAATTAAACAATTAAAAGCAGAGTTAAATGCATTAAAATCAGCAAAGTAAACCTTTAGTTATTTTTATGGGGAAACGTTACCTAGTAACGTTTCCCTGTAGAATTGTAAAGCACGTCTTTAACAGTCTTCTGCAAACAAGGAATAATATCATCATTAAACCATGGGTTTTTGCGCAGCCAAATATTATTTAATGGTGAAGGGTGTGGAAGAGGAAAATAGCGTGGCGCATAGTCAGGCCAATTGCGTACCGTTTCGGTTAAACTGCTTTTTTTAGTTTTACCCAGGAAATAAGCTTGTGCATAACTGCCAACTAGAATAGTTAATTCGACGTTAGTTAATAATTTTAAAATAGGATTATGCCATAAAGCAGCACACTCCTTACGCGGCGGCAGATCACCTGATGCAGCTCTGCCAGGATAACAAAATCCCATAGGCATAATCGCAACGTGGTGTGGATTATAAAGCGTCTCAAAACTGATACCAAGCCAATTAACCAATCGCTTGCCACTTGCATCATTCCACAGCGTTTTTGTTTGATGGACAGTCAAACTAGGCGCTTGGCCTACTATCAAGATTTTTGCCCTCTCATTTATTTGCAGTATAGGCTGTGGAGCAAAAGGCAACACAGCATGACATGCTGTGCATGCTTTAATTGCTTTGTTTAATTGGGAGATTTTGCTGAATTTAGGCATAAAATTTATGAATGTACAAAAAAAGTATCATATCGAATTGGCATGAGACAGGCAACTAATGTGCGCAGAAGCAGTGCCTTGGTGCTGTCATCGCTCGCTCATTTGTCATGCAAAAGTTATTCGACATGTACGAGTGTTTGATATTTTTAGTAAAACTAATAAGCGCAAACATGCATTAACTACTTTTGCCAAAATAGACCGAAGTAAACGTCCAATAAAGATTACTTATCCGCTAAAAAATCCGAGGCAGCAATCCAAGCGAAATATTTAATTTTTTATGCTAATTAAAGTTTCCTTAATTTCATTTTATTGATTATAAATTACCTATCAAGCTATAGCATTCTTAGTAATTATAAGATAATTTCAATCATAAGGACTTATCGTAAATTGCAGTGAGATTTCTTGGATGATAAATAAGAAAAAGCTAAATGCATGGAGCTTATTGTGGATTTCATTTACTAGCATGATTGGTTCGGGGTGGCTTTTTGGCTCTTTATATTCAGCACAATTTGCTGGACCTGCTGCTGTTCTTGCTTGGCCATTAGCAGGGTTTTGTTTACTCTTTGTGGCTTTGGCTTATGCTGAAGTTACAACTATGTTTCCACAACCAGATTCTTTAGCTCGTTTGCCTCTCTATACACACGGTCGTTTAACCAGCGCCATGTTAAGTGGATTAGCCTGGGTTTCACTTGCGACCATCCCTATGATAGAAACGCAAGGGTTAGTTCAATATGCTAGTAATTACGCACCTAGTCTTATTATCACGCATGGCAACCATTATGATTGTAGCTTACAAGGTTACGCGCTAGCGTTAATCTTGCTAGTAAGCTTTGTGTTATTGAATTACTTTGGCATTCGTTTATTTGCTCGCATTAATGCAGGCTTTACTATTTGGAAGCTAATTATTCCCACTCTTACTATTATTTTGTTGCTAGGAACCAGTTATCAAGCGCATAACTTTACTTCTTACGGCGGCTTCATGCCAAATGGATGGCAGGGTGTCATGGCTGCTATATCTAGCGGTGGGGTGCTTTTTTCTTTGCTGGGATTTAGGCAAGTTGTCATCATGGCCAGTGAAATTGAAAACCCTGAAAAGTATATTCCTATTGTCTTAGTTAGTTCCTTGCTATTAACAACACTACTTTATACAGCGCTTCAATGGACGTTTATAGGAAGCATGCGTTCAGTAGATGTTTTACATGGTTGGTCGCATTTATCCTTCCCTGGCGATGCAGGACCGTTCGCTGCTTTAGCATTATTAGCAGGCTTAATTGGCTTGAGCTTTTTACTCTATACAGATGCCTTTATTTCACCATACTCAACAGGACTAGTCTATTCAACAACGGCAGCTAGAATGTTAGCAAGCATGAGTGTGATGGGTGATATACCAAAACAATTTTCAACATACAATCGTTACCAAGTGCCATGGGTAAGTTTACTCATAAATTTTTTATTAGCTGCTGGCATGTTTTTCCTTTTACATGGCTGGCAAGCTATGTCTGCTTTTTTAGTGGCTGTTTTAATGATCAGCTACGCAGTCGGACCCGTTTGCCTAATTTGCTTACGCAAGCAAATACCTGAATACCCCCGGCCGTTCCGTTTACGCTTTTGCACTCTTATTGCGTTTTTAGGATTTTATGTTTGTAGCGCAGGTGTTTATTGGGCGGGATTGGGCAGTGTAGAAAAGTTATTAGGCTTTACAGTAATAGGATTAGGTATATATACATTGCAAGCAATTATTTTTAAAAAATCCCTCGCTGAACTGGATG
>BMAH01000059.1 GCA_014132615.1 Gammaproteobacteria bacterium
GGTTTTGTCCTAGAGACACTTTTTGCCAGATTGAATTTTACTAGCATTATCTTGCAGAGTTGTTCTGTTTTTTCCTGAGATAACCCAAGTCGGCTTTTTGCCTTTGAGAATGTCTTGACTGGAATGATAGCTGCTATTTGCAATCTAGACGCGAACGTTCTTTAGCACAAATGATGCCAGCGCATCTTCTGTTATCTTGTTGGTCATCTTGATGCTGGTATCGTACACCTTCATGTCGAGATTTTGAATTTTCTTTGTAAGTAGGCGGTCTTTGGAATCAATCACAACATTTCCACAAACATCAGAATACATTTGTGCGACTCCATATGGGGACACATCAATTCCTGCAGCTGTCATGTATTCTGCAGCAGGACCGGAAAATGCCTTGTTGCCCATTATGGGGCTAATTGCCACTACCTTTCTTCTGTTTTTTGATAATTCCTTTCTGATTCCCTTGATCTGAAGCATTGGACCAATGCTGGTCAAGGGATTGCCTGGCGCAATTATGACAAGTTCTGAATCGTGAATGGCGTTAACTGCCTCTGGGTTTGGTCGAGCTCTGTCCGCGCCAATATACTGGATGCCTTCGACTTTGTCCTTACCCTTGTATTTTACCCAAAACTCTTGCAGGTGCATCTCGCCCTTGCTTGTAGTGATTCTTGTCTCGATGGTGTTATCGGTTACTGGCATGACTTTAGCCTCGACTGCGAACTTTTCACACATCCATTTTGTAATGTCGCCCAAATTCTTGCCGTTCTTTAGCATGTTTGTTCTGACTAGGTGAGTCGCTGCGTCTCTGTCGCCAATTCTGAACCATGTCTCTTCTCCAAAAATTTCCATCTGTCTTAGAAAACCAAAAGTATCTTTTCTGATTCCCCAGCCCTTATCGTAATCCAAAATATCTGCCAGTCCGTAAATTATGGTGTCGATGTCTGGGCAAACATACAGGCCATAGAGCCAGTAATTATCGCCAACATTGCAAACAACATTGACATCGCGGGTCTGTGAGATTAGTCCTCTTACAAATTTAACAGAACCTGTGCCGCCCGCAAGAATTGTTATCATAAAACCCTTTTTGTATGAAGCCGCGGATCAATATTACCTTTTCAATATTTTGATATCATTACAAAACCAAATTTGGCAATCGAAAAATTATAAAAAATTCAAAGAAAATTTGTTTTGCAAATTTTTTCTTATCGATTTTCATACTTCAAGATAAGATTTATTACTGTGCCTACAGGCAAACCATGCGTGAATAGGGGCTATCTTTTAGCAATATCACTTTTCGCAGTCCTAGCATTTAGTGTTGTATCTCCCGCATTTGCAGCTCAGCTAAACTGGGATGCAAAGACACCTGAAAATGCACAAACCCCAAAATTCATCTTCCAAAGAACTGCATTCATTGACTATCCAGAAGGTGGCTCAATCGCAGATGCCTTGCGCGGCCAAGATGTAACAATTGATGCTACTGCAGATTCTACGACTCCTGGCGTTGACGATTTGATTAACAAAATGAACGATAACCTGCGCGAACTCAAGAGTTCTGCCCATGTGACCGGACTTTCAATCGAATATCATGCTTCCCTAACTGGAAGAGGAGACAATGCATCTGTTGACTATAGAATTATCTTGATTCCAACCTTTGACGGATACCTAATCAAACCATACTCTGATGGCTCACCAGCATTATTTGACGTGCTGTGGAGAGGAATCAAAATTAACGGCCCAGTCACAATCACAACAGACCAAGGACCAATTGAAATTAACCAACCATTATCATTTTACAAAGCAAAGTTTCCTAACGTAGCATCACAAATCACCGGTGAGGCAGAATCTGTCATGACTGCACCATTATTGGATGCATCTGGACTGGGTGGACTAGCAATATCTAACTGGCATTCACTAACAGATCCAACTGGTATTATTGCAGAAACTAGCAAGTATGGATTCTCTGGCGACAGAGTTGCAGTATCGTCATTTACTATGGGTGAAAGCTCATTCAGAGAAGGCCAAATCAAAGAAAAAGAGGCTGAGGCAACATTTACCACAGACAAGGCATATCACATTAGAACAGTTGAATCCGGTGACTCTGGAAACTTTTTCCTTGCAGGCTATGCATCACCTGACAAACTAGGTGGCGTTGAAGTAATTGGAGTATCACCATCTGCATCAAAGACAGCTGCGCAGACATCATCTGGCTCCTTCCCGATTTTCATCATATATGGAATGGCAGGAATGGCAGCAGCTGGAGCAGTAGGATTCTTCATGTGGAGCAACAAAAAGGCCAAGAAAGACTCTGAACACATCCAGACCGGAATCGATCCAAAATACCTAAGAGGAGTTGACACTAGCGACGCATCTGGTGGTTACAAGACCAACAGAGGAGAAGCGGAACTTGCAACAGGCGACACTAGCTACTCACAGCATGAAAGTGTCTATCAGCGAGGCTCACTTCCAGCAGGCTACAAGCCAGAGGAACCAAAAGAAGAACCCAAGCCAAGCTCCAACCGTGGTTCTATGCCAAAAGACTGGAAACCATCATCTTAGGTTAAGTCAATCCAGAATCGTTTATTGTAGTGACTTTACTCTTTTTGTATTCTAGTGCAGTCAGTGTTATTGCAAGACATCCTGTCACTAGTAGAATAATCTCAATTGTCTGAATCAATGAATGGGAAAACGCGTCAGTTATTCTGATGTCATTGACGCTAGATACCAGATACCCATACGAGAACACTACATAGTTTGTTGCCCAGTGGATTAGTAATGCTGCGACAAACCCATATCGATAGTAGACCCAGCCAATTATGACTCCGGACATTGCCGCCTGTGCAAACTTGCCGTTGCTCCACTGGTCAGATATGATGTGAGAAAAGCCAAAGAAAACCCCCACTGCAATAATTAGCATGATTGCCTTTTTGGAATCTGTCACTGGCAGATTATCCGATGGATTCCACAGCGACTTGAAAAACAGCCTAAGTGATGCCCTTCTTGAATACAGCAGGAACAACGGGATGCCAAGCAGAATTATCCTAAAGCCAAACTCTTCAAGCAGTGGTGCTATGGTCGCGCTGAGCAGCTGGACCAAATCATTATCAAATGGGGGCGGCGTGATCTGTATTCCTACTGTCTGCTGGATTTTGTCAATTACCTCAGATAACACAATAATGATTGAGAACCACTTGATTGTCTGCACCAAATAGTTGCCGTTCTGAGACTCGTACGATCCTGCCATGATTGGAGAGAGAATTTTCAAAAAGTGCTTCTTTGGACCCAAGATCGCTATGACAAATAGAATCAGAAAGGCAGACCATGCTACTACAAAGACATCGCCTATCTCTATCCAGGAAAGCCAGCCTAGGTTATAGTGCTTTGATATGTCTAATTCTGATACCGGGAGCTCGTAATCGATGCTTTTTCCAATCTGTGAGTTGAAAAACAGGTAGGCGCCAATCGGGAATGATAAAATCATCAGGCCAAAAATTACTGAAATTAGTGCTGAATATGGAATTGCTATTCCTTGCAGAATTTTGTGGCCTTGCAAACCCTAGTGAACTTCGATGCTGGATTCTGAAAATCCGAGCTTGACTAGGGTTTCTTTCATGGTGAACCTGTGATCGCCTTGCAAAAAGATGTAGTTGTCCTTTGTTGTGCCGCCACATGCGTATTTTCTTTTTAGCTCACTGAGCGTGCCATCAAGATCGTTTAGCTTTGAATCGAGTCCTTCGATCATGGTCCCCTTTTTCTTAAATCGTCTTTCTTCCAGTCTTACGACAATTTTGTTAGATTCTTTGTTAAGATCACCGCAAGCACACAAATCTTGAGGAAGTCCACATGTGTTGCAAATTACTGCCATTATTTACTAATAATATGTCTTTGAGCCGACTATTAAGCCTTGTTGGATTTTTTTACAAAGTTTTTACAAAGGAATTGTCATTGGATCAGTAAATGTCTGAGCTCAGAAAAAAGGCAGTTGATATGTTGCTAAAGGGAGCTACACTACTTGCAGAGCCCTGTCCATATTGCAAGGGAGTCCGGGTGATGAAAGACGGAAATGCATTGTGTGTAAACTGTGGAAAAGAGCCTGAAAAGAGCGCACCAGAACCTGCACCAGTTGAGCAAAAGTCGTTACCACTATTGGATTCGTTGAATAAAAAGCTGGAGGAACTGGCAAAGCAGCTGGAAGAAGAAAAAGACTTGGAAAAACAGCAGCAGATACTAAAATCGATAAACTCGCTTTTGGAAACCGTACAAAAGATGCAGAAGTGACTATTTGATTTAAGCGGAACTAGAATTTTTATCATTTTTTGTTTTTTCTCTGAGTGATTTGTTGTAGGTCTCATCACACTGCCAAGAGCAGAACATTCGTTCGTTGCCTTCGAACTCTTTATTGCAGTTCTTGCAATGCTTTAACATGTATGAAAATATGCAATTCTCACTTAATATGGATTTTGTATTTCTAATCGGTAGTTACTGACATGAGGAGATTGAAGAAAAACGACACTTCTATTTTGAACGGTTACAAATTATTCCATAGTTATATTCGATCACATGTGGGATTGGATGATCAAGCTCCTGCGGATAAAGTTGGAATCAAGATAGAGGGTGAGAACAAATGGGTAGCGGTGATACAAAATGCAAGTAGTGTGATTGCAGACACAAGAAAATCTCTGCCACATTAAGTGGAATAATCTATTGTATGGAATGTTTGGAAATAATTGAAGAAACATGAAGGTTATTACCATCATATCATAATGCTATGCAATGGGTGAAGTGGGTTTTAGAGGGATTCGTGAAAATGAAAGAAAGATCGCCATGTTTGATAATTTATCTAAATATCAAAATCTAGACAGATTAGATAGGCTTGTTCGACATTCTAAACATCCAATTCGTTACGGCCCAAATTCTCCAACTTTCAGAAATCTCGCTGTAAGAACAATAAGAGAAAATGTCCAATTAAAACGACAATTAAAAGAATTAAGTAAAATTGGAGATCATAAAGAATACCCTGAAATAAAATTTATAATAAAAAGTAAAAATCTTGCAGATGATCAAAAAACACTAAACAATTTAGTTAATTCTATCTCAAAGAAATTTACAAAATTAAAAATCCCCTTTAGGATAATTATAAAATCTGGATCGTTTGAGGTTATTATTCAAATTTTGCAAACCATATCACAGAATGCCACTGTTGCAGCTGCTGTAGGTGCTGGGATAACATTTGTTTTTACAAAACTTCATGGACGTAAGAATATCAAAAAAATCAGTTCTAATTATGAAGCAATAAAACAAAACGTGGTTCATATACATTGTAACGATAGGCGAAAATCCCTAAAAGAGATCTACTCAGTTAAAAGTAATAGGAACAAGGTTGTCATTGAGATCAAAGATAATGAAGGAGAGATATACAGATACCAAGTAAACTCAAAAACTGGTGCTGTTGATTATTAGAAATTTCTTTCAATCCGACGATTTTTTACACTGATAAAAACCGACGTAGACTTTACAGAGCCAGCTTGGCGGTTCTGTCAAGTTCATGGCTCACACCTCGAAACCTTATTCGTGTAAAGTGTCGGCTCATCAAGGCTTAGATAATTGTCAGAAAATAATCCATTGATGACCGATACAAAAACCGAACTGCTAGGAACTGGAGCAGCTTTGTTTCTTATCGGAGTATTTGGTCTAGTTTCACCGATTGCATCTACAACTTTGGGTGCAATAATGCAAAGAGATCCCAGCTCAATCCAGCTCCTTTTTATCGCCCTTGTTGCAATGGGTGGAATCCTTTTTGCCTTTGGAATTCAGCATAAGAAAAGCAGATGATTTGATCATCTTTTTGTAAAAGTGGGAGATCGATCCAATAATGGGTAATGAATCCATTGGATTAGGTATTCTGGCTTTTGTATTGATACTAGTCACAGTTCTAGTCGGAATTGACGGCGTCGACTCAATAGTCGAATTTGGTTTATTGGTTGGATGTATTGTTGGTGCTATATTATCAGTTATTGGATTAATCAAAACGCTTTGATCAGCTTTTTTATGTTTTGATCGTTCCATGATAACACCGAATCTATAAGACGCAAATATAGAACTAAAAAAACCAACTAAAAATAAAATATCATTCAAGGCTTGCGTTCTCGATTAGAGTCCTCCACTTGTCGTTTCCCTTGATTATGATACCTGCACGGTCTGCTGGTGTCTGGTTATCCAAACTCATGTGAGGTCTTACATAGTTGTGATAAATCTGATAGCCTGAGATTAGCGGTGAATTGTTTTTCTTTAATCCTCTGGTTACTTTCTCACGATCCCGTATCTCGCCGTTGATCCTTTCCATCTTGTTGTTGTTCTTCTCGCCTTTCAGAGTGATGTTTCGAATGTGTATTGTTCTTGGTGCTTGCATGGTTCTGAACTCTTGCAGATACGCATTGTGATATGACATGAGACCGTCTGTGATCATAACCTCTGGTTTTTTCTGTGCTACCTCTTTGGCTTTTCTAAACAAAGATGAGGCATCATGTGAGTATTTTGTGTCTGCCACTTCCTGAGCAATTAGGAATCTTGACTCATCATCCATAAGTGCAAACAGATACTTCATGTTACCTTTTACCTTGATGAATACTTCGTCTGCCCTCCAAGTATCACTTACTTGAGGAGTGATTTTGTCTAGATATTTTTGCATTAATCCTGTATACTTGTTAATCCAGTTGTAGATTGTCTGGTGAGATACCTCTACGCCTTGCAATCTGAGGAATTTCTGAACATTCCTTAATGATTCACCTGTGAAATACAACTGCATGGCAGATGTGACAACCTTTGGATTTGCCTTTATTCCGCTAAATCCTAGGTTAAAGCTGAACCACTTGGAACAGTCGTGGCAAAAATATCTCTGTAAATCATAGTTCTTGTTGTGCCTGATTCCGTGCTTTACAAAGTTTGAACTCTTGCAATCTGGGCATTTATCATAAGTTATAGGTTCGATTATGACTTGGTTTTGTTTTCTTACTTCTTTTCTTAGTTTAATGCTGAACTCTACTGCGTGGATATGCTTACAGCAAACGTGCCTATAGATGTGATCAGGACAAGTGCAATACCATCCAGACTCTAACGCTGTCACATTGTAAGCCTTATCGGAGGATTGTGATTTTACTCTGTAATATTGTGAGTTAATTCTAGTAATCTGATCTGGGCTATGTGCTATGATTTCGCCTTTTGCTTGTCGGTTGTTCATTGTGTTGTCCACGTGGATATAATATACACGTGGATATAAAAACATATTGTTTAACCACGTGGAAAAGATAAATACACGTTCAAACTTACCTATACCATGCCCAAGTGGAAGAAAGACGAGACTGAATTTCCTGTAACTGTAAGCTGGCACAAGACCAGAGGCTATCAGGCGTACATTCCTAGCCCAATCATGGAAGAACTTGGCGATCCTGACATGATCCGGTTTGTCAAAAGAGGAAAAAGAGTCGAAGTTGAGGCTCATAAGGATTAGTCTATTTTTTTGAAGATCAGTCTATTATTGGAATCATAACTAGCTAAAAGTCGGTCTCCCGAATCAATACCTAGTTTTTCCCTAATTCGTTTTGGTATAACTACAATTATTGGCCCATTTTTACGAACATTCCAACATCTGACTAGATCAGTATTTCTTGCTATCGCGTTTCACCTCCACCAACTGTTAACTTTACGTCGGCAAGTGGCAAAGTAGCTACTTTATTAGACTGTAAGACGTAAGTAGCGACTGAGAACAACCAGATAATGCCAACTCTAAAAATGATTGTTGCAATACTCGTAATTATTGGCACGACGATTTTACTATTAATTGGAAATTCGATTGGATCTTTTGTATATGAAAAAACAGTCCCACCAATACATACAGCTTTACAACCCGTAATTGATAAAACACCTAATGGGGAAAACGGATGGCAAACCGCCCAAACATTGGACGATCTTAAATCCAAAACCGATGATGGTAAAAATTTAGAACAAATCGCTAAAACTGGAAAACTAAGAACTACAAACTCATTTTCTATGCCAGTTGTGATTATCCTTGGGGCCTGTTTGGCGATCCTAGTACAGTTAGGCGTAGTTCCAAAAATGAAATGAGCCGAGACTTGACAATTTTTTAGATAAGAAAATGAGCCAAATTTTGGACAGAATCAGCTTGGCAAAAGTTTTTATCTTATCCTCATAGCTCCACAATTACATGAGCAGCAGTGGTAAGAAAAAAGGCGCACCATTACCAGCATCTTCCGCAGGTCTATTGCGTTTCTTTGAGGACGAAACTAAAGGATACAAACTTGATCCAAAAATCGTAGTCTCTATACCGACTGGATTGATTGTAATCTCTTGGTTGCTTGACATACTCCTAGTAAAGTAGACCAATCATGACAGAATCATACGATGATGTATCGAAGATCCACAAAAGATATTCACTCACACTACTCACTCCATCATCAAAATATCACTCTCTACTATTTTCTGCAATAGTTACATCAATTGCCGGATTTTTCGTTTTATCGTATTATCATGACACTCAAGAAGAGATGGCTTATCGCCTACCAATTGCTATAGTTGCGCTGCTCATAACTCAGTACATAGATTCTCGTCTAATCAAAAACAAGGAATACTCTAAATCCCTCCACATGTCATTATTTGGAAATCTCTCCTGGCTTGCAATTGTACTGTCTGGCATGGCAGCATTCTCTGTTCTAAACAAGCCCGAGCTATCAACACTATATGTGGCAGAGGGAATGATAATTTTTACAAGCTTTAGAATTGGTATTCTTACCACAACGCTTGGTACCTCAATGAGAAGAGCTTGGATGATGTGCTTTATCCAGCCTATGGCGCTCTACCTGATTTTTGTTCCACAGGACCAGTGGGCATCATCTCTTCTCAATCAACCAGTACTTGAGCTGGGTGCAGCGTTTTTGGGAATCTCTACAATCTGGTCTTATCTTACTGACAGGGCGGGAAGGCCAGGAGTGCAGAGCACACACAAGCTAATCCAGGCGTATCTTGCATCGCGAAGCAAGAAAAACTATAGTGAAGTCGAATCAATAATTGACTCTCGCTCAAAGCCATCAAGCGTTCTCACATCACAAATCAGATTCCAATCAAACAGCAATGACTTTAGAATGGTTCTGCCAGAAATCCACCCGGGACCATATCACCCAATTGGCGGAAGCAACATCACGTATAGGATCTTCAAGACACTAAATTCTTCTGCAATGGTCATGCACAGCGTATCTGATCACACCCTGAACCTGCCGTCGCAAACCGCAGTGGATGATTACCTGAACACGTTTTCAACAAATTCAGTTCTAAAAAAAGGCGCAATATGTACTGAGCCGGTAACCATCCAAGTGAACAAGGCGCGAGTAATTGGAATCTTATTTGACAAGACCGCAATTTTGTTTCTGTCGCTTTCCCCACATGGAATGGAGGATGTTCCAAGCTATATCAAAAAGGAAATCGAGCAGTTTGCAAGCAATCGTCACTTTGATAGGATGCTAATCGTTGACTGCCACAACGCAATGGGTGAGGAAATTGGAGAAGAAGATTCCAAAGACATGCTAAAGGCTGCCAAGGCAACACTGGAAACACTGGTCACAAAGGAAACACACAAGCTTGAGTTTGGATACGCAAATTCCGATGGAATGGGCATCAGTACATTTGATCTAGGTCCAGGCGGACTGGGAGTGTTGTGTCTTAAGATAAATGGAACAAATCATTTTCTGTGCTGGTCTGACTCAAACAATATGGAAAACGGCCTGCGAGAACACATTGTGAATCATTTTGCAAAAAACGGCATGTCATTATTGGAGGTGTGCACATCTGATACCCACTTTAGCTCAACCAATGTCAGAAATAGAACTGGTTACTATCCATTTGGAAAAATTGCAACACCTGACCAAATCGCCGACTGGTACTATGCCATCGCAAAAAAGGCAGAGCAAAAGCTAGAACCAACATCGTTTGAGATACTAGAGCACAAAGCAGAGGTTCGAGTCATGGGAAATGCCCTACTTGAGGACTTTTCACGCGCACTTGATAGATCACTGAACCTTACCAAGGCATTTGCCATTGGAAGCTTTGCAATATTCATTGCGTCTCTTTTTCTATAGTTTTGACGTTTTCTAGGTTCCCATAGAATTCATCAACAAAGGCGGCAAGCTGAAAAATCGGAACTATTGGGACCTTGTTTACAAAGCTGATCTTGTCCTGGTATAGTGTCACTATTACTGGCGCTGCAACTGCACCCTTTGTGCTTGCGACATAGTGCTTGGTTCGCTCTATTTGCTTTTTGACTATTTCATCCAGTGCAGATGGAGTAGTCTTTTTCCAGTGCTTGCAGTCAATTAGTATAGCAACTCCAAGCTTTACCCCGACTACATCAATTTCCATGCGAGGCTTGATGAGAATCAGATTTCGCATTATCGCAAAATCCTGCATCTCAAGAACCTTGGCGGCTAGGCCCTCAAAGTCCTGCCAGCTTAGATGCTTTGCTATTTCATCAATTAGTACTCCTTTGTGAAGTGCAAAAATAGTTGCTCGCAGCTTATCTCCGTCCTCAAACTCTATTGTATTGCCATCAAATCTACCAATGTCATTTGCGGCAAGCTCTTGGAGCATTCTTTTTGCAATGGGTTCATCCGTTTTTGCAACTATTGCAAAATCCTCAATCGAAATTCCACCCGTAATTATTCCGTCAATTCCGTCAAGCCACAACTTTGAATTCAATTATTGGACTTTCACTTTTTACAAATTAAAAGGATTGCATAGAAATCATACCGATCCAAAATGTGACATGATTCCTTTGGAGCTTTAAATTAGATGCATACATTAGGAAACCTGTGAAAATTATTCTGATTTTTTTGATCTGCTCTGTCTTTGCAATTAATGTAGTTCATGCAGAAAAGGGAGCATTTGTTGACAAGATCCAGTTCATCCAGTATCTTGATGAGAGCACAGCAATTGAAGAGGTGAAAAAGAAAAACCTCGACATTTACTATTCAAGAATTCCAGCAGAAATGATTCAGGATACTGACATTCAGAATTTGCAGGTCTTTTACACGACCGGCGGCTCATTTAGCATACTGGTAAACCCTGCAGTTGGGATGGAATTCAACCCGTTTTCCTCACAAAAGGCAAGATTTGCACTAAACTATCTGATTGACAGAAAGCTGATAGTAGATGAGCTAATGTCCGGCTATGGCGTTACCATGACCTCAAATTATGGACCGTTTGATCCTGACTTTCTGCTAGTCGTGCAGGAATTAGAAAAGTTCCACTTTCGGTACAACCCAGAGCTTGCAAACACCATGATCTCTGATGTTTTGACACAGCAGGGTGCGCAAAAAATCGACGGCAAGTGGATGTATGACAACAAGCCAGTGACTGTAACTTTTTTCATTAGAAACGATGACCCAGTAAGAAAATCAATTGGAGAGGTCATATCATCAGAGCTGGAAAAAATTGGATTTACTGTCAAAAAAGACTTTGGCGACCTAAACAAGGCATATGTTGCGGTGTATGGGTCAGACCCTGCCGAGATGAAGTGGAATCTCTACACAGAAGGATTTGCCGGAAGGTCTGCATTTGTAAAGTATGATCCGCTAGGCCTAGCACAAATGTATGCTCCGTGGTTTTCCAACATGCCTGGTTTTAACAACCCGACATACTGGAACTACAAAAACGACAAGCTTGACACCATTACGCAAAAAATCTACTCCAGCAATTACACCTCATCTGAAGAGCGCACAAGTTTGATTCGCGAGGCAACAAAAGAAGGAGTAAACGAGTCTGTCCGAATATTTCTTGCGGCAAAAGTCGACCCATTTGTCGCAAACAAAAACGTGCATGGAATAATCAATGATTTTGGAAGCGGCATAACATCAAGATTCACACCAATTAACGCAAAGACGGATGGGAATGAGCTCAAAATAGGCGTAAAGCAAATCTACCAAGGCGCATGGAACCCAGTCCGTGGCCTAGCAGACGCATATTCCAAAAACATCTGGGATGTTCTGTATGATCCTGGGATCTTCAAAAACCCCTACTCGGGACAAAACTTTCCGGTACGGGAGCACTGGAAGGTAGAGACTGCAGGGCCTACTGGTACACTATCGGTTCCACCTGATGCCGTCAACTGGGATCCTGCACAAAAAAAATGGATGCCGGTTGGACAAAACAAAAAGGCAGTCAGCAAGATAACATATGACTTGCTGTGGTCAAACTGGCACGACGGACAAAAAATGGACATGAATGATGTTTTGTATTCCGTTTATTTCACCCAGGAATGGGGCTCACCACCACAAGACAATGACAAGACCTTTGATCCAGAGTTTTCGCCAACTGCGGCCCAGTCGGCAAAAACACTGGTCGCAGTAAGGCCCATCGATGATCATACCATCGAAGTCTATGTTGATTTTTGGCACTTTGACGAGTCCGAAATAGCGGACTGGGGGGGAGTCTGGGTTGTAATGCCGTGGGAGGTAATGGCCGCAATGGAGCAGGCAGTAATTGATGGCAAAACCTCGTTTTCAAGGACAGACTCGCAGGCAAAAAGCGTAAGCTGGCTCTCAATGATTATTCCAAATGATGCTGCAATCATACGACAATATCTGGAGGAATTTGCCGCATCAAAGACAATACACCCGGCGCTTGCATCTTTTGGGAACTCTGATCAGTACTACCAGTCAAGGTATAATGCAGCAATCAAGTGGATAAAGGAAAAAAATCACGCAATAATTAGCAACGGACCGTTTTACCTTGACAGCTACTCCCCAGAGGCGCGGGTCATGACAATTAAGGCATTTGATGATCCGACATATCCATTTGCAGCAGGATACTGGGAGAAATTTGAAAACGTGAGTCTGCCAAAGATAACAAAAATAGATGTACCGCAAAAAATCATCCAAGGCACACAACTCAATATTCCGATTCAGACACAAGATGCAACAGATGTGTATTATTTTGTAAGTGATGCATCTGGAAATGAAATTGCAGATGGCATCATCTCAGTCCAAAACAACACATCAGAAATCACAATACCTAATTCCCTGACACAAAAAATGAATCTTGGCGGAAACGACATCAAGGTTTACGCAATATCTGGTGATGTGTTCAAGCCAGACATTTACACTACAAGCTTTTTTGTAGCACAATCAGATGATGAAAATTATACCGAGACATCTCTTGGACAAACAAAAGCCAAGGCAGAAACAGATTATGTTGCACCTGCCTCAATTATTCTGGGCTTGATAATAATTGGTGCCATTCTATATATTCGAAAGAAAAGAAAAACCAACCACTAATCTTTCGTTCATACAAATTCTACTCAAATCTTATATCTAAAATTACAAAAGGCATTCTGAAGAAAAAATGCCAGACGAAAGCTGCAGAAAATGCGGAGGACAATTAAAAAAATGCACAACATGCGCAGAATGCCGAAAGGCAGTGAGCATGATTTGCATTCAGTGCGGCACTAGAACAATGGAGCAGGTACACGCTCTTTGCTTTATGGCAGAGATTCCAAAAATCGAAGAAACTCCACCATTGCCAAGCGGAATATTTCAAAAGCAAATTCTCGTAGCTTAGGTAGCAATCATACCTAAGGCTTAAGTACTCTTTTCCAACCTGATCTGAACTATGCGGAAGCTTGGCACGGTACTGGTCCTATTTGCAATTTTACTTGTTCCAACAAACGCATTTTCACAAACAAGCTCGCGAATCACGCTTTTAGACACCTTTGGCGACTACAAAAAGGGAGAATCTGTGTTCATTTTCGGGCAGATTGCCCAGATTTCCTCGGATCTCTACGTTGTAACCCAGATAATCAACCCAAATGGTGATCTCTGCCAAATCCAACAGCTAAAGCCATTATCTGGCGGCGGATTCATCACCGATCCAGTTCCACTTACTGGCAGAATATGCGGACTAGTTGGAAAGTACGACGTCAAAGTATTCTATGGGGATTACACTGCATCAAGCTCATTTACCCTTACTGGTGATAAGCTGGTGGAAAAATCAAAGCAGGACTATCTGGATTCTGCAGTATCATTAATTGAATCAAAGATTGCATCCGCAAAAAAATCAAATGATGTTGCAGCCTTTGAATCAAGATTCTCCGATGTGAGATCTACTAGTGACCTTATCAAGCTAAAGGATTTGTACTCTGATCTTTTCTTGACATATACTGATGAATCCGACACACTATCCTTGGATTTCCGTGTGAGGCCGGCAATTGACACTGCATTTGCAACAACAAAATCTCTAATGTCTGATTCAAAGCTAGACAGTACTGAAGCAAAGAAAATAGACGCACAGACAGCAGGTGTTGCGTTTTATGCAGGAATCGGTGATACCAAATCAGCAGTAAAGGAGCTAAGTGATGTGTATGTATCATTAACAAATGCAGACCCACAAAAGCAAGCTCCTGAAAAACAGCTCAGCTATTCAGAGCTGAACCAATTGTTGCTAAACCTGATGACAAAATCAAATTCTATAATGAGCAGGCCTGTCAAAGAGGAAATCGGATTTATCTTTGCACGGGGGACAGGCCCAATCTACTCTGATGAGCTAAACGACCTAGTTGACCTTTTGACTGAGGCCAGGCTGCTTGATGGCACGCTCAAAAAGGACGACAATCTCACACACATGGTTCGAACAGAATGGGCAACACTGCGAGAGTCGATGCTTGGAAAAGACACACTTTCCAAGTTTCTGGAGGCAAAGCCCAAAATCGACAAGCTAAACCAGGCCACCTTACTGCTAAGAAACCTAGACCAAGTTGACAGGTTTGTCTCATCAAATAGCACTCAAAATGTGGATCTTGCAAACATCATAAAGCCAAAGCTTGATGATTTGACCGGACAATTATCGTCCGCCACATCGCCTGATGATATCATATCGGTACAGCAAGACATTTTGGATATGAAAAATGTAATTGACATTTCCTCGCGAATATCAAGTACCATAGCATTTGCCAAAAACAACAATGTGCAAAACAAGGATCTGATCAACTCCTTTGAGGATCTTCTGGCCAAGGTAAAAGACGCAAGCACACTGAGTGAAATTCTTGCAATAGAGTCAGAATACGAGCAATCGATTAATGATCTTCGGGAAAAGCGCAGCCCGCTCTCTGTTTTGCAGTTTGACTATAATCAGCTAAAGGCAAAGGCAGAATTGCAATCAGACTATGAAAGCCTCAGCACAATAAACAATGCAATCAAGATAATCAATACTGCAATTGAGATAGAAAAGGGTAACCCAACTATAAACAAAATCGACAAGATGGAAGTGCTGCTAAACTATTACGCCTCACAAGACCCGATAATTAAGACAAGGCTTGACTCTTACTCAAAAGACGCATACCAGATTCGCGCATCGGACATTTTGCAGCGAGCAAAATCCATTGAGAATTTGGTGTCTCTTGGCGAGCGACACAACAAGTTCCTGCCAGGATATACAGACTTTACCAAATCAATGAAGTCAAGACTTGATGAGGCACGAGATCTAGTAGTCAAAAAGGACTTGGATGCGGCAGACAACAAGGTTCGTGCGCTATTTGATGAATGGCAGCAGGTATCGCAAAAATACACAGAAGACCCCTTTGGCTCTGATTCGGGATATTCGCTAGATGAAATAAAGAGAATCGAGTACCGCAAGCAATTGCAGCAGCTATCGCAGTTTGTAACCACGTTCTATAATGCAGACTTTGAGTCAAGCTCTGCAGAGTTTCTCAGCATGTCAAATGATGCGTATGATCTCATAGATTATGGAAACTTTGATGATGCAGAAAAAAAGATCAATGACATTCGCAGCTTTGTATCTGATCAGCTTGAGCAGGGCCACAAGAAAATCCTGTTTGATATTTCGTACAATCCTGAAAACCAGATTTGGGTCATGAGTGGTGCCGTAGATAAGGACCTCTTTGATAGCAGGGAAAACCTATACCTTACCATATATGACATGGAAGGAAACCAAGACAGCACACTCAAGTTCTCCGATACAAAGGATGGGGACTTTTACACACAATGGTATGCCCCAACACAGCCAGGCCTGTATGTTGTGAAACTGCAGTGGCGAGACGCAATCGCATCGCAAATTGTAAATGTTGCAGAAAAATCAACAGTTACCGCAACAACCCCACCACCAGATGCAGATTACACACAGAATGTGGATTTGGCAAGGCAGTTTGAGGACCTGCAAAAATTTGTCCAAACGTTTGGCGGCTCAAACTATGATTCCAACAAGGACAAGTTCGATCCGATAATTTCTGCTATCAAAAATGCCTTACATGACAAGGACACCTCCACAGCAAAGTCAAAGATTACGGAGCTCCACTCAATGATAGAGCGTTACCTGCCAAACCGCTCAAAGATTGGTGTCCTTGAGGTCAGCATGTCGGGTGGACAACTGTTAGTTTCTGGCGCAATCTACAAAACGGTAGCGTTCCCTGAGGACATTTACATCGACATATTTGATCAAACTGGGGAGAAAATAGACGAAATCCCACTCAAGGACAACGCATCTGGCTACTTTAACCAGGCACTATCAAAGTCATATTCGCCTGGAATCTATGTGGCGCAGCTACAGTACCACGACCTGTTTGTGTCTGATTTCTTTAAGGTAAACTAGATTCAAAGCTTATCTAATCCAAAACTCATCTGGTATCATGTCTGATACAAAAAAGAAACTCAACACCACACAGGACGATTATGAAAAAGCCTTGGCCTCAGACGATCCTATGAAAATCACCCATAATGATCTTGAAAACTTGGCAAAAGAGGCAATGAAGAAATTCAAGTCACTATGAATCCTGAATGGATTGTAGTTGGGGCGATACTGCTTGGCGCAATGGCTGCAGGTGGCGCCAACTTGTATGTCAAAAGAAGAAAAGAGGCCCAACCCTCTGAATTTGAAAATAAAACCCAGTTTGGCCTTGCCGAATCTGACAAGGATGAAAAATCATCTTAACGTGTAGTTGCGCCCTTGACTATGTTGAATAGCTGTCTTACTGCAAGCTTTGGATGGCTCACTGCTAACTTGACGATACTGGATATGCTAAAGTCCGCCTTGATAAAGTCCAGAAACTCGTCAATGCTCAACTCCTTGATGATGTCTAGTTCCTTGTCCCAGTCTTGATCAGTCAGGCCAATCCACCTGGTTTGTACCTTTGATGCAGAGTTTATCTTGGACTGGATTGCCTTTTTCCAGTTTTCCTCGTATGGGAGGAGTGATTTTTCTGACATGTCTCCTTTCATTGCAGCACTTGCAGCAACCTCGCCTGCAATTCTTCCAAAGCGAATCGCATAGCGAATTCCTTCCAGTACCAAAGGATTTGCCTGGCCTGCCGTATCGCCAACCAAAATCAGATTATCGTAAACAGTCTTTCTACTTAGGCCGTCATTTGGAATCAAACCATAATGGAACTCTATTGGCGTGATCTTTCCAAGCTTTGCAATTGGCCCAAGTTTTTTATCCATTATTTCCTTTAGCTGTTCTGTTGGGTCCTGAGCAGACTCTGGCTTGCCGACACCAACACCAATTCTTACAATTTTTCCACCAAGTGGGAATATCCACGCATACCCTGCTGGGGAATACTGCTGTCCAACCATTAGCCACCATGTCTCTGAATCGACATTTTCTGCCTCTGCTTCATATTCCGCGCCCGCACCAAACCTTGCCCACTGTGTGACTAGGCCGAGCGACTTACCAACTATTGTTTGAAATCCACTTGCATCAATTACAATTTTGGAGTGAAACGTAACTTCTTCCTTTGACGATGTAGTGTGCAGCGTGATTCCATTTTGATTTCTTGTCGCATCGAGAACTGTGGTGTTTAGGAACAAGTCTGCCCCCTGCTTTAGTGCCTTGTCTGCAAGCCATCTGTATGTCTTGCGAACATCTAGGACTGCGGCCATTGCGGTATTGCCCGATATTATCACTTCATTGTTTGGCGAGCAAAAGCCATAGTTCTTGACTGGGTTGTAACAAAACTCTGGAATCTCAAACTCGCGGATACTATCCATCCATGTCACGCCGCTTGTGCGAACTGTCTGAGCAATAGATTCTTCTTTTTCTAATAATGCCACTCGAAGGCCCATCTTTGCAGCAGAAAATGCGGCAGAAGATCCCGCAGGTCCTGCACCGACTACAACAATGTCATAGTTTAGCTCTCTTGCCACAATTTTTTGGATTAATCCATAATATTATAATCTATTTTACAAAACAAGTCTCTTAAATTCCGGCCTTTTCTGTATGTGCTCAAAGTCAATGTCTGCGCGAGCCTTGTACTTGCAGGAAAAATCCAGGTCTATTGCCTTTTTCAAAACTTCCAGGCCTTGTGTGATGTCATCTTTTCGAACCAGACTCGATGCCTTGTTGTACAATACCGGAACACTGTCTGGCTTTTCAGACAAAATCTTATCATAGCACGATATTGCCTCATCAAATCTGCCCAGATAGTGAAGCGCCAAGCCCTTGTTTATGATAGCAAGAACGTTTCCGGGCTCTACTTTTAGTGCCGCATCATAGCATGATATTGCATCAGAGTATCTTGCAAATTTTCCTAAAATATTGCCCTTCTTGATTAGGGCCATTACGTGGTGAGGATCTAGTGATAATGCTTGTTCAAAGAGGGCAAGTGCTTTTTTGAAATTGCCTAGGTTGAATTCAGTTATTGCGGAATTGAATGTCTCTTCACTCAAGTCATTTGAGCAGCGACTTGCCTTTTTCATCTGCAAATCTTTCCTCATCAAAGGTTGCCATGTGCGCAGGATCGCGATGCATGTAGCTGTGAGTCTGGCCTTCTTTCTTTCTGCAGAATTTTTTGTGTATGTTTTCTTCTATCTTCAAAGTGTCTGCGTTTTCATGAAACATCTTTTTGCCGCATTCCTCACAGATTATTTCTGGCATGTAGCTGCTGAACCATCAAATCTATTTATTCATTGTGCGGTATTATCAGAAATATGGCAGAGATGCAGTTTGTTCCTTTTGTTGCTTGGTCTGCCGTAACTGGGGCCATGTTTATTGTAGTTGGGCTAGCTTACAGAACCTTTCTTAGAAAGAAAAAATCCGATCCTTCATTTTGACTTGGAATGCTCCTCTAGGTAATCCAAAATCACAGTGTAATCAAGCTCGCCAAATCCACTGTCCTCTGCGTCCTTGTAAACCTGATTTGCCTTTGTTGCCATTGGAAGACTCAGGCCAAATGCTTTTGCTGCTTCATTAATCGTATCTAGATCTTTTTTCAGATTTGTCAGGGTAAATGTAGGGGCATAGTCTCCCTTTATCATTTTGTAGGCCTTATTCTCACTCATGCCTGTTTTGAAATATGTGGAGTTTAGAATCTGCAAAAACACTTCTGGCTCTATTTTTGCTCCGCGCGCAAGCGTGATTCCCTCAGATATTGCAAGCGCAAGCATGGCAATCTGCAGGTTCATTGCAAGCTTGATCGAATGCGCTGTTCCGTTTGGGCCAAGATAGAACACCTTATTTGCAATATCTTCAAAGATTTTTTTGCATTTCTCAAATGTCTGCTTGTCTCCTCCGACCATCATTACAAGCTCGCCAGTAATTGCAACATTTGGCCCACCCATGACTGGTGTGTCCAAAAACAATACGCCTCGATTGGCAAACTCTTGCGCAATCTCTCTTGATGATATTGGATTTATTGTGCTAATGTCACACACTATCAATCCGTCGTGTTTGCCACACGCAATACAATCATCACCAAACGCTACTTTTTTTACAGCGTCTGCGTTTTTTACCACTGTAAACACAATGTCAGAGTTTTCGGAAACCTCTTTTGGAGAACGTGCAATCTTTGCACCGTTTTGTTCTAGTTGTGCTGTCTTGGATTTGGTTCTGTTGTATACTGTGAGGGTGTGGCCGCGCTTTAGCAGGTTTAGGCCAATTGCGTTTCCAAGCAGGCCGGTGCCGACTAGACCAATCCTCATGTGAAATTTTGCAGAAACTGATTATTTGTGCCTTAGCGAAGCTCTTCTTCTGATACCTGCCATTTTCCGCCAAGCATTGGCGCAGTAAATGCAAGATGGCCAATCACCTTGTCTCCCTTTCTTACGACTCCATAGTCTTGCTTTTTTCCAAACTTGAGGAGTTTTTCCTTGGTCTTGTATCCCCCCTCTATTACTTTGATCTTGAATCTTTTGCTAACCTTGATTGTGAGCTTGCGCGCAACCTGAACATCACCCATCCATGAAAACATTTCAAATGTGCCAAAATTCTGAGTCTCTATTTCCTGGCCATACAGCCTTGCCTCGAATTTTAGCTCACCCTTTTTTGCCTCCTCGTTTAACCATTCTATTGCCTCTTGGCCGTGGCCTTTTTCTATGCCAAATGTTTCCGAGTCCATCTTCATATTGCTGATCCGCACAAATGCGCACTTATTCTATGACTTTGAAAAAGGTTAAATCCCAAGTCAAATCAGATTAATCAATGCAGAAACTGGCACTGCTATTCTTAATGGCGATTACTGCATCAATGATGTTTTCACTAAATTCAACCGTATTAGCTCAAAGTGCAGACACTCCTGATTCTGCAATGGATCAATCCATGAATGACACCGCTGCACCAGAAGGAGAAACAACTAGTGATCAAACTCAAGATGATGCGACATCTGGAGATCAAGCAATGACTGAAGACGGCACAGCTGACACTACCACTGAAGAGCAAATGGATACAACAATGGAACCTACCATGGCAGTACAATCTCCATTGCAGCAATTGATTGGAGGGACAAACCCACATGAAGTCCAGTGTGGGGAAGGACTACAACTAGTGTACAAGGCAAGCAACTTCCGTCCTGCCTGTGTTAAGGATTCTACTTATCAGGTTTTACTGCAACGTGGATGGGCATCTGCAAGTGTTCCATCAGATGATGACTTGATGGGAATGGTGAGCAACTTGCCACAACCAGCACCAACCGCTGATGACACCACAGACAAAACCCCATCAGGTGAGGTCAATATGGAAGAAGGTGTAAATGTTGATGGGCAATCAACTACAGGAAACGATACCAATCCAAATCCTCAAAGTTACAGCATTAATCTTTCCGAGTCCATGGAAATGGGCGCAAATTAAACAAATCTGTACAACAAGTTTTAATCAACTATAGATTAGTGGGGTCTTTTGCTCTAAACTAGGATTTGACAAAAGTAAACAAAAGCTGGCTATGGCTAATTCTGCCTGGGAACATTGCAGCCGAAGGACTGCACACGGCAATTCCACTGTTTGTCATTCGGCTTGGGGGTGGGATTGCAGAAGTTTCTGTCATAACTGCCATTCATTACGGTGCAGCCGCTTTGGGCTCTATTTTCTGGGGCAAAGTACTGGACAGATATCACGCCAAAAAAGCAGTGCTTGCATCGTCATTTTCCATAACCTTGCTTTGTTGTGTGTGGCTCTACTTTACTGGAAAAATTGAGCCAATCTATGTAGTGGCGCCACTATCTGGGTTTTTTCTGACGGCAAGGAGCCAGGTAACGCAGATGATGGTAATGGAAACTAGCATGAATAATGAGTGGAGCCGCCTTTTTGCAAGAACATCGATACTCTCTACACTCGGAAGTCTTGGGGCAATGCTAATTGGCGCAATATGGAGTCTTTATTTTGATAGCAGGCAGTACTTTGTTGTGTGTGCCGTATCAACTGGTATTGCACTTGCAATCAGCTTACAAGTAACAAAGACAAACTTTCACATTGAGCGACACGCGATAGCACAATCCATTCATGGCATCCAGCACATTTTGGGCCATTTCAGGGTACACCACCATCTTGTCTTTCCGAAAATTCCTGCAATACATGATTATAGACACATCATATCTATTCTGAAAGGAAAAGTATCACATGAAATCGGATTTTTGTTCTTGGCAAATCTTTTATTTTATTTTGGCAGCAACATTTACTTTACTGCGCTAACGCCTTTCTTCAAAAGCCTGCACCTGTCGGACTCTACAGTGTTTACATTATATCTTATTCAGACAAGCATAATGACTGGGATCTTTTTTGTCGCCCCAAAGATAATTACAAAATTTGGTGAGGAAAAATCCACAACATTTGCATATTTGCCAAGAATACTGGGGGTGCTTGTAGCGGCGTTTCTAATCAGTATATTTGTGGGACATGTCTTGCTCGCATTTGCAGTATTGTCAATGTCGTTGATGGTAATTGGATTTTCAATATTTACCACGGCAAACTCTGTCTTGCTATTCAAAACCATACCAAAGGGATTTGAGGGCACATACTTGGGCGTCAACAGCTCAATGGTTGGATTTGGTGTCTTTGGAGGTGCGTTGACGGCTGGATTTGTGGCAACTACGCTCAATTATACTGCCACATTTGCAACGTCTGCTGTTATACTGGTGGGCTCTGTAGTGCTCTTCAAGTTTTACCTGCACCACAGGCTATCGGAAACAAACATCAGTCACTAGTTCTTGGCAGCTTGCCCTTTTCATCAAAGGTGTTCTGGGTTGCTTCATTAGCACTTACAAATTTGATGTTGAGTGCTTTGTTTAGCTGAACCAGACTTACCTTGCTTGTTGCAGATATTTTGTAGTATGCACTCCATGCATCTTGAGACTTGCCTCCACTTGATAGGATTCGATCGCGCTCTGCCTTTGCAGAGCTTATCTTTGCTTGCTGATAATCAAACATGCTCTTGTAGATTGGCTGAACCTCTGTAGGCTTTGCCTGCACGAATCTTGCAAATGCATTTTGCGCACTAAACTGCTCAAACTCGTTATTCATCTTGCTCATCTGTTGATCAAGGCTTGCCTTGACCGTGTTTCGTATTTCCTGCAATTTTATTGCGTTTTGGTCAACGCGTACCTTTTTTTGCTGCATTTCGGCTAGAATTTTTTTAGAAAGCTCGATTTTCTTTAGCATCTCCATCATTGCAGGATTCTTTTTTATCTGCTCGCTTGCCTTGATCTCGGAGTCCTCCATTGCAAAGCTTGGAGCTATAGTACCAATGATGACAAAAAAACCCAACAAGGCTGAACACACGATGAGATTTCTTGCCATCGAGTACGGTGAGTGCAGATTTTGTATTTAGCGATTTGACAGAATTTCTCAGCAATCCTTAAGTCTTGGAAAAACGCAAAACCACATCTAAAAATAAGTCGTGATCGTACTTGGTATTATGATCACAATAGACTGCAGGGAACTAGAGGATCTCAAGCACGAACTTGCAGTCTTTGTCTCGGATTGGGTTGGGGCAATACCTGCCATGAAGATACACGAATTCGTCCTCTCGCCAATAGATGATGAAGAACTATCCTCTGAGCGTGTGGTCAAGGCAATAAAGGAGTTTTTTGCCTCAATTGGCGAGACTGCAAACTTTGGAGTCTTGCCAAAAAACAACACCATACTCATAACTGCACTTAATGAAAGAAAACCAAAAAGCACAAAGGAAGCAGATACAATGTTTGCATGCACACATTGTGGATATGTCACGCAATACGAAGTATTGTGGCAAAACCACATGAAAATGCACTATCTCTAGTGTCTGATTATCAAGAATTTGCGTTTGATTGTAGGCAGGCCTGATTCCAGTGAAAACTGATAATGCGGGAACAATTCGTGGTACTGCTTTGCAAAGCTCACCGCGACTGTATGTGTGTTAAACATGGTTCTTATCCCGTCAAGCGTTATCTGCCTGCCGAGCGTATCATATACGATGATCTTGTATGGGCGTGGAATTTCGCAACGTCTAGTGAAGAACCACAGCGTGCCAAGTATTGCAACAAAGAGTCCTGTCACCATCTTGCCCAGCAGCATGAAATGGTTTACTCCATTTGATATTTAGGATTGTCTTTTTGCTTTGAGAATTTCTTATATCATACAAAGCCGTATTGGTATCATGGAAGAGAAAACAGACAAAGAAGTATCGTGTGAGACATGCCCACTTGACGCAATCCCAAAAATGATTGCAAAGCTTTTCAAGAGAAAATAACTGGAACAATCTTTTTAACTTGATTTGTAAAACAGCTAGAAATTGGCAAATGTTCTGGGACTAATATTTGCAAATCGTGTATACGTGGCACTAGCCGTCGCAGTCTTTGGCGTAATGTTTGTTCTGATCTCTGCACTCTCGGAGTTTGTGTTCTTTCAGCCATATCTTGTATTCTCAGTGCCTGGCGAGCGGATGGCAAGCTTTTCCCTGTCTGTTGCAGTGTCCGCTCTTTCGGGTATAGTAATACCGATGAATGTCTACTTGCTAAAAACAATACAAAAAGCAAAAAGGGTTGGCGGAGGATTTCTTGGCTCTCTGGTTGGCGCATCTGCTGGTGCCTGTAGCTGCGGACCGGTGGGATTTTCAATTATCTCGACATTTGGGACGGCGGGAGGTGTGGCAACGGCGTTTTTGACCACATATGAGATTCCTCTGAGATTGGTATCTCTTGCAATACTTGGCTATGTCTACTTCAATACCTCAAAAACCCTTACCAATAGTTGCAAGTTGTAATAAAGTAGAACTGCCTGAACCACTGACGACAGGAAAGCCACGAGATAGGACCAAAGGGAATGGGATTCAGGCCTTTCTTGATATGGTATACACGCGGTTCAATATCAGATTCTGTGTGTTGAGTTTGTACAAACTTTAGTTAATACCAACATGGTAGGTGTGCTGAAAAAAACAAAATCAAACTAAAAGTGAATTATTTTACTCCAGATTTGATATTATCTGGTTTTTTGCAAGTCATATCATGACGGTATTATTCGTGCCTACTAGGCCCAGCAAGAGGACCATCGATACAGATGACTCTGATGGCACGTACGACTAGGTTATCTTTGTAAACGAGTTTTCCGGAATTTCAAGCGCTGAAAATTCTTCTGGGTGGATTATCTTTGCCAGTATTTCGATGCCGGATATGGTTCTGATGCTTGGCTTACTAAAATACGAGTTTGCGTCGACTGCATAACAGTTACCACTTTTCACTGCACGAAGGTTTTTCCATTTTGGGTCTGTCTGCAGGGATTTGGTGCACTCTGATATGGTCCTTTTTGTATCAAAGCCGCATGGCATCATAACTATTATGTCTGGGTCTGCATCTTGCACTTCGTCCATTGTCATCTTTCTAGAGTGCTCACCTGTCTTGCTAACTAAGTTTGTGCCGCCTGCAATTTCTACCATTTGTGGAACCCAGTGACCTGATGTGAAAAACGGCTCAACCCACTCGATACATAATACTTTGGGCCTTGCCTTGTGATTTCTATTTTTTACAAAATCGATTCTTTTTTGCAATGACTTGATCAAATCTTGCCCCTGTGTTTCTCTGCCAATTCTTTTTGCAACTAGCGCAACGCTTGATAAAATATCGTCTATGCTGTGTGGGTCAAGCACTTCTACCTGCGGCTTTTTCTCTAAAATTTGTAGCGCGGCGTTTACCTCATTGGTGTATGCAGAACAGACCGCGCATGTTCCCTGTGCTATTATCATGTCAGGATTTGCATGCCTGATGTTCTCCTCATCTACTGTGAAGATTGGCTGGTTAGTCCTTGCAAGATTTGTTATGATGTCATCGATTTGTTGAGATGTCATGGTATCTGGATCAAAAACCGAATTAATCACTCTGGGCTTTTTCTTTGCCTCTTCTGGATAGATGCATTCGTGTGTTACACCTACTACCTGATCACCAACTCCAAGCTCAAAGAGCAATTCAGTTGCGCTTGGCAAAAACGAAACTATTCTCATCATATCTGATAATGATGATGCACAATATGTCATTTTTGAGTAGGGCTCGATCAACAAATGACACTAAATAGTTCAAAGCGGTAATTGGTTCTGTGGACCCAACAGCTGCCAACATTCGAAAATCAATAGAAAATAACTGGAACGAATACCTCTCAAAATACGGAAATCTATTCTCATCTGATTCTATTTCGGGCTCTAGTCCGCCATCTGTTTTTGTGGGCTCGTTTGGGTATCCAAAGGTTGGTGTTGGACCGATGGTTCCACCAATTCATGGTGATACTAGCCTGCTTGATGCGCCGGAGCGATGGCTAGGCAAAACACTGGAAGAGATTGTAAATTTCAGATTGAATCTAGTCCGTGGGATCCAAAAAGTCTCCGTGATAAATCCACAGGGACGCTACATTGAAAATCTGCAAGACCTTGCAATGTCGCAAAACACGCCAGACTCTGATATTACATTTTACAAAAATACTGCACCGGTAACAGTACTTGATGGCGAGTCTGCGCCGTTTGGGCCAATGGGTGAGATAAAGTCTGCCAAGTTTTCTGGAATGACTAGCTCAAAATCAATTGAGAAAACCTACTATGACAAAGATCTCAGGGCAGAAGACGCCGTATTACATCTGTATAATTCAGGAATTGAAATCTCTAAAATCCAAAAATGCTTCTCCATTGGAATGTTTGGCAAAGAAAGAAGACTCGTTCCTACAAGATGGAGCATTACCGCAACTGATGACATCATATCAAAGAGTCTAGTCTCTGAAATACTGGATTATTCCCAAATTGACTCTTGCATGATATTTACGCACGAGCATCTTGGAAATCTTTTTTCGGTTTTGCTTTTCCCACACCGATGGATATTTGAAATGGAAGAGGCCTGGCACACAGACAAAGGACAGGTTGGTTTTGGAGCAGATGCAGAAGATGCAAATGGAATTGATCATTATCCAAGCATTGCAGGAGCATACTTTGCTGCAAAGCTAGGAATAGCAGAATATCTCACAAAGAAAAAAAGACAAGCTGGAGTCTTGGTACTAAGGGAAATTAGGCCTGATTATGCAATACCTGTTGGGGTTTGGCAGGTGCGGGAGGCAATACGTGCAGCAATGACAAAACACCCAATTCTAGTGGATACCATAGACCAAGGCATTGATCTTGCCTGCAAACAAATGAGCATTAGCAAAAATGAATGGTTGGCAAAGGGAACCCTTCTAAAAATGCTAAAACAAAAATCAATTACCGACTTTTTCTGATATTATACACTCTGTATATTACAGATAATTCATACTTAATGGTTAAATTCATTCGGGCTCATTTTGAATCATGAAACATGTCTATAACGATCAAGTAGTAACTCGACTTTTCTTAGTCGGTCAAGTTAAAGTCGAAATGAGGAAACAATAGACATGGCACAAGCGTCTGCACCACTACCACCAGCACCAGTTCTTATGACCTGCTTTGGTCACTGTGGAATTGGTCTTGGAGCAGAATCCTACCGTAGGTTGCTATTGGATGTAGGAGCCGACCCACTAAAGCCAGTTTTGAAGGATTCAAAGGACGAATCCCGAATTCTAAAAAGATATGGAAGCACCATTTTGAGATTCCCAGGTGCATATACCGGAGGGGAAACCCCACTTATTCCAAGGGCATTGCTAGTTGACCTAGATCCAAGGGCTGCAAATCTAATCTTACAATCATATCCAGACTTGTTCGCACTACGAGACAAGCACGTAATCCATGGAGCCGGAGGAGCTGCCAGAAACTGGGCAGAAGGCAGATCCAGATTCAAAAATGAGGTAACTCAAAAGTGGGACTTTGGAAAACAATTATCAGCATTATCGCCAGAACCCGTCCGAGGCTATACAGTGCCGTTTGCCATGGGTGGCGGAACTGGAAGCTCATTCGCATGCTCTTTTATTGAATTCATTCGCAGCAACACAAAAGAGCACGCAACAATTGCAACACTTGGTCTTTTGCCAGAGTTTGGATGGGATCCAGTCATACTGGAAGCAGCTGCAATTAATATTGTGATGAATCTGGAATACCAGATAAAATATTCTGATTGTTCTATTTTGTTTTCAAACAAGCGACTTCGAGAGGTAGCTCACAAATATGAAAAGCGTGTGGAAAAGATTCCCTCAATTATAGATGATCTGCCAAAAGAGCACGAGGTTGGATGGAAGGACTACAAGGGAATGAATCTCATTGCAGCAAACGCAATATCGATGTTCATCTCGTCCTTTGCAAGAGAGACAGAATGGGACATGTCCAATTACAGGACTTGGCTTGCAACAAAGAGACCAAAGTTTGCAATCCCATGGGTCATACCAATACTGCCTGATGAAGACCAGTGGAACCTAAACACACTTGCCGGAAACAAACACAACACAATGGATAGCATCATTGAAAATATTAACAAAAAGCAAGATGCCATATTGTTTGATATCGACGAGACTGACATTCGCAACCACGGCGGCGCAAAGGATTCTTGCTGTGCACTAGTCAAGGTAAAGGGCGAATTTGACATCAAGGAAAGAGAAATCCTCAAGCGCGTAATCAAGGAACGATTCAACATTGAAGATTCCAGAATGATATTTGTCAAGATTCCAATCCTGGATAAAGAGCAGGCAAACGTCACAATTCTGGTAAACACCAAAGCAATCGGTCCAAAGATCCTAGAGGTTGCAAGAGAGGCTGAGGAGTCATGGGATGCCTACAAGGAAGAATATGGCAGATGGGGCCTCACAACTGAGGATTTCAAACAGTCCCTCATGGACGTTGTTCACCAGTTTAGCGGCTAGGATGGCTCAAAATGTCTGATTTTACCTTTTTAGAAGAACTGGCACGCCAGATAAAGGCAAACCGCAACTATCTGAACCAACTCGAAGAAGAACTGAAAATAATCAACATGAAGCTTCATGAAATCCCACTGAAAAAGCCAACAGAATCCGCATTTGCAAAAATGATTGGAACTGAATATGATGATCAGCAGGCAAACCTAGAAAAGACAAAGGCAAATCTGGAGGCAAAAAAAGAGGAGCTCTCAAACTCTGTCAAAAATGACACTGCAAAATTCATCAACGATATGACCTCACCGGATCTGGTCATTCCGCTAGATCCAAAGCCCACATTCAAAGATGGTCGAGTCCAGTTCCAGTATAGGAATGCAACAAAATTCCACAACCTATTTGACTTTTTGTCCGAATTGCTTGGACTCTCTGCACCACTTGTAGTCAAAGATGTGCTATTGTCGTCAACTGAGGTAATAGTTAAGGTATCAAACGAGTATGATGCAAAGCAAAAGTTCATCAGCTCAATGAGTGAGATCCAAAAAACCCTGACAATCAAGAAAAAATAATTAGTTTTTATTCACACTAGGTCCACTTCAGAGCATTGCAAAACAAGAGCATAATTCTTGCAATCATAATAATAGTCAGTCCTGTCATGTTTGCTCTTGCGTATTATCCTGACTCGTTTAGTCTGAGCTGGAATCAGGGGCGCGGAGGATTCTTGTTTGCAATGGCATTCATTGTCGCAGAACTGATCGGGGTAAAGCTGATCGTATCACAAAAAAGAGTTTTGCTTACAATACCGTTTGCCGCAGCCGTATTTGCATATTTGATATCGCTTGACTATGGCCTTCGTACATACATTCAGGACAGTGCCAAGATGTATCATGTCAATCTGGTTCACTCTTGGACCTGGATGTGGGACTTTATCATAATGGGCGCATTCGTGATTGCTGCAGTTACAATACTGTTTGGAAAAAGATGGATTCGAATTGCACCAGCAGGCCCAATCTTTCTGTGCGGAAGCGCAATAATTCTATCCCTGGATGCATTTTTCCCATATGACACACTCGGCCCGCTCCAGTATGTCGTACCGTATCTAGTCAAGAACAACGTGGCAATCATCAACTTTTTCCATCTTGGGACGGCCATTGCAAAAGACAATCTGATGTTTCTAAAGGGAGAGCACGGCTCTATGGCGCTACAGGTATTTTGGCCGTCGGCTGGAGTCCACAGCGTTATCATCTATTCCTTGGTAATGATGGCGTTTTTGCTAAAAATGAACATTTTACCAAAGAGAAAAGCGGCGTACTTTGCACTCGGCATTGCTGGAACGATCGGGGTAAATGTCATTAGGATTTTCTCACTGTCACTGTTTGTGCTCAAGGTTTCAGCTAATCCAGTCGAGTTTGAGCAGTTTCACGGTGTTGCAGGAGAGATAATGTTTCTGCCATGGTTATTTGCGTACCTGTTCATAGTCACGTCAATAGAGACAAAGCGCCTCAAAAAACAAATTGCCTAAAAGAAATTTGTAATCGAGCTTTGTCCTTCCATGTCTGATAATTCTGATACCTTGACGCCAAGCCTTCGAGTCTCAAGTGTTTGATCAACTAATGCCTCCTTTAGGAGTTGGATGCAGGTTTTTTTGAGCTCATCGATGCTGGTTGTGGGGTTTCTGAGCATCTTTGATTTTGTTTTGTTTGACAAATCTGATTGGACAAATTGTATGCCGACAGATCTGAACATCTTTTTGTGTTTTAGTATGGTTTGATGCAGGTCAGCACAAATTTCATCTATTGATTCAGATAGAAAATCAAAGTCCTTTGAATCATGCTTTAGTGTGATGATTCTGGAATACTGGATGGTTGGAGCTCTTTCCGCAACAGGGTCGTCATCTATTCCACGCGCCGCATTGTAAATGTATGATGAAATCTTTCTGCCAAACATTTTGTTTAGCGTAAAGACATCGAGTTTTCTTAGGTCCTGTATTGTCTTGAGATTCATCTCTGAGAATTTTTCTTCGGTAACCTTTCCAATTCCCGGAATGTCGCCTACCTTTAGCTCATCAAGGAATGATTCCACATTTTGTGGCTCTACCACTGTTAGACCGTCTGGTTTTCTAAAACTGGATGCAATCTTTGAGACAAGCTTGTTATTTGATATTCCGACAGTGCATGTCATTTTGAGATCCATTCGAATTTGGTTTTTCAGCTGTTGTGCAATATGAGTGGCGTTTGTAAAACTACCTTGCGTTCTTTTTGTAACGTCAAGATACGCCTCATCTCGTCCAACATACTCAAAAACATCCGCATATGTCTTCATTATTTCCATTGCCCTTTGCGAAATGTCGCTATAATATGGAAAATCTGCAGGCAAAAACGCAGAATCTGGAATTTCTCCGAGTCTTGCTTTTGCAAACTTTATTGGCATACCTGATTTTACACCATACTTTCTTGCAATATAGTTGGCAGTGGCAATAGCTCCACTGTCTCCGCCCCTGTCTGAAAAAATGCATACACAAACTGGCTTTGTCTTTAGGGTTTGATTCCTAATTTCTTCGCATTGGGCAAAAAAATAATCAAAATCAATGTGAAATATTATTCGCTCACTCAATGATACTGGTGTGTAAAAAATCCTTATTACAATATCGAATTGTTTGGTCTAAATATCACAGTACTCATTAACAAAATATGTCATATCCTCTAATTCCTGACGAAAAGGGAATCAAAATAATCGCAGAAACAATGGAGAAGGAGAAAATGTACTATTGTTATCACAACAAAAAGGTGCTCCTAGTTTACAAGGATGATCAGGAGTTTCTGAATTGTTATGAAATTGAAGAGGAAGAAATAGTGACATCTGTTAAGGATTGCAAGACCCCCGAAGAGATTGAAAAAAAAATTGAAGAGTATTTGGCAAAACAAAACATAAAACATTAAAATAAAAGCAAAAGGGGACAAAGTCAAATAACTTATGAGTGATCCAAATCAGCCAACAGATGCACAAGAAATTCTAGAAGAATCACAAAAACTCAAGGAATCTCCAGATACTGACGAAGAAGGAGCAAGAAAGACACGTGATGTGATTTTTGTTGGCACAAAACCAATTATGACATATGTCACAGCTACGCTGACTCAGCTATCTACTCAAGCAGTAGTGACGATTAAAGCACGTGGTCAAAGAATCACTCAAGCAGTTGATGTCTCTCAAATGATAGTAAAACGCATGAACACGGTAGGTTACAAAATAAAGGATGTAAGAATCGCATCTGACTCTCTTTTATCACAAGACGGCAAGACAAGAAACGTATCAACGATCGAAATTGATATTTCAAAGGAATAATTATTACAAAATTTCTGTGATCTGCGGCGTCCTCATCATATCGTCATTAATAATATTCCAGAATTTCAGCTCGTGCCCTGCAAAACAATTCTCAATAATTGACGATATAGTCCAGTATGAAAAGACCATGAATCCAAATGCATGTGCAGCACTAGTGGAGAAAATCTCCTCGCTAAATTCAGAGTGCAAGTCAGGCCTAGAGATTCCTGACTGTGGTTAAAGAACGCCGACAATAAACGATACCCCGAAGTATACTAGTGCAGCATTAATCACAATCATGCAAATTCGGTATGTCTTGTTTGAGAGAAACCGTGTCCCTTTCGATGACACTGCTGATACAAAGCCAAGCCATGCATAATCCATCCAAATGTGCAGTCCAAACATTATCAAAATCCCCCAAAACGACCACAGCACCATTGCATCAGAGATTAACTTGATTCCAATTGTAAACCACCACACCAAAAAGAATGGATTGAGGCCCGTCAGTAAAATTCCGGTGACTAGCGAGCCATACTTGGCGTCCTTTATGGTAATGCTTTTTAGAACAGAGCGCACCTGAAGGCCCGCAAATGCAAAGATGCTTGTAGCACCTAAAATTGCAATTATTGTTCGAAATTCTGGCAGTGATTCTACTGACAAAACACCCAGCCCTAACAGTATGACTAGCGGTAGTTCAACTATGGTATGGCCTACTGCGATTTTGAGGCCAGCTGTTTTCTGTTTCAAACCATTTGATATTGTTGATGCAAAGAGTGGACCTGGTGCCATTACTCCTGATGCAGAAACCACAACGACTGCTGCAAAAAACGCAAAAAATTCTTGCATCTAGCCGTACATCGAGTCGCGTAGCGCTCTTGTTTCTTTTTCAGTTTCCTTGATTTGTTTTTCCGCTACCTCTGCCTGTTCTTTCATCATGCTTAAATCACACGAAACGCCTGGCAAAATCTTTGACATTGCCATGCATAGGTCAACACTTGAGCTAAAGTCTGGACCTGCATCATCAACATTTACCAAAACAACGATCACATCTTGTCCATGCAACATTCCTTGGTTTAGCAGCTCCCCGGGAATTCCTGGAATTGTGCCGTTTTGCAACACTAGCATTCCAGCCTTTTTGATCTTGTCTCTGGCACTATCGGTGCTACCTGCGGCAATGACTTGGTTTTTGTTGTCCTCGACTAGCTTCATTGGGGATGAGCTGACAATGAGTGAGCACTTGTGTTTTTTTGCCCATGAAAGCATCATCTTTGCAATGGAGCGATGATACGGCTCATTAATTGTAAGAAAAGAAGAGATGACGCCGACTTTCAGACCAGAATTCACATAGATTCTCGTGGCATAGCTTGGCATACCGTCTTTGAGAATTGACACTGTTGGAAAGTCAGAAGAATCGACATAGCCAACCAAATCATAATTATTTCCGTGCATGAGTGACTCACTTGCAATCGCACTGGTAAATCCTACTGAGGGAAACCCATCAATGAGATATCCACCATCAATATTGAATGGTTTTGTCTCCTTTACCCACAGTCTTGGAAGCATGAAATGAATTAACAAAAATCACAGATATACTTTGTCTATCTGATTTTGCAGAAATGCAATGCTTGCGGTGAGGTAATTGTAATTTATGCACAAATTACAGTCATCAATGAATGATAGTCCACTATTTCCAAAGGCTTGTCATTGAATGCAAATTTTGGTAACTGATCAAGCATCTTCGTATTTCGTGTTTTCGCTAGTGGAAATACCATTGCCAATCTGTTGATGACATCTATTGCAATTGAGCTGTGGAAAAACTATCTGATGTACTACAAACACTTCCCTCATAATGTATGATGTGTGCCAGATTGTTCTGTCTGAACAAACAAACAAGTGGTTTTATCCGATTTTATAGAACTTTGTTCTAAATGGGGAAAAAACCGAAGATAATTATCGTAGATGATGACGAGGATCTTACCGAAATTCTGGCAGAATGTGTTGAATTATTCGGATTGTCTGTTGTCGGAATAGGGCACGACGGTAAGGATGCAGCCGAACTATATGCAGATCTAAACCCGGACCTTGTCTTATTGGATGCCATAATGCCGCAATATGACGGACTGTATGCAATAAATAAAATAAAACAGATGAATCCTGATGCCAAAATAATAGCGCTAACTGCAGATCATAGGCCAGATACTATCGCTAGGCTAAAGCAGGAAAACGTGCTAATCCTAAGCAAGCCATTTGAGACTGAACAGTTTTCAGATATCTGCAACAAACTCGCAAATCGCACCCCATTTGAGGTAATCTGTACTGCACATAATTAGCGATCAGACGTAGATTAGTAGGATAATCATACACTAGTATAGAAACTGATTTCCAACTTTGGTATTTCATGCCAAGCCTTATCAATTCAGTTTTTCCATTCAAAAACGGAAAAAATGTCCCAGGAATTCGAAGTGCTACAAATAATGGCATCACGAGACATAACGGAAGAAGAGGCAGAACGCTTTGAGGTAGAGTGCGGATTTTGCTCAAAACCAATTGCAGTAAGAAGCCTTGAAGCGCACATCATGGCATTTCACGCCAAAGAATACTCTTAGGAAAACTTTCTGTGATCAGAATATCTTGTCTTGCGGCTGGACTCGTATTTTTTCAGATCAAATGTCTCAAATCGCATAGTCTCGCCTATTGAAAGCCTTGTCTTTGGTAGGATCACTCCGTCGTCTTCGATAAGATCAACTATGATGCTCTTTCCACCGAACTTGGCATTTTGCACATTTGCGGCCAAAATAGGAACCCTGTTTTCCAGCGCACGCGTTTGCACATACAAATGCCATGGAAAGATTCCACGCCTGACTATTCTGGATGGGGAAAACAACACCTCGGCTCCCTTTTTGACCATAGTCTCTGCAACATCTGCAAAGACCATGTCATAACAAATCACAATACCAAACTTGCATTTTGCAGAAAAGACTTTGGCTTCAGTTCCTGCCTTGATCACGTCCTTCTCATAGTCAAATGGATGGATCTTTTCCTGCACGCCAATGAATGCGCCGGTGTGATCAATTACTGGTGCGCAAATGCTCTGTTTTGTGCCTGATTTTGTGTAAAACGCACCTGGAATTACGCACATCGAGTATTGCTTTGCCAGCCTTGCAAGTGGTGCAAGTGTAGCCTCAAAATCCTCAATTTTGTTGTCTGCTAGCCACTGCTCTGGAAAGCACACTACATCTACTTCGGACTTGCCTAGCCTTTCTAGCATCTTTGATGCAGCCGTGATTCCGTGCTCATTTGTCTGATACGAGATAGTTTGTGCAATTCCTAGGCGTGTCAATGATTGGGTAAAATAATGACCAAATTTAAGCCCACAAGGCTACGAAATTTTTCATAGCATTACAAGAATTTTGTTGTCATGTCAACTAAACTTGTCTATATTTGATTAACAAACCACTATCACAAAGGATTCCATTGGTCCATATCAAAAAGGTAGAGATCTTTGGATTCAAGTCCTTTGGATTTACCAACACCACTGTATCGTTTGAGCAGGGCTTGGTGTCGATTTCTGGGCCAAACGGATCTGGCAAAAGTAACATCTTGGATGCAATAATCTTTGCACTTGGTGAGAACAAGCCAAAGGTCATGAGGGTTGACAAGCTTCGATCACTGATCCACGACATTGAGGGAAACCGGCGAGGAACCAAGATGGCGCGTGTGAGCCTTCATTTTGATAATTCCGATCGAAAGATCCCAGTTGATTCTAACACAGTTGTGATAACTAGAGAAATGGATGAACATGGTGAAAATGTTTACTATTTGAATCAAAAGCAGACAAATCGAAACCAGATTTTGGATCTGCTGGAGGTGGCAAACGCAAGCCTGAACCAGCTAAACGCAGTCCAGCAGGGAACCGTAACTAGAATATCAGAGTTTACCGCAGAGGAGAAGAGAACCGTAATTGAGGACTTGATTGGGCTGGCATATTTTGATGAGAAAAAGGCAGAATCCATAAAACAACTGGAGGACGCGGACCGCAGACTGGAAATTGCGCTGGCAAGAATGGACGAGATAAAAAAGAGAATTGACGAACTCGAAGTGGAGCGGAACCAAAAACTCAGGCATGAGTTTATCAATTTCGAGCTTGGGAGGCTGCATGCAATATCTGCCTCAAACAAAATGAAGGTAATCCAGACTGAAAAAATATCAAAAGAGCGCTCCATGCACTCACTTGTATCTGAGGCAAAAAAGCTGGACGAAGAGCGAGCTGCAATAAAAAAGCAGATCTCTGATCTTGAATCACAAAAGGCCACATTCATGGCAGAGGCTAATGCCTACAACCAAGCAAAGGCGTCAATTGACTCCGAATTGTCCCAAGCAATGCAGGTGTACGAGTCTGCAAACACAGAGACCATTACAAAATCTCGAAGACTGGAGCAAATCAATACCAGGCTGCCGCAAATTACTGCAGATCTTGAGCAAATGCACCAAGCCCGCCTGTTAATCGAAACACAAACAGTAGAACAAAAGGGAGTGATTGCAAAAATACGAGAAGACAAAAACCAAATTTACGAGCAGATCAAACTAGTCGAGTCAGACTTATCACAAATTTACAAACAGCAATCGCAGGCAATCTCACAACGAAAGGAAATCGACACAAAAATCCAGGGCCTAACACAAAAGCTAAATCACGCCAAAGTGTCGATGGCAAAACTGGAATCCGAAATTAATGATTCAAACTCCAAAATAGACATAAACAAAAAAAGACACGCGGAAATTATCGAAGAGTCTGTCAAGCTTGAAGCATTAAAGTCAAGACTGGAATCAATTAGAACAAACCACAAAGATGCAATTGCAGAACTTCGCGGAAGAATTTTAGAACACACAGGCAAGCATGGAAAAATTGAAAACGATATTGATGAGTTGAATCTGATTTTGGAAAAAGCAGCTAAAGCAGCTGCGCAATATGAGGCAAAGATTCGAGTGGTGCGTGGACTGATGCACGAAGACTATACAATTGCAAATCTCAAAGAACACAGGGCCGAGCTTGGAATTGAAGGACTAGTATACGAGATGATAACATGGGATAAGGAATATGAGCGAGCGGTACTGGCTGCAGCGTCTGACTGGATCAAGTCATTTGTGGTAAAAGACTTTGGAACATTGTTGAGTCTTGCAGAAGTCGCGCGCACAAAAAAACTACCAAAGCTCAAAATTATTCCTCTAGAAGCAATTCCAAAGTTTAAGCTCAGCGTTCCAAACGACTCTGATGTTGTGGGTGTTTTGTCTGACTTTGTCAAATGCGAGGAAAAATACGCACCACTTTCGACATTTTTGTTTGGAAACGTGATTCTAGTCAAGAGCCAAGATGCGGCACTCCGACTCTCAAAGACTGGCTACAAAACCGTCACCATTGATGGTGAGTTCTTTGAGGCAAAGGCATCAGCAGTCATAATTGATATCAACTCGAAAATATCCAAGGTGACAAAGATCATCTCAATGAGTACCTCAGTTGAGGGCCTCAACCAATCCATTTCACTTCTCAAAAAATACATACTAAAGAAAAGAAACACCATCAAAAAAGTAGATGGAATAATTCAGAATTACAGGGAAAGGCTATCAATATCTGAGACAGGCCTTGCAAATGTAGATGCCAGCTATTCTGATTTGAAATTAAAAATTGCAAATCTGGATAAGACAAAATCGCAGCTTGCATCCCGAATATCCCAACTTGGAAGATATGTCGAAAAAATTACGATGGATCACGCCAAAGAGGAATCTCTCATAACATCACTGGAAGAAAGACTCACAATAATGCATGATAATTATGCAGATGGAGAAAACCAGAGAATCGCATCGGATCTTGCAAGACTGAACGAAAAGCGATCGGAACTCATGGCAAAACAATCTGCAATAATTAACGAGCTGCGGGAAAAAGAATCGCAGCTTGCAACCCTGTCTGCGCAGGAGCTTGGCGAAAAGACAAAGATGCAGAATCTGCGAGAGGAACAGTCATCTCTGAATCACGAGGGAAGAGAAATAGAATCTAGACTCAATGTTATTGCAAAGGAAAAAGAAGCAGCAAATGAAAATCTGGTAAAACTAAGAGAAAAAGAACAGCTGCTAATTTCTACATCTGGCACATCGATTTCCAAGCTTCAAGAGTTTGATGGCACACTTGGGCAGTTAAACGAAAAGGAAAGACTGCTCACAAGGGAAATTAATGCAATAGAGCGTCAGTCTGATTCGCTCTCACGCGACATCAAGGATATAATAGAAAACGAGGTCAAGATCCAAAAAATCCTGGAAAAATACGGCTATCATGAAATCACTGACACCTTTGAGGTGGATGCAATGCTATCATCACTTGAGTCTGAAATGAATTCTTTATCATCAAAGCTAAATGCAACAGCACCTCAGACATTTGTCGAAATCTCTAATGGATATCGCTCAATGTCTGACAGAAAGAACGAGCTGGAAGAAGAGCGAAACGCAATTGTTCACTTTATTGAAGAAATCGACAAGGACAAGCGCCAGACATTCCTTGAAGCATTTGATAAAGTGGACAAGGAGATACGCGATGCATTCCATACCATGACTGGCGGTGAGGCATGGCTTGAGCTGCAAAACGAGGACGACATCTTCAATTCCGGAATATCCTATCTAATACAGTTCCCAAACAAGCCAAAAAGAGAATCCACATCAATCTCTGGTGGAGAAAAGACACTTGCGGCAATTGTGTTTGTGCTAGCACTGCAAAAGCTAAAGCCGTCAGTATTTTACTTGTTTGATGAAGTCGATGCACACTTGGATGCGCCAAACTCTGAGAAACTCGCAAAGATTATCGAGCAGCGCTCTGCTGGCAGCCAGTTCATCATGGTATCACTAAAGGACTCGGTAGTGCAAAAGGCCAAACTGATCTACGGTGTGTTCCCGAAAAATGGCGTATCGCACGTAGTTACATACAAGGACAAGCGCATTCCATCAATTACCAGTTAACTCGGATTTTCTTCTCTCTGGTTAGATTATTCGGATCAGGCTCTGATATTGCATCGAGTAGTGCCTGCGTGTATGGGTGCTTTGGTGAGAACAAAACCTCCTCAATTGGGCCAATCTCAACTATCTTTCCCTTATACAAAATTGCGATTTTCTGCCCGAAATAGCGTGCAGTTGCCAAGTCGTGTGTAATGTACAAAAATGAAATGTTGTATTTTTTTCGCAGTCCTTCCATTAATTCCAGAACTTCGGCACGAATGGAAACATCAAGCATTGATACCGGCTCATCAGCAATTATCATCTTTGGCTTTAGTATCAGTGCACGCGCAAGTACCACTCGTTGTCGCTGTCCACCTGATAGCATGTGTGGATATTTTTCCATGATGTCGTCTGCCGGCTCTAGCCTTACTTCACGCAGTGCTTCAAGCACCAGTCCAGTTCGCTTTTTTGAATCACCTATTTTGTGAATCTCTAGTGGCTCTGATATGATATCTTTGATCTTCATCTGCGGGTTGATGGAGTCATACGGATCCTGGTACACCATCTGAACCCCCATTCGAATTTTCCTCAGATCCTCCTTTTTACCTGAAATCTCTGTACCATTAAAAATTATCTTGCCAGAATCTTTTGGTATTGCATGTAAGATCAGTTTTGCAATTGTGGACTTGCCAGAACCAGATTCCCCAGCAAGCACTAGTGTCTGTCCTTCTTGCACTGCAAAAGAAACATCATCGACTGCGCGAACAATATCTGACTGCTTTCCGAAAAAGTTTTTTTTCACAAAATACTTCTTGAGATTTTCAACTTGTAGTATATCAGTCAATGAAACAAAATATGCAAAATCAGTATATCAATTAGTAGGCGCGCCCAAATATTGCGTTGGTAACGCTTGCGCCCTTGCAGTAAACACACTCACCTGATGCGTTCTCAGAGCCAAACGGGATGACTCGAATGTCTGCCATGGTGTCCTCTTTGATCTTTTCCTCGCATTCGCGCCTGCCGCACCATGACGCATCAATAAAGTACCCCCTTTCCAGTGCCGCTCTGAATTCGGTGTAGTCTGATGCATGAATAGTTCTTTCTTGGAGCAGTTTTTTTGCAGCAGCAAACATCTCGTCTTGGATTTTCTGTAATATGCCGTCAATTTCAGATTCTATCTTGTCTGCAGCCAGGTCTGACTTTTGCTTGATGTGTCTTGTTGCAATCATTACCTTTTGCTTGTCCAAGTCTTTTGGACCAATCTCAATTCGTAATGGAACTCCTCGCATTTCCCATTCATTATACTTGAAGCCAGGCGTTAGCTGGTCTCGTCTATCTACATGGACTCGCAACCCCTTTTGTTTTAGGATCTTCTCAACCCTGTCTGCTTCTGCATTTACTCTGTCTGCATCTTTTTCAGAATAATAGATTGGCACTATGACTATCTGAATTGGAGCTACTCTTGGAGGCAACACTAGGCCTTTGTCGTCCCCATGAACCATTATCATTGCGCCAATCAGTCTCCATGACACCCCCCAAGAGGTCTGCCATGCAAATGTCTCGGAATTGTTCTTATCCAAATATTTCACATCAAACGGCTTTGAAAAGTTTTGACCAAGGAAATGTGATGTGCCCATCTGCAACGCCTTGCCATCAGGCATAATCGACTCCATGGTTGTAGTGTATACTGCACCTACGAACTTTTCCTTGTCACTTTTTTTGCCAGTGATAACTGGAATGGCAAGCTCTTCCTCTACAGTTTTTTTGTAAATCTCTAAAATGTCAAGGACTTCTTTTTCTGCCTCGTCTTGAGTTGCATGCACTGTGTGACCTTCTTGCCACAAAAACTCGGATGTTCTCAGAAACGGCTTTGTAGCCTTGATTTCTGCGCGCAATGCTGTATTCCAGAAATTGATCTTCAGCGGTAAATCACGCCAAGAGTGAATCCATTTTGAGTACATCGAGTACGCCAGAGTTTCAGATGTTGGACGCAATGCCAGCCTGTCCCCAATTTCGTTTTCGCCAGAATGTGTTACCCAAAACACTTCGGGATTAAAGCCTGCAAAATGATCTGACTCTTTTGCTAATAATGACTCTGGGATTAGAACAGGCAAAAACCCGTTTCGATGGCCTGTAGCCTTGAATTTTTTATCTAATGTTTCTCTAATTGACTCCCATATTGCGTATCCGTCTGGTCTTAGCACTATCAAGCCCTTGACTGGGGCATAGTCTGCAAGCTCTGCCTTTATGACAACCTGGGTGTACCATTCGGAAAAATCATTGCTCTTTGATACTGTAATGCCGGGGCTTTCTTTGCTCAACTGGTTTGATGGCTGATTTTGAGTAAATGAGCGTTTCCTAGTTGTACTAGAGTCATATTTCAAGAATCTGGAATCTATAATCCGTTTAAATCATCATCATTAGCTTGCCCTCACATGAATCAAGTAATTCCTGCAGTTTTTGCAGCATTGCTTTTGGCAGTAGGATTTTCTTTTGCATATGCAGAAGACGATGAAAAGCTAATCTTTGCGGGATACATCGAGGAATCTTTGGGCCACTTTTGGGCAATTGAGAAAAACCTAGATGATAAGAATGCCGAGCTTGCCCTGGTTCATGCAACTCATCCGATTGCAGAATTGTACGACTCCATGAAGCCAGAACTCAAGGAGGCAAATCCAGAGTTTGATGCCAAGGTACGGAAGACTCTTCTGGAGTTGGGCAAAAAAACAGGCAAGGATGTCACTAGAGAAGATGCGCAAAAGGCAATAGATGATGCCAAGGCAATTCTCGAAGAGGCAAGGAGCATAATTGTAGGGGATGCACTCAGCAATGATACAAACTTCCAGGCAAAACTCATGATGGGTTTGCTCAAGACTTCAATTGGTGAGTATGGTGAGGGAGTCAAGAATGGCCAGATTGAACTCATGGCAGAATTCCAAGATGGCTCTTCATTTGTGTGGAGATCACAGCAAATTTTTGATAAGATCAAATCTGATCTTCCTGAAGATCAACGAGGTCAAATTGAAAAGCTCTACGTGGAGTTGTGGCAAGCATATTCTGATCATGCAGAACCTACAAAAATAGAGACAATTGCAAACCAGATAATTCACGAGCTAGATGAAGTGATAGGTGTGGAATCTAGCGATGGCCTAGACAAGTATTTTGTAAATATTACAAATCTACTTGATCAGGCAAACACAGAATACTCTGATGGGGAAACCGATGCCGCGTTAAGTGATGTGACAAAGGCATACTTGGATAACTACGAGTATTTGGAGGCGCCAATCTCAAAGTATGACAAGGATCTCATGAAGCAAATTGAAGTCATGATGCGAGAGGATCTACGTAATATGATAAAGACAGGAGCATTTGCAAGTGAGGTTGATGCACAAATTAGCACAATCTTGGAAAAACTAGATTCTGCAAAATCTCTCATACCGCAAGCTGATCTAGATGGTGCAGCAAGTACTGAAAATAATGAAAACTATGGTACCATAGCACCACTGAAGCAAGTAAAGTCTGGCATCACACCAGAAAAGGTGCGATGCGGTGATGGACTAGAACTCCTCTTCAAGAAATCAACCGGTTCACCGGCATGCGTAAAATCCACAACTGCAGAAAAGTTAATCGAACTTGGCTGGGGAATCAGACAATAATTTTTTATTTTTTCAGTGGTGCGCCTTTGCACAAAACCTTGCCCATTACCCTGCTCTGGAAATTTGGGCACACAAAACACTGGATAAATCCTGCTTCTGCTTTGAGAACTGGACAGTCGACATATTCTTGCTTCATTCGTTTGAGCATCTTTGGACTAACTCCTTTCAGCTTGAGTTTTCCCTTGTCGTCCATCATTCCGGACGCCTTGAGCTCTGCTTTGATTTCGTCGCCTAGCTTCTGAGTTTTTTCAGCAACTTTAACTTCGACTTCATATTTGTGTTCAAGCTCGTCCATTGACTGCAAATTTGTTTACCGTGATTTAATATTAGCGATTGCGATCATGCAACAGACTTCAACTTTTATATTGATAGGTTTTCGTCCAAAAATTGGAAAAAATTGCTTGCCATTTTTGATGTGGAAGGAGTTCTGTTTGACGCAGAATACTTGCCGATTCTTGCAGAAAAAATAAACAAGCAGGACGAAATCTGGGCAATTACCAGAAAAGGAATTCAGGGCTTGATCAACTGGGAGGAGGGACTCAGAACTAGAGTTGAGGCACTCAAGGGCCTAAGCTATGAGACCTGCAAGGAAGTGGCAGATGAATTACCAATAATGACTGGTGCCAAGGAGACCTGTCGGGTTCTAAAAGCAGCTGGATGGAAAATAATGGCAGTCTCTGGAGGATTTACAATAATGACTGACAGACTAAAGGAAGAGCTTGGACTGGATTATGTTTATTCAAACGAGTTGATATTCAAAAACGGAAAACTAGATGGCGTAGAAATCCATGTCACATCCGACAAGGCAAAGTCTGCCAGAATAAAAATCGCGGAATGGCAGGAGAAAAAAGACGAAATTGTAGTCACAGTGGATGGCGCAAACGACATGACACTCTTTGATATCTGTGGACTTGGCGTTGCGTTTAGGGCGCAGGACATAGTAAAAGACAGGGCAAATGTCACAATCGAGGAAAAAAATCTCACAAACCTCATTCCAATTATTAACAAAAAGTACAACCTAAATCTAGAACTGCAGACTGTCGCCTAGGTGTCTTACTGCTATCTTTCGTAGCGGTCTAGCATTCTATTGCATCAAATGTATCTGACTTGAAGCCCCGTCCACCATGTGTCTGGATATACTTGTCCAGCTTTTCAAGCTGAATGCAGATTGGTGAATCTGTCTTTGCATACCCATAGATTTCCTCATGTATGTGGTGGAGGGATTCTTCGTTTAGGTTTGCTGGCATCATGGTGGTATTATACAATCAAAATCATGTAAATTTCTCGCAAAATTATCCGTTTGAATCAAACGCACCCGCTTTGGTGCGAACAAATCAAGTTAAATTAGAATTCTTTTTGGGAACTGGTACTTGATAGAAATAATCCCAGTTCCAGTAAAAAAGGAAATTTCAAAGGGTGATGACATTGCGCAGCTGTTTGCATCTAATTTCAAGGACATACAAGATGGCGACATCATAATAATTGCGCAAAAAATAGTATCAAAGCAGGAAGGCAAGCTAGTCGAACTTGCACAGGTAATTCCTTCAATGTTATCTGTTGGGATATCCTCAGAATATAACAAGGACCCAAGGCTAGTTGAAATCATTCTGTCTGAAGCAAAAAGAATTGTGCGACTCGAAAACGGGATCATAATTACAGAGACCAAGCACGGATTTGTCTGCGCAAACTCGGGAGTGGATGAGAGCAATCTTCCTCTGGGATTTGCAACAACGCTTCCGGAAAACCCAGACCAGTCCGCATCAGAGTTTGCTAAAAAAATTCTGGATATGACAAAAAAGAAAGTAGCGGTCATAATATCGGATACCTTTGGCAGGCCGTTCCGGGAGGGCCAGACAAATATTGCAATTGGAGTATCTGGAATCAAAACAATCCAAAATTACGAGGGCAAACAGGACACATACGGCAGAACTTTGCGCGTCACAGCAATCGCACAGGCAGATGAGCTGTGCTCTGCAGCAGAACTTGTCATGAAAAAGACAAAGAACTGCCCATTTGCAGTGGTTAGGAATTTTGAGTACGAGCCATCAGATGATTCAATACGTACCATACTAAGATCAAAACAAACGGATCTCTTCCGATAGGCAACAAAAGATTATAATCATTGCACAAAGGATTGCATTTGATTTGGGGCACATAAGGGCTGAGCTGCACTGCCATAACACATTTTCAAATTTTCACGTGGGCGAAGACGAAGCTCCATACGACTGTGACATTACCATACCGCAACAGCTAGAGCGAGCACACGCGTTAGGCCTTGAGGCAATCTTTGTCACAAACCATAACACACTTGATGGCTATTCGCAGATACTGCAATACAAAAACGACCATGAAAAATACAAAAAGATCCAAATCTTTCGCGCAGAAGAAATAACAACGGATACTGGTGCACACGTAATTGCATATGGAATAGACCACGAAATCCGCGCAGGATTACCATTGGAACAAGTAGTTGATGAAATCCGCCGACAGGATGCCATATCTTGCGCACCACATCCCTTTAGCCTGCTTGATGCACTACGGGATGAGGCAAAAAAATGCGACATGATTGAGGTCTTTAACAGTAATAATGTTGATGTAATATCAAATGCACGTGCTACGGAATTTTCAATTGCGCACAAAAAAATCGGAGTTGCCGGAAGCGACTCACATGTTTTGTCCACTCTGGGCAGGTGTGTTAATCTCATAGAATCTGAGAATACCTTAGATGATGCGTTATTTGCAATGAAGCACGGCAAGATTACAATTCAGCAAACTGGATATGCAAGGGAGCAGGAAACACTAGAGCACATCAAATACAAGATCAATAATTCCAAGGATTACCTGGCAGAATACATCCGCGAGCACTATCCAAACTCGCAGTGGATGATGTCACTGCTTCTCAAAATGTACGACCTAAATCAGAACAGCTATCTGTGGAGCATCGTGTACAAGCTTGCAGTGTACCTGATGAAGCGAGTCTCTACCAAAATCAACCTGCAAGGATATGATGCTGCCAAGCTGCATGATAGAAACTTGGCAACAATGCTGAAAATGGCACTATGACATTTCACACAATCTTTATCAGTTAGAATCGTCTGTTTCTCCCATGGAAGTTCAACAAGCAGCTGAGAAACTAATCAATCTCAGCCCGTCTGTTAGGGTAGTGACAATCTGTGATATGAATGGCAAAGTCCTCTTCAGTGCTCGCTCTCGTAGAGTGAAACTTCTTCTCTCAAAGCAGGAAAGCAAAATGTCTCTACAATCTGCTGCACGCGCATGGAAGGTAAGAAAAAAGCTAGAGCGAAAACTTGGACCATGCAAATATGTAGTAGCTGAATATGGAAACGTAAAGAGACTCACAATGCCTGCGGGAAGAAACCACCTGCTATTCATAACAACAACATCTGCGTTTGATCACAAAAAAGTAGTAAATAGAGTCAGGACTTTTCGTTAAGTCCTATTTTTCTATTTTTAGTCCAGTCTTCTTCTGCCGGTTCCGCGGCCAGTGCCAATCCACATTCCCTTTGATGACTTGGGACTTGTGCTCATGACATCGCCGAATTTTATTTTTGCAGTGCCTCTGCCCATTGTGATGTATCTGTCTTTGGCAGCTTCTTTTTGCTGCTCACTGTATTTTTTGAATGGAGCACCAGACCAGTTGTCTTCAATCTTGTCGACTATTCTTTTTGACGTTCCTCGCCCGCCAACTCGTATTATTCCCATCTCACAATATAATGCCAGTTCAATCTAATAAGACTATAGTATGGTCTGCACATGGATTACGGAGCTGAAAATGGTCTCATGGAGCTTATGATACATGAAAACATCTGTTCATCTAGAATCCATTACAATCTTGTAAGAGTTGACGTTAGGATTGACTTGAAGGATTTGCCGTTTGATGTAATACGAGAAAAAATTATACCAAATCCATTCGTGCATTTATCTCTGATAATTGGTATCGCTATAGTTATTCTTGGGTTAATCTTTCAATTTTCCTCTGTTGCTCAAACCCAGAATTTGAACAGGGAAAAATTTTTTCTTCTACCTTCTGAATCTTAACCTGAGGAACACCTAATTCCTCACCCTTCACTAAGTTACCAGTTCTTACTCCAAATAGCTTTTAATATGACAAATTGACCTTTGAAAAATGCAAATGAGCGCTACAACAAAAAAGCTAGATGCACGAGGTTTGTTCTGCCCAGAGCCAGTATTTCGAACCAAAATCGAAGTGGAGAGAATGCAGGTGGGCGAGACACTGACAGTTCTAGCTGATGATCCAAACGCAGAAGAAGACATTTCACGCTGGGTCAAGCGAAACGGGCACGAGCTTTTGTCTTTGCAAAAAAGAGATGCAGAGCTAGAGTTTTCTATTAAAAAGGTGAAATAATTCCTGGCAACCAAACTAGTACTTGATGCAGATGCACTAAATCGAGTTGGCAACACCCCTTTAGTGAAATTAGAATCATTATCAAATAACAAGGTCCAGTACTTTGCCAAGCTTGAAAGCTTCAATCCATTTGGCTCTGTAAAGGATAGGGCAGCATACTGGATGATACGAGATGGCGAGGAAAAGGGAAAACTAAAGAAAAATCACACCATAATCATAGAGCCAACATCTGGCAACACTGGAATAGCACTGACTGGAATTGCAAATCTTTTGGGTTACGAGGTTGAAATTGTCATACCTGAGAAGGCAAGCGAGGAGACAAAGAAAATCATTTCAATGCTTGGCGCAAAACTATATGAGACCAGCGATGATCTGTGCCCAAAGGTAGGGGCTGGCACCGACCAGAGTATTGCACTAGCTACTTCGATTGCATCATCGCGCCCTGACAAGTATTATTCTCCAAACCAATACGCAAATGAGGCAAACTTTATGGGTCATTACAAGGGAACAGGCCCTGAAATCTGGAAGCAGACAGAGGGAAAGGTAACCCATTTTTTCACAGGCGTTGGTACGGGCGGTACCGTTACTGGCATTTCGACATATCTTAAGGAACAGAATCCGAAAATCAAGACAATCGGGGTTCAGCCGCAGCAAAACCACCTCATACAAGGCTTGAGAAACTTTGAGGAGTCTGCAAAGCCTGATCTGTTTCTCAAAAGAGAAAAGACAGTGGATGACTGGATCACCATAAACAATGAAACTGCATTTGCAGCAGTAAAGGAGATCTTTGCAAAAGAAAAGATGTTGGTATCGCCTTCGTCTGCCGCAGTGTATGCTGGAATGAAGAATTATCCAATAGAGGAAGGTGTAGTGGTTGGAATATTTGCCGATGACGGCCGCAAGTTCAAGAGCCTCTATGCACAACAGAAGGTCTTTACCGAAGAGGAATTTGATGCCAACCTAAAGCAGGCAAAGAATCTCTCCAAAATAGTATATCTGTAAATTATTTCTGGACCTTACTTATCATCGCGTTTAGCGAAAACGGTTTTTCCAGAACCTCTATAGAACTTGGAATGTTTCCAGGTGTCTTAATCAGGGAGTTGATATTGTATGCCGAGGCAAAAATGATTCTCTGTCTTGGCCTCATGTCTAGTATTTCCTTTGCTACCTCGACTCCGCTCTTTTTTGGCATGTTGTTGTCAAGCAACACGACATCAAAGGGGTTTTTGTCCAAGGAATCGAATTCAGAGCCCTCTAGTGCCTTTTGGTATTGCTCGAGGCATTCAACGCCGTCTTTAGTTACGGTAACTTTGTGACCGTTTTTTTCCAGCGCCTTGGTATATTGCGTGGCGGTAAACGTATTGTCCTCTGCCACTAGTATGTTTAGGCTCATCAAATTGACTTTTTCAAGATTCGTAATTGAGTACTAGTCTGTTCACATAGCACAAACTAGTTTGCCATGGACTCGATCGTCTTCTTTGGTGTGATTGGCAGAGAGAACTCAAATGTTGCACCGCCGTCCTTGTTGTTTTTTGCAGATATCTTTCCACCATGCGCATCGATTATTCCCTTGCAGAGGAATAGTCCAAGGCCATTTCCTCCCAGGTTTTCCCGCTCGTGGCCCTTGGTCACAAACTTGCCAAATATCTTTGGCAGAATGTCTTCTGGGATGCCAAGGCCTGTATCCGAAATAGATACTATGACCTCGTTTGATTTTGCACTGAGTATGGTCTTTACCTTGATGTGGCCTTTTTCCGTGAACTTGATTGAATTGTTTATGATGTTTCGCAATACCTGCTCTAGCCTTGTTCTGTCTGCCTGAATCTCTACGTCCGAGTCCAGCTCCTCTAGTATACTGATGTTGCTTGCAAGGCCTGTTCTTACCATGTGTATGGTTTCCTGAATTAACTGATTGACTGACATCTTTTCGGTGTATATTGACAGACGATTGCTCTCGATTCTGGTCACATCCAGAACATCGTTTGCCAGATTTTGCAGTTTTTTTGCCAGCGCTGTGACCCCATCCCATGCTTCCTTTTGGTCGATATCTCCTGACTGGGCAAGCTCTGCAAAGCCAAAGATTGGCTGAATCGGGCTTTTTAGCTCGTGCGATGCAATGCTGATGAACTCGTCTTTTAGTCTGTCTAGTTCCTGAAGCTTTTTGTTTGCCTTTTGTAGCTCTTCGGTTTTACTATCAATTTCGCGCTTGAGATCAGAGTTTATCTGGCCAAAAAAGTGCCTCAGTGCCATTGCAATTGCGCCAACTACTACAATTATTCCAATTTGCACCATGAGCCACACCCGCTCATGTTCCTCTATTGCAGTAACTGACTGATCGTTAAATGAGCCAATGTCTGATGATGCAGATTCAATTTTGTTTTTGATCTGATCCTGCTTTGCATTGATTTGTTCCAGAAACGCATCGCTTTGAGGCGCAGCAAGTGCTGCCTTTGCTAGTGTCTCGTATTCAGAGTGGGACTGCTCTATTTCCAGAAACATTTGGTGGATTAGCCTAAAGTTTGACTGTGTTGCCTCAGGCGCAACGGAAAAGCCAGTCTGTGTAAGCTTTTTTGCCTGCTCTAGATTTGATTGGATCAAAATGTTGCTTGACCAGAACTCTTCCTTTGCCTTTTCTGATTCCTGAACATTTTGGCCTGCCAGCATTATCTTTTCAAAATTGTTTGCCTGGTTTGCCTGATGGTACTGTATGGTGCTCAGTATTTCCTTTAGTGGCTGGTATGCCTCTGATACCATTATGATTTCAGAGCTGACCTTTGACATTTGGTATGTGCCAAACAGTATGGTCACACCTAGCAACAGTATGATTATTCCAACGGTCCCACTAAGTTTTAGACTGGTCCTTGCAAACATAGTTCCCACTGGTTACTCTTTCACAATCAAAAACTGGACGTGGGATTGTTTTTGTGATTGTCTGTTTGAATCGAACGAACTGGAATTAGGCCTTGTGTTCTGTTAGGTACTTGTCTACATCGATTGCAGCCATGCATCCATAGCCTGCCGCAGTTATTGCCTGCCTGTATCTGTGGTCGTGGACATCGCCTGCGCCAAAGACTCCTTCTACGCTTGTCTTTGTGTGGTCTTTTAGGACCAAATATCCTTGGGCGTCAAGCTCTACCCGATTTGCAAAGATCTTTGTGTTTGGCTCATGGCCTATTGCCACAAATATTCCTCCAACTGGAAGGGTTGTCTTTTGGCCTGTCTTGGTGTCATTTAGGATGACGTTTTGCACCTTTTGATCACCTGTGATGTCTGATACCTCGGAGTTCCAGTGGAACTGGATTTTTTGATTTGAAAACGCTCGCTCTTGCATTACCTTGCTTGCGCGAAGCTGGTCCTTTCTGTGTACGATGTGGACCTTGCTTGCAAACTTTGTAAGAAATGTCGCCTCTTCAATTGCTGAGTCTCCTCCGCCAACCACTACTAGTTCCTGGTTTCTGAAAAACGGTCCGTCGCATGTTGCGCAATATGATACTCCGCGCCCTCCAAATGTCTGCTCGCCCACAATTCCAATTTTTCGAGGAGATGCGCCAGTCGCAATGATTACTGCTCGGCACTCGTATTCTTCCGATGCAGTTAGAATCTTGAAAGGCTTGTGTCGAAAATCAACATCAATTACCTCGTCGTCTATTATGGTGGTTCCCATTCGCTCTGTTTGCTTGCGCATCACAATCATAAGGTCTGGGCCCATTACTCCATTTTCAAATCCCGGATAGTTTTCAACCTCGGTGGTGTTTACTAGCTGCCCGCCCGGTAAAATTCCTGATAGTATCAAAGTGTCATGTCTTGCACGTGAGCAGTATATGCCTGCTGTGTAGCCTGCAGGACCTGCCCCGATTATTATGACGTCGTATTTTGTTTTCTTTTTCTCTGTCTTTGGAAACTCTTTTTCGATCATAAGAGTAGATCCGCCATCTGCTGCCATCATACAATGTGCCTAATTGTCTGAATAATTTAAGCTATACATGACTGCGTCACGCAAACACCGACTTGGCGTTGGGTCCTAGATGTTTTTGATGGTGATATCTGGGTGGTTTTTTGGTATGTACAGAGTAAATGTTGTTGGGTTGTTTTGTACAGTTATCTTTCCGCCATGATTCTTCATTATTGTCTGGCAGCTGCTAAGGCCTAGCCCCGTTCCGTTCTGTTTTGTTGTGTATAGTGGTTCGAAGATCTTCTCGATGTCTTTTTTTGGAATTCCAGGGCCTGAATCCTGTATGCTAAGGAGCGTGGTGTTGTCCTGCTCTTTTATTGACAGTGTGATGGTTCCATCGCCTTCGATTGCCTGAACCGCATTTGTTATCATATTGGATAGTACTGTTTCCAGCTGGGTAAAGTCTCCATGTATTTCAAATTCTGATTCTGGTTGAATCACCTTGATTTCGCTTGGAATCAAAGTGTTCTGGAGTGCAGACTCTATGAGTTTGACTGATGAGAACGTTTCAATTCTTAACGGCTTGTCTTTTACAAAGTCGACGATTTCGTCTATCTGGCGATTCATCCTGTCTACTGCAGTAGTCAGTCTGCTCACCCTCTGGTTGATTTTATCATCGTGATTTTCCTGCATTGCCATGAGCTCGACTTGTGACTTCATCACGGTAAGTGGGTTTCTCAAATCATGCGCAAGCCTTGCCGCAAATGTGCCAACAATTGCAAGCTTTTCGCTTTTTCTGAGCCTGTCGTTGATTTGCCTTATCTTGCCTCTCAATGCCACTATGATGTTAATTCCAATGGTTAGTGAAATCAAAAGTGCGGGGATCACCTTTGTGTACAGATTAATGTTCTCGATTTTGGTTTTTGCCGCCTGTGATAAAATGAAAATGGAATAGTCAGTTGTGTGCTTGCCACCCTTTTGCAGTATTGTTCTCTGCTGGTCTGCACCAATGGTGTAGTCTTCCCAGTTCTTCTCAAACCTTACCAAGTCTCCTGTGATTGGCTCTATCCAAAAGTCCGATGTGGTATCTGATAGAATTGTTATGCCGTGGAATTGCGGGAAGCTATCGCTAATGTCGTTCTTAGCAGTTGTTGCTCTAAAGACATAGGTGTCAAGGCCTTCCACCTGCTCGGTCCTCTGGTATGTCAGGGGGGTGTTTGCAAATACAAGCGGGTGATAGAACTGATAGTCCTGCTGTTTTACTCCTGGCTTGAACCAGAACTGTTTTTCCGGGGAATTCTTGTATGTGAAATCATAAACGTTAATTTTGTAATTTTCATCAGAGTGGAAGATTTCTTGTTCAGTGAACTCGTTTTTGCCGCTGATCACAGACGATATCTCAATATAGTTTCCATCGCTGGATATTGTTTTCTGAATAAGCGACTCTCTTAGCTTAAACGGTGCTGAGAGGTCTCCACTTGTGCTTGCGGCAATTTGGTCTTTCCCTTCCTGTTCCATGTATAGGTGAAAGTTGCTTGGAATTTTTTCAAGCTCTGGGACAAAACTAAGATACCAAATCGATGCGACAAAGACAGTAGTTGCCACTAGAATTATGGATCTTTTGATAACATAGTCTGAAGTTCGTCCCATGTGTTGCGTCTTTGTTGTTCGAAATTAAGTATTTTGCTTACTATCAATTTTGAATATGATGTCTGCAAGAATTTTTTCATGTCTTGGGCACAGTTTGTTGATTTCCAATTGTGAGAATAACAAATCTTTCTGCCAATGTGCATTGTTTAGCTTGCAATTTAGAAATTCGCAAAATGGCTCACCAGTGATATAATAGAATAATGCCTGCATTGCATAACCACGTATTATCATATCTAGTCTTGAGTCGTGGTATTCTAGGTATTGCCCCTTGTATTTTTCCTTGATAGAATCCACGTTTAGGCCTTGGCCGTAATTTGCCATCAAGTCCAGATAATATTCTCGTGGCTTTGCAGGGGCCTCTATGATACCTGTAGTTGAGATGATTGCAGGATTTGCGCCAATGAGTGCTCGCCCGTGATATCTGTAGTCGGAATTATCAAATGTGCAGGTAAGCTTGTTTGTAAATATTAGATGAAAAGTTTCTGCATCTAGTTCTTCATTTGGAATTAGTTCTGTTATTGCTTTTTGGAATTCAAACCCGTCATACAGAATGATGTTTTCGATTTTTGCCGAGTTCTCAAATGTCTCATGCTCGAATTGGATCTCTTCTTCCATTGGATCATGTTTTTGGAATTCCTGCCGATAATTGTAAAAGCGAGTGGCCGCAATGTTTCTGGCAGTGTCCTCCTTTGCATATGAGAAGATGTTTTTTCTTTTTTGTACTGGTATGTGAAATGTCTCTTTGAGAAACCCTGCAAGATTGTCTAGCTTTAGTTCTGGAATGGATGGTTCGTCGTAGATGAAAATCTTTGAAATCTTCACGATCTAGGTTCGGTTTAGCTCTTTTAATTTTTGAGCGGTAATCTCTGCTGCTCTTTTTCCTGAAAATAGCATAGAGCCAAAGGTTGGACCCATTCTTGGCAGACCATGTGTTTCGGTAACTGACATACCTGCAATCACAAGACCTGGATAGATTTCACCGGTGGACTCGACTACCTTGTCCTCTCCTTCCTCTACCCACATTGGGTTCATTCCCTTCCAGTCGACAAGCTTTCTGTCAACTAGTCTTTTTACTGCAACGGAATCATGGCCTGATGCATCAATTACCATCTTTGCTTCCAGTGCGACTGGGTCTACACACGTGATGTTTCTTGGCAAGGCAGACACTGGCATCCAGTTTACGACAAGACCAGACACTCTGCCGTATTTTAGGATAAGATCATCAAATTTAGTCAAGTTCAAAAATTTCACACCTGCATCGCATGTCGCTGCAATAAGTTTTGAGACAGCATGTGGTCCTGCTGTGATGTATAGTCCGTCTGATGCTTGCTTGTATGGTATTCCAAGCTCGTCCCAGATTTTCTGTGCTGGTGCTCTGACTGTGACTGGGTTCATCATGTAGCCCCCTAGCCAGTAGCCGCCGCCAAGATAGTTGTTCTGCTCTATTATCAAAACCTTATAACCCATTAATGATAATTCTCGTCCAGCAGTAAGACCAGCTGGGCCTGCACCGATAATGATGACATCCGATGTGATTCGTTCCTTAAAGACTGCAAAGAACTCGTCAGCAATTGCGGCAGTAATCTTTGCCTCACTTACATCTGCAAAAATTTTTGTCTTTGTCTGAGCGCTCTGCACAAAACTAGCTCAGACTAGAACACATTAATAGTTTATTGTTAAAAATGCGCTTTTCTGATATGGCAAAACAAATCAGATTAGGTGGCACTAACACAAAGAGGAAAATAATGTCGCCACTTTTGCTGCCTCGGCAAATTCTAATTTTTATCAAAAATTTATATCCAATTTTAAGGGAAGCTAGTTGAATTTGAGTACAACAACGCTAGGCAAGCCAAAAGAATCCAAAAAACCCAAGGTAAACTGGGCTAGAATTGAAGAGGCTGATCACTTTGCAAATACTGTAAAGCAGTACCGCCAGGGAAAGATCGATTCCGACCTATTTAGGAGATTTAGGCTCCAGCACGGCGCATACGGCACTCGAATGACTGATGATTATGCAATGGTTAGGATCAAGATTCCGGCAGGCGAAATCTATCCACACCAGCTTGAAAAAATTGCAACACTCTCTGAGCAGTATTCTATTGGAAGCGCACATGTCTCCACCAGACAAAATATGCAGCTTCATTGGGTCGTACTGGAAGATGTTTCTGAAATTATTCGAAGTCTTGCAGATGTAGGATTGACATCAAGGGAGGCATGTGGAAATACAGTTCGAAACGTAATGTGCAGTCCACTTGCCGGAGTGTGCAATGAGGAAAAATTTGATGTCACACCATATGCAGTAGCTACTGCCAAGTTCTTCCTGCGCAATCCACTAAATCAGTCATTGCCAAGAAAGTTCAAGTTCAATTTCACCTGCTGTGAAAAGCACGGAATGGCAAGAATGGTAGATGTGGGTTTGATTCCGCAAATTAGAATCGTAAACGGCAAGGAGCAAAGGGGATTTAAAATATTCATGGGCGGAGGCCTTGGCAACAAGTCCTTTGTAGGGCACGAGCTTGAGGACTTTACGCCCGAAGAGGATCTATTACACACATCAATTGCAGCAATTAGAATTTTCGACAGACTAGGCGATAGAAAACACATGGAGAGAAACAGAATGAGATACCTTGTAGACCAGATGGGATGGGAGCAGTTCCAGGCCTTGGTCCTAAAGGAGCGCGCACTAGTCAGAATGACCCAGTCTGCAATTGTGAAACTATCTGTTGATCAGACGCCGCAAAAAATTGAGCCGCACGTGAGAATTTCCGGTTTTGATGGGAAATCCATACCTGATGGATTTTCGCGATGGAGAAAGGGAAACACCTTTGCGCAAAAGCAGGCTGGTTACTATTCCGTTTCCATAACACTTGAGGCAGGCGATGTCACTGCAAGCCAGCTTCGAGCGCTGGCTGAAATCTCGCGCGAGTTTTCCGCAGAAGGCTATGCGAGAACGGGCTTTGTACAGGATATCTACCTAAGATGGGTAGCCGAGTCTGATCTGGCAAGACTGTACTCTAGACTGTTGGAAATTGGACTTGCAAATCCTGGCTCACTTACAATGGTGCATCCTGTTGGATGCTCTGGTACTACATCGTGTAATTTGGCACTGACAAACTCTCACAGACTGGCAAAGGAAATCCAGAGAAAGTTCATTGAGCTGAAACTGGATGAAGACGACGACCTGAGAGAATCATCAATTAAGATTAGCGGATGTCCAAACTCTTGCGGCCAGC
>BMAH01000060.1 GCA_014132615.1 Gammaproteobacteria bacterium
CTTTTAATGTATGGCCGAAAGTAATCGAATTATTTTCAATATGCACATTGAGCAGACCATCTTGATAAGCTCTTTTAGATTTTAATAATTCTATTAAATTATTAAAATTTGAGTTATCAATAGATTCGTCTTTTGTAAAGCGATAAAGCGCTAAGGTATTATTAGATTTTTCAATAGGTTGGTAGTTGCTAATCATTATAATGCCTCAATTTATTAATATTATAGCAAAATAAGGCATAAAAAATGAGAATTAAATCATACTTACCCCTAAGATCCCACCAATTAAGTAGGTTAATCCTCCAGCTATAGCGCCAACTACTAACATGCGTAGACCAGAGACAATCGGATTACGATTAGTAAATAAACTTAAGATATTCCCAATTAAAAACAAAGTTAACGCTGTTACCCCAATACAAACTGCTAAATTCCACGATGAATTACTAAATAAAAAAGGCAGTAGCGGAATTGCAGCACCTACACTAAATGAAATGAAAGAGGAAACCATTGCACCAATAGGTGAGACTAGTTCATTAGGATTTAAGCCTAATTCTTCTCTCGCTAACGTATCAAGTCCCGTATCTGGATTTGAAATCATGATATTAGCTAATTGATTGGCTTGTTCTAAAGGAATGCCACGGGCTTGATAAATTAAGCTTAATTCTTCCATTTCTTCTTCAGGATATTCTTCTAATTCTTGCTTCTCTATAGCAATTTGATATTCAAATACTTCACGTTGCGAGCGCACAGAAATATATTCACCAGCGCCCATAGAGCAAGCACCTGCTAATAAACCAGCGACACCTGCGAGAATAATAAAGTGTTGATTTGAACTCGCGCCCGCTATACCTAGGATTAAACTCATATTTGAAATTAATCCATCGTTAATCCCAAATACAGCCGCTCGTAAATTACTTGAAGCATTAATACTCGTGTGTTTATGTTCATTGTGATAACGATTAAAAATAGACATACCGCGGATTTTCATTGCGGAGAGGATAGTATGTAAATTTTCTACGCCGAAAATGGTGACTAAGTAAGCAATAAAGCGAGCGCGCATGTCAGGTTTGTAAGAAGGAATAGCGATATTGTTTGCACGCAATTTTTCTTCCCAAGTGTGCGCTTGTTTTTCAGCAGCTTGTTTTAAATCGATAAATAATTTTTTATGCAAAATATTATTTTCATGATCAGCCATGATAGCGTAAAGATAAGCAGAGCGTTTTTCTTCGCGCCAACTAGTAAGAATTTCCATGTGTCCTCCTTGACTCATTTATATTCTGCTAAGTAATGATCTATCAATTTTCGCGATAGACTAAAGCTAGATGAAGGTAAGCCTGGTAAATTATCATAACGATACCAGCCTGCTGCTTCAATTTCATTATTATCTATACGCAATTCTCCGCCTGCATACTCTGCTGTAAAGCCAATCATCAGTGAATCTGGGAAAGGCCAAGGTTGAGAGCCAAAATAGCGAATATTTTTAATTTCAATATTCACTTCTTCCTTTACTTCTCTATGTAGGGTTTGCTCTAAATTTTCCCCTATTTCAACGAAGCCTGCAATTAAGCCGTAAGCGCCAGGTGTAAAATGAGGACTTCTTGCCATTAAAATTTGATCTTGTTTTCTAATCAATACAATCACTGAAGGTGAAATACGTGGATAAAGCGCTAAACCACAAGCAGGGCAAATACGTTCGAAAGTGCTAATAGTATGTTGAGTGGGTGTACTGCAGCGTCCACAAAATTGATTATTCCTATCCCAATTAATAACCGAAAAAGCTTTAACAGCGACACCAAACCATACTCTTTCTAACACTTCAAACGCTTGCCTTAAAGGTAATGCTGCTAATTCTTGTGGTAAAAGAGTTTCTTTACTTACTTCAGCACAATAGCATTCAATATTATTAAACAATCCTAATTTGTGCTGTCTTACGAGTGACGATGTTAATGAAGAGAATGTTTTTTCAGGCATTTTTAAAGAAGAGTTTTGCTTCACAATTAGCAAGCGGTCTGCTTGAAAAATAAACCAATGAGAGTTTTCGTTTATAGTTGTTATAGACATAAATGACCTCATCTTAGGCAAAACACGAGAGTTAATCCTATAATTAAATAATCCTTGGCGCTAGCCTTTAGGATGATGTTAAAGTGAATTAGTTTATCATTTTTGGAGGCAATATGGTTTTAAAAACAGCTAGTTTACCGGATATTGTGTTAGCTGTCGTGCAAGATAAGGGCACAGAAAAACCATTTTCTGGCGAATATGATCAATTTGGTGAAAAAGGCACTTATCTGTGCAGGCAGTGTGGTCTCCCTTTATTTAGATCACAAACGAAGTTTCACTCAGGTTGTGGTTGGCCGAGCTTTGATGAAGAAATTGCAGGTCATGTCAAAAGCGTTACAGATGCAGATGGGAGGCGTATTGAAATTTTATGCTCGCGTTGCAGTGCACATTTAGGTCATGTGTTTAAAGGTGAAGGTTTTACAGGGAAAAACACTCGTCATTGTGTTAATTCTCTTAGTCTAGATTTCATTCCTGATTTAACAGTACAAGATACAGAAGAAGCCATTTATGCGGCAGGTTGCTTTTGGGGCGTGGAATATTATTTAAAGCAATTACCCGGTGTATTAAAAACAGAAGTGGGTTATCAAGGCGGTAGTAAACTTAATCCTACTTATCAAGATGTGTGCGAAGGAAATACGGGTCATTATGAAGTAATACGTGTGATTTACGACCCTAGCAAAATTACTTATGAAGCATTAACCAAAGTATTTTTTGAAATACATGATCCCACACAAGCAGATGGACAGGGTCCTGATATTGGCGAGCAATATTTAAGTGTAGTTTTTTATTACGATGAAGAGCAGAAAAAAATTGCATTAACATTAATTACTGAATTGGAACAAATGGGATATCACATTGCTACCAAGGTTTTACCTGTCAGTGTTTTTTGGCGTGCAGAAAATTATCATCAAGACTATTATACTAAAACCGGCAAGCAACCTTATTGCCATCGTTACCAAGCCAAATTTAAAAAATAAAAGGATAAATGTAATGAAATATTTTTATACGAAAGGAGCGTGTTCATTTGCAGGTCGGATTATTGCTAATGAATTGAGCCTTCCATTGGACTATGAAGAAGTGGATTTACAAACTAAGAAAACAAAATCAGGCCAGGATTTTTTAAAAATAAATCCTAAAGGGGCAGTGCCAGCTATTATGTTAAATAATGGCGAAGTACTAACTGAAAATGCGGTTATTTTGCAATATCTAGCAAGCCAAAGTGACAAAGGCAGTAAACTCTTTCCAGCTCCAGATGATTTTAAACATTATCGCGTATTAGAATGGTTAAACTTTATCACGACTGAATTGCATAAAGGTATAGGTATTTTCTTTAAACCAGATTTGCCGGCAGAGGCAAAAGAAAAATTTTTCTTACCTATGGTAAAAGCAAAATTAGAGTATGTTGATAAGCACTTAGCTAACCATACATATTTACTTGGCGATAGTTTTACTCTGCCTGATGCGTATTTATTTGTAATGCTAATGTGGACTGCACATTTTAAAATAGAAATTTCATCTAATTTGAAACGTTATTTTGCTGAATTAAAAAAGCGGCCTTCTGTAATGGAATCATTATCCCAAGAAGGGCTGCAAGCTTAGTTCTAATAAGAATAGAATTTTTGCATTAATTGTTGTAAAAATTCTATTCAATTCCATTTTGATCTTTGTTGTTGTAACTAATTAATTTGAAAAACATTTTATTTACTTATTTTTTTCAAGTGTGCATTAGGCATTAAGTGGGTGTAAAATAGGATTATAAGCATTAAAAAAGTTGAGGAGAAAGATATGCAGAAGCACGCTAAACATTTACGAAGCGTTCACTACGATCTCAACGATGATATGGCAAAAATCAAAAGTGCTTTCGCAGATGCCACTGAAGATGTACGTGATAAAACAGGTAAAATGTTGCATCACTCTTATAGTAACTTGCGTGCTACATCAGCTGATTTGCAAAAGTTCACATCAGATTATATAGCAGAAAAACCATTAAAAGCGTTGGGCATTGCTGTATTATCAGGCATTGTATTAGGCTTTTTACTACGTCGCTAATATTATAAAAAAAGAACGGGAATATTCCCGTTCTTTTTTTATATCTGTCAGTTCTTACATGTAGAGCTTAGTTCTTCATCGGTTTCAGTTAATCTTTCTAAAAAATGATGAGGGATAGTTTGTAAATCAGTGGAAATAGGGTGAGTGATACAAAGTTTTTGATTGATAAAATTCATACTTGGCAAGTAAAATAACTCATCAATATGGCAGGTTGACATAATCCCATCACGTGTTTCAATTAATTGCGTCCATTTGCCATTGTTATGCTTAACACAAAATGAAGAATCAAAAATTGCATTTGTATGAAAGATATCCATGAAAACATTATCAGTTCCTAATTCATCTGAAATGTCATATTTAGAGTAAGAATCCGTTTTTGAAACTAAATTCCTATTAAAATCTCCTAATAAGACGATATTATTTACAGTTAAATTTTTCTTTTTAGAAAAATTAACAATTTCATCATATAATTTTCGAATATCATTATTAATTGTTAAATCAAACTTAGCATGCACGTTAATAATGAAATTGATTTCATTTGATTCAATTTTTTCAAAAGCCAAGGCTAGCATTCTTGCAGCTAAACCTTCGTTAAGTGTTAAACCCATTACATGATCAGTTAATAATTTACAATTATCAGAAAATATAAAAGAGTTAATATTGTAAAGTGTTATTAAACAAAACCCAGTTGTAACATCTTCAGTATAGTGAATAACGTAATTATCCTTTATACATTTATTCTTATTTATTAAGTCAAAAAAGTAATTTGTTTCATCGGGCGTAAATGGACATTCCTGCAAACAAATAAAATGAGGGTATTGTTCTTTAATAAAAATGGCAATATTGGCGGCAATATGATTCAATCGATTTAAATATTTCTCCATTGATTCATTGTCACACTTAAACCCATTATTATAAAAACCACCACTTTTGTTGTATCGCATTTGCAATAGAATGTTCCAACTCATTAAGGAGAGGGAATCGCTTGTCTTTGCCATAAAAGGCAAGTGATCACTTAACAGCATATGAGTGGGAGCAGGAGGAGGTAAAAGAGATAGGCTAACATTAGATTGCATAATTATTCTCGTAATATATTTTTTTTTTGGAGAGCATACCATAGTTTTCTTATGACAATGTTAATAGTTGAGTTGTTTCTTAAATTTAAGTAACATGTAAATGACTCACTAAGGGACTATGATATGGCAACGGAAGCCGAAATCGCAGTTTTTTATTCCCTCAATATTGTTCATCCCAAAATGGTAGATATCGTTAAAGACCCTGCATGGGGAGAGTTTATCTCGCCTAACTCCTCTTATGAAGAAAGGCAAACTAAAAATCAAACGAGAATTAAACCTGATTTAAGTAAGTTAGCTACTATGCATCCTGTCTTAGACAATGTTATTTCTGTCATAAGGACAAAAGGTGAGAGAGGTTTAGAAAAAGAAAGTTATATATCAGAAAAATTCTTACTTGATTGCTTTAATACTGTTTCTCAATATGCGAATAATTTGCAAACACTAATCGGTGTGGAGTTAGATGCGAGTTATCTTGCTTGTATCTACGCAGGGTTACTAAACCCATTAAATGTAAAACTAGATTTAGTCGATTCTGATAAAAATCGCTTACTCAATGTATATGCAACAATCTTACAATATTTTCCTGAAGCAACGAATAAAATCAGATTATTTTTTGGCGACCTGCCCACGTATGCGAAAAAACTCATGACCACCTCAATGGATAAATGTTTAGTTCACTACAATGGTTGTTATGGATTTAACGATGTTATCCGAAATTTGGGTTCACTTTATTATGTAAAAGAAAAAGTGCATGCCATCATGGCACAAAATACGCATTTACGCAGTATGAATTTGCAAGATTTTGCTTTTGTAGATATAGCACTTTATGCTTTATTTGGGCATCAATTGCAATTTTCAATCTTAGGCAATATCTTGCAAGAAGATGAAAACCCAGAATCACATGGAATGGAAACATTTTGCTTGAAGCAGCATGCAGAAGGACTGCATGTTCCTTTTGCTCATAATCAATTTCGTTACCCACACCCTATAGAAAGCCAGGATAATTTTTTATATAAACCAGTCTAAATTATTAATAGGATTCACTTATGTATATTCTGCAAGGTGGTCTTACCAGCGTCAGTAGTAAAGATCCTGAATGGGGAACCTTCATAGCGCCAGATAAAGAATTAGAAAAGTTGCGTGATCCAAATGAAAAATTTAATGCTTATATTCCCAGTGGAAATAAAGCAGATTTCAGCCCATTTCTATCCTTAGACCCCCTATTTACTTCCATCGTTGCAAAATTAATTGCTCAGCGAGCAGAAATTAATTTTGAAGATCAATGTTCAGCCAAATATTATTTTGATTGCTTTTCAATCCTTAAAAAAATGAAAGGCAAGGTGCGCCGTATTGCAGAAGCAGGCACCTACTTAGGCGGGGCTTCTTGTGTCTTTGCAGGCTGTGTACAACCGTTTGAATTGGAATTAGATTTAATCGATGCAAAAAAAGAATTTTTATTGTTTACTTATGAGCGCATACGTCGTGCTTTCCCAGAAGCCATTACTAAGGTAAGACTATTTTTTGGTGATATCCCTACTTATGTTAAAAACGTTGTAGCCAAAGAAGATCAAACCGATATTTTAATTCACCACGATGCTTCTCATAATTTCAATGAAGTCGTGCGTGATTTAGCATCTCTCTATTACGTTAAAGAAAAATTGCACGGTATCATTATCCAAGATACGCATTTACGCAGTGCAAAATTAGATAGGTATATTTTTGTGGATGCCGCAGTTTATGCTATTTTTGGCTTCAATATTCACTTTATGGAATTAGGTGCTAAATTTGGCCGCTCAACTGAACCTGCATATGCTGGTAAAACTTATTTTATTGATCACCATGCGGAAGGATTTTACTTACCGTTTGGTTTAAATCATTTCTTGTATCCGCATCCGAATATGAAAATGGAAGAGACAATTATTGAAAATTGTCCTGCTTAATCGGAATTTCTTTTTTTGAGCAGACTTAGGATGCCTAGTGCGTTAACTTGAATGCGTTTAAATGCAAAATAAGCAAGGAATGAAGAGCGAGCAAGTTGCAAAGCTGTTTTTTTTCTAGAAAATAAAAAGCCTGCAATGAATCCACCAATTATTAATGGTGTCATTATTTTCTTAGTACAAAACTTTTCTTCTAGAGCATCTGATTGATGCTTAATTAAGATATCTTTTAAATAAATATTTGCTTTTAACTGTTTAATGTCTTTTTTTAATTTACTCATTACTATCTCGCTTTTGTTTTTTACTCGTAAAAATTTGTTTACGGGTAGCAGGGAAAAATAAATTCTCACGTATTTTATAAAGATAGAACACAAAAACTAGCAATAAGATGAAGTTGCAGGCAAATAAAATGCTACTACTAATAAGCGGTGAAGAAGTTAAAAATGTAATTAATAGTAAGAAGACACAGGCATTTAATAAAATCCAACTAGAAATAATCAGTAAAATAATAATAAAAATAATGAATGTCATATTCACTAAAGTTTGAACGGCAAGTTTTGCTTCTAATTGCGCTAGACGAAACACATCAATCGTTTTAGAAATTTGTGTTTCTATTAAATCTTTAATGATAGTGATCAAGCCTGCGCTATGTTTTTTTGTCATAATAGTCTTAACGTGATTTCTTTTTACCACGTAGTAATTGTGCAACGATAGCACCCGCTAACAGTGAAAAGCCTATCGTTTTCATGGGATTTTTTTTAACGTAATGCGTAACGGTTTGCTGAGCGTGATCAATTTTTTCTTTTACATCATCGTTTAGCAAGGCTTGTATTTGTTTTTTGAGATCCCTGGTCATAACTATTTCTCCTTCATATGATATGAGAAATAAGCAAGTTGTTATTCTATCTACTATATTTACATTTACGGGAGGCTACGTCAATTCAGAATAAGTAAAAAATGTCAAAAAACTTCAATAATTTTCAACAGGTTACGTTAAATATAAACAATAAAAATAATAAGGACAAGTGACTAACTTTTAAGCTAAAATAATCAAGATACTTACATAAGGAGGTCGTATGGGAAAATATATTATAGCTTGGCTATTAGGTGTTCCTCTTGGTGTGTTAGTGCTTATTTGGTTAGTGTCTCATATGTTTTAATTTGGGTTATTAACCTACTTAACAATACAAGTTTTAGGAGATAGATTGCATGAATGGACACGATAATATGAAACATGATCATTGTTTTAGTCATTGCTTAACACGCCTCTCATGGACCGCTGTGATTGTCGGTGCATTAGTTGGCATGGGTATTGCCTTCTTATTAAATTTATTTAACATTGCTATTGGTTTGTCTATTTATTCCATGAAGCCAGATGGCGCGCCAGCGTTAGCAGTAGGTGGTTTAATTGGAATGGCGATAGGCGTGATTGTTTCTATGTTTACTGCTGGTTGTGTTGCTGGCTACTTAGGCCGCCCATACTGCTTACGCCGTAATTTAGGTGTAATGTATGGTTTTGTAACCTGGTGCGTAGCGTTATTTCTTACCGTGATGTTTACTACCCACATGGGAAGATATATCACTTCTTATTCTAACTACGTATCAAACCCAAACCCAACTGTTATTTTAGTAACTGATGAACCTGCTACTGTACAACCTGCTGCAGCTTCTTCACACAATCAGGCAATGCCTGCAACTGCTGAAGTGTCTACCACGCAAGCAGCAAGTGCAATGAGCATGGCCGCATTTATTGTGTTTGGTTTATTCGCATTAGGCGCTTTCTTTGCTTGCTTAGGCGGACATTGTGGTATGCGTTGCAGACGTTGCGATGATCACGTAGAAGTTCACGATCACAAATAATCATAGATAGTTTCTTTAAAAACGCGCATTTTAATCAATGCGCGTTTTTATTTTATTTCCATGATAGGAAATAAATCATGTTCCATCGCAGCCCCTTCTGCTAATTCATTTTCTAATCCAGGAAAAGCAGGAGACGTGACCCATGGTCGTGGTTTATGAGTAATATCATCGCCTATAAAACGTAGAGAAAAAACGCGGCGGCGTTGATTAGATGTTACACCTTTAGCAGCATGCAAAGTTAGCATATGAAAACAAACAACATCGCCTGGTTCTATATCCCAGCCTAAAATGGGATATTGCTCACGATTAACTTCAATGTTAGGTAACTCTTGCAATGTTCCTTCAGGAAACCATTTTGCTTCATTAGTTAAAAAACTGCGTGGCATCAACCAACCTTGCAAGTGAGAACCTGCGATAAATTCTAATGTTGAATAACGACTGACAGGATCTACCGGTATCCAAAAGCTGCAATTTTGCTGGCCTTCAATATTGTAATAAGGCTGATCTTGGTGCCAAGGTGTGACTTGTTCAGTGCTCGGTTCTTTTACTAAAAGATGATCGTGGTAAAGTCTCACTGTTTTACTTTGCATTAAATAACCAGCGATATGGCTTAATGGCGATTCAAAAATAAATTTTTTATAAAAACTATTTTTTTGCCAATTACAAAAATCTTCTATAAATTTTCCTTTATCTTCAGGGCGGCTAGCAATTTTTGCACGTGGGCTTAGTGTTGATAAATTTTCTTCTATTCCTTCACGCAATAAATTAACTTCTTGCGCTGTTAATACTTGGCGAAGACAAATTACCCCATCGCGCTGATAAGCGTGTAAATTCTCTTCATTGAGAAAAGGTTCAACTCTTTTAGCTAAGGTTTCTTTCATAGGACTATCCCCTATGTAGGTTCGTAATTTCTAACCGTAAAAAAGTAAATCGGAATGCAGAGAAAAATGGCACCTAATCCCATCACAAGCATCTTTTGATTAAAACTGAAAAACATAATAAAGGCATAAAGCACAGCAATCGATGCAATTAATGTAGAATAACGAAATATTTTTTTAGTAACAGGAACTCTTTTACGCCAAATAAATTTAAGTTCAGCTAAGGCTGTTAAACAATAATTAAATAAGGCTAATACACCAGCTAATAAAGCAATGTTATTAAATTGTTTAAGTAAGGTTGGCTCTAGCGTCATTATTAAAAATAGTGAGACTAAGCTTGAAGATAAAAGTTGTGCTGCAATCGGTACATCGTGGCGTGAAAGTTTAGCAAATTGCCGTGGGAATAAACGATCGCGCGCAGCAGCAAATACAATTTGTCCTTGAATTAATATGCAGACATTCAATGCACCTAATCCTGAAATAACTGCACATATTGCAATGATAGAGCCTGCTTGAGAGCCCAGTAAAATTTTACCAGCGTCTGCAAAAGGAAATTGAGAATTAGCTAGTTGTGCTGCAGGTACCATGCCCATTAATACTAATGTGCTAGCAATATAGATAAGTGCCGTAATTAACGTACCAAATACAGTGGCAATATAAATTGCTTTATAACCTGGCGTATTTTCAGCAGGCACAGTGGCTGCCTCTAATCCTATAAATGCCCAGAAGGTGAGCGCAGATGCGCTAGCTAAGGCAGTCAAGTTGGAGTGATTTGTTAAGTTAAATGCAGGTAAATTATCTAAGTGCACATAACCTATGCCAATAATAGTAATTAAAAAGAGGGGAACTAATTTTAAGACAGTTAAAACGAGTTGCACGACACCTGCTGTGTGTAACCCAATAATATTAATTAAAGTAAAAAACCAAATAGCACCTAATTCTAAAAGTAATGCGGTATAGGATTGATAACCGCCACCATTTGCATTTAATTCAGGCAGAATAAAACCTAAATAACCAATAGATGCGACAGCAATCCCCGCAACAGAAACTAAATTTCCTAACCAATAAGTATAGGCGACGATAAAACCTACTAAGCGACCAAATGCTTCCTTGCAATAAATATAGGGGCCGCCAGTTTTAGGAACGCGCTTACTTAAATTAGCAAAGGTGATTGCAAAGAAGATGGCACCAATGGAGGTCACTAACCACCCTAGCAAAGAAATACTCCCATACTCGGCTAATGAGGCGGGTAGCACGTAAATGCCTGTGCCTATCATGTTACCAATCACTAATGAAATAAGTATGGGCAAGCTCAGTGCTTTTCTATTCATACATGCAACCTTTCTTATTTAAAACAAGGATAAGCCTAACTCTTGCCGTATTTTTCCTGATTCAATTATGTGCTGTCCTTGCAAAATATCAGGCGAGAAATATCTATCTTTATCATAGAAAGGAACATGTTGCCTAATTAAATGATAAATTTTTTCTAATTTTGGCGAAGTTTTTAAAGGTCTAGCGAAATCGATACCTTGGCAAGCACCCAATAATTCAATAGCAATTATTCCTGCCGCATTTCTTGCCATGGGTGTCAACCGTCTTGCTGCATAAGTTGCCATGCTCACGTGGTCTTCTTGATTAGCAGAAGTAGGAAGACTATCGACGCTTGCGGGGTGTGCTAAAGATTTGTTTTCACTAGCAAGCGCTGCGGCACTGACTTGAGCAATCATAAAACCTGAATTAACACCGGCATTTTGCACTAAAAAGGCAGGCAAACCACTGAAGTGAGGATCGACTAATAAAGCAATACGACGCTCAGATAAGGCTCCCATTTCAGCGATACTAACCGCTAATGCATCTGCAGCAAGTGCAACAGGTTCAGCATGGAAATTACCGCCTGAGAGAATTTCCCCTTGTTCCACAAAGATGAGAGGATTATCAGATACCGCATTTGCTTCTACTAACAAGATTTCACTCGTAGTTAAAATGGAAGCCAAACAGGCTCCCATTACTTGAGGTTGGCAACGCAAAGAATAAGGATCTTGAACTTTATTACAGTCTTTGTGAGAAGCGCGTATTTCACTATGTGCTAATAAATTGCGTAAAATAGCTGCCACTCTAATTTGTGTAGCATGCCCACGTACTATTTGTATGCGCTCATCAAACGGTGTGTCACTACCATGCACAGCATCAACCGTTAATGCACCTGCTGTTAAAGCAGAAATAAAAATATCTTCTGCAGCTAATAAACCTAAAATGGCTAATGCAGTAGAAACTTGCGTACCGTTTAATAAGGCTAAGCCTTCTTTTGGTGCTAATTGCAAAGGTTTTAAGCCAGCTTTATCTAACGCTTCCTGAGCTGAAATAATTTTTCCTTCATGACGTGCTTCACCTACACCTAGCAATAAAGTACTCATGTGTGCAAGCGGTGCTAAATCACCTGATGCGCCGACTGAACCTTGAGAAGGAATGCAAGGATACACGCTTGCATTAAAAAGTTTAATGAGTGCTTCTATTGTTTGTAAACGCACACCTGAATATCCACGTGCCAAACTATTTATTTTTAACGCTAGAATTAATCTAACAGCCGCATCGCTTAATAATTCTCCCAAGCCTGCGGCATGAGAAAGAACAATGCTGCGTTGTAAATTTTCTAAATCAGCATGACTAATTCTGGTATGAGCTAACAAACCAAAACCCGTATTAATACCGTACACGGTTTTATTATCATCTAGCGTTTTTTTAATTAATGCTTCGGAAGCTAAAATAGCAGGTACACAAGCAGGGTCTAATGTTAAGCTCGTCTTCTCATCTAATAATTGACGAAAATCACTGAGACGCAATTGACCTGGTTTTAAAATAAATTGCATAAAATTCTCTTAACCTATCATTGGCAAGTTTAATTGTTGTTCTTTGGCGCATTGTTTTGCAATGTCGTAACCTGCATCTGCATGACGCATGACACCGCTTGCAGGATCATTGGTCAGTACGCGTTCTAAGCGACTATCTGCGTCTTTTGTACCATCTGCGACAATGACCATGCCTGCATGTTGCGAATAACCCATGCCGACACCACCGCCGTGATGCAAGCTAACCCAGGTTGCACCGCTTGCGCAATTTAGCAATGCATTGAGTAATGGCCAATCTGAGATAGCATCAGAACCATCCATCATGCTTTCTGTTTCTCGATTAGGACTTGCGACAGAACCCGAATCTAAATGATCACGACCTATCACAATAGGTGCTTTTAATTCGCCTGATCTTACCATTTCATTAAACGCTAGGCCCAAACGCGCTCTATCACCTAATCCTACCCAGCAAATACGCGCTGGTAAGCCTTGAAAGCGAATATGTTCACGGGCTTTGTCTAACCAATTATGTAAAGATTTGTTGTGGGGTAATAACTGTTTAATTTTTTCATCAGTACGATAAATATCTTCAGGATCACCGGATAAAGCAGCCCATCTGAAGGGCCCTATGCCACGACAAAAGAGAGGTCTAATATAAGCGGGTACAAAACCAGGAAAATCAAATGCATTAGCCACACCAACATCTTTAGCCATTTGTCTAATGTTATTACCATAATCAAACGTTGGGCAGCCTAATTTCTGTAGTGCAAGCATGGCTTCTACTTGTTTTGCCATGGATGCTTTTGCTAATTGCACCATTTTATTAGGATCAGTGCGTCGTAATGCTTCTGCTTGTTCTAAAGTGAAACCTTCAGGAAGGTACCCATTAAGTGGATCATGAGCACTGGTTTGATCTGTGACTAAATCAGGTTTAATGCCTCTTTTAACTAATTCAGGATAAATTTCTGCGGCATTACCTAATAATCCCACAGAAATTGCTTTACCTGCTTTGCAAGCATCATGAATCATGGCTAGCGCTTCATCTAAACTCGCTGCTTTTTTATCTAAATATTTAGTTTCCAAACGGCGTTCTATGCGTTTAGGATCGCATTCAACTGCCAACATGCAAGCGCCAGCCATAGTAGCAGCTAGAGGCTGTGCACCGCCCATACCGCCTAATCCTGCAGTTAATATCCATTTACCTTTTAAATCACCTTGATAATGTTGACGTCCTGCTTCACAAAATGTTTCATAAGTACCTTGTACGATGCCTTGGCTTCCTATGTAAATCCAGGAGCCAGCGGTCATTTGCCCGTACATGATTAAGCCTTTTTTATCTAGTTCATTGAAATGTTCCCATGTTGCCCAATGAGGAACTAAATTAGAATTTGCAATTAACACTCGCGGCGCATCTTTGTGTGTTTTGAAAATACCGACGGGTTTTCCAGATTGAATTAATAATGTTTCATCTGCATTTAAATTAGTTAATGATTCAATGATTTTGTCATAGCTAGGCCAATCGCGTGCGGCACGACCAATGCCGCCGTATACCACTAAATCGCTAGGAATTTCTGCGACATTGGCATCAAGATTATTCATTAACATGCGCATGGCTGCTTCTGTTAACCATGTTTTTGCTGTTAAAGATGTGCCGTGAGGAGCGCGAATATGACGGTTAACGTCGTGGCGTAGTGACTGAGTTGACATACTTACATCCTTTTATTGGAATGATAATGGATAATTTCGTATATAAAATGTGACGCTAATTTTGCTGTTCTATTATCTAAATCATAAGGTGGGGAAAGTTCTGCGATATCATAACTAAGTGCTTTACCTGATGCGGCTATTTGTCTTACAAAAGGAATAATTTGCCAAGGTGTGATACCTAAACTTTGAGGCGCGCTAACACCTGGTGCATAAGGTGCGGCAAACACATCTAAGCAAAGACTAAGATACACGTGCTGGTTTTCATTGATAATGCGATTAACCCATTCGTGTAAATTGCGTTCACTGTGAAATAACTCTTCTGCGTAAACAACATTGACTTGATGTTTTTTGGCGGTTTCAAATAAAAAAGGAATATTGCCAGTGCGTTGTATGCCCATGCAGTTATAATCAAATCGTTTATTATTTTCGTTATGAGTATTCGCAATTTGTAAAAAAGGCGTGCCTGAGCTGCCTGTTTGGTTGGGGAGTAAAGGGCGCATATCAAAGTGAGCATCAAAGTTAACAATGCCAAGTTGGGTATTAGGATACATTTTATGAATACCCTGATAATGGCCCCAAGCTAATTCATGCCCTCCGCCTATAATGAGAGGAGTGATGTTTGCTTTCAATAAGAGTGCAACGGCTTCACCTAATGCAGTTTGTGCACTTTCTAAATCGTCATCAGAACAAGTAATGTCGCCGACATCGTAAAAGAGAATATCTTGCGCAGGTAAGGGAAGCTTAGCGAGAGATTGTCTTAATGCTTTAGGACCTTGCGCTGCGCCTACTCGCCCAAAATTACGTTTAATGCCCTCATCGCAACAAAAACCCAATAAAGCAAAAGCGGGTCTATCCATTGCGGGGATGGCATTTCGTATATCAAGTGCGTGCACGATTTGAAAGAAACAAGATTGCGGGGGAATATCTGAGCGGCCTTGCCAATGTGATTGTTCGGGAGGAGCGTAATGCGTAACCCATGTCATATTCACATACTCCTTAATTTTTTGCTGTATTCTCTTGTACTTACCTTGTAATAGCAAGTGTATTTATCTTGAATTTGTACGAAATCAATATTATGATGATTAGCAATTGCTTTGTTCATGAGCTCCCATTTGGTTCAAAATAAAGCCAGCCTATCATGATGACGTCTAAAAAAATTATTCACATAGACATGGATTGTTTTTATGCGGCAATCGAAATGAGAGATAACCCAGCTCTCGTTGATAAACCTATTGCAGTGGGTGGACCCAGTCATCAACGGGGTGTAATTTGCACTAGCAATTATATAGCTAGGCAATACGGTGTTCGTTCGGCAATGCCAACCTCGACTGCGGTAAAATTGTGTAAAGAGTTAATTCTTCTTCCTGTTAACATGCCAAAGTACAAAGCGGTTGCTAACAATGTGCAGCAAATTTTTCGTGATTATACGGAGCGTGTTGAACCTTTATCATTAGATGAAGCTTATTTAGATGTATCTGATTCTATTTTATGTCAAGGCAGTGCCACTTTAATCGCAAAAGCAATCAAAGAAAAAATTTGGGAAAAAGAGCAACTAACGGCTTCTGCCGGCGTGGCGCCAAATAAATTTTTAGCAAAAATCGCAAGCGGTTGGAAAAAACCCAATGGCTTATTTGTGATTAAGCCCAATGAAATACAGGAATTTGTTAAAACCTTAGCCGTGAAAGAATTATACGGCGTAGGAAAAGTAACCGCTGAAAAATTACAGCGTTTACACATTCACACTTGCGCAGACTTACAAAAACTGTCTATCTCAACGTTACGAGATCATTTTGGTAAATTTGGCCATCAATTGTATGAGCAATGCCGTGGCATTGATCATAGAGAAGTTGTGCCTAATAGAGAAAGAAAATCATTAAGCGTAGAACATACCTTTCCGCAAGATATTACAGATAGAGATTTGGGTATAAGTTCGCTTAAAATTCTTTATGAAAAATTACAAAAACGTTTACAAGATCAAGCCAGTGATTTGCCTATTAAGAGCCAATTTATAAAAGTGAAATTTAATAATTTCAGGCTGGTTTCAGTCGAGTGTTCCATTTCTTATTTGGAATTTAATTTATTCGCTTCTCTTTTTGCTGATGTCTGTGCAAAAGTCAAATTACCTATTCGCTTATTGGGCGTGGGCGTGCATTTTCATAGCGATGTAAATAGGCCTCATCAATATTCTTTATTTGCTGATATAGTTTAAAGATAGAGTCTTTTTAAACTAAATGTTCATTTTTTGTTAAACCTAGATAGGCAACTTCTGTTAAAATAGACTTAAGGAGTCTACAAAACATAAAAAAGGAGTATCCCATGGCAGCAGCACGCAAAAAACAAGTTAAACATATTGTTAGACATAGACGCCCAATGGGTAAAAATATGGTTAAACGCATGTATGTAAACTCGGTGGAAATGGTAAAGGAAAATCCTTATAAATCGAGTTTAGTGACTTTAGGATTAAGCGTCCTCTCCGGTATGTTACTTTGGTACCGTTTTAAAAAATAAGTTAATTTCACTCTCTATTTTTTTTAAAGCAGCTAGCTTGTTAAGCTTAGCTGCTTTATCTTATTTAAAATTCTAGTGGAGAGTGTGATGTCTGAATCAACCTTTGAAGCCTTTTCTTATCCGCTGTTGATACGTGAACATCATTTAGATACCTTTGGCCACGTAAATAATGCAACTTACCTCGAGATATTAGAAGAGGCAAGGTGGGAATTTATAAATGGCCGAGGTTTTGGAATGAAATATATTCGGCAGCATGGAATAGGCCCCACCATTTTGGAATGGCACATTAAATATTTAAAAGAAATTGTATTAAGGGAAAAAATTATTATTAAATCTCAAATGATTTCTTATCAAGAAAAGATAGGTATCTTAAAGCAAGAAATTTTTAACGAAAAAAATGAGCTTTGCTGTGAAGCACAGATGAAATTTGGCTTATTTGATATGAAACAACGTAAATTAGTATTGCCCACACCTGAGTGGATGCATGCGATAGGATTAATAACAAATATAAGTTGAGGTTGTTGATGGCTAAACAATGGGATGCACTGTGGATAAACGCAACGATTGCGACAGGAGAAAAACAAGATAGCATCATGACAAATGCTTGTCTTGCTACAAAAGGAAGTAAAATAGCATGGGTAGGTGCGATGCAAGCACTATCAGCTAAGCCAAATGAATTGGCTGATACAGTTTACGATGTTAAGCATCGTTGTATCACACCAGGGCTGATTGATTGTCATACGCATTTAATTTTTGCAGGTAATCGGGCTAATGAATTTGAAATGCGGTTGAAAGGTGCAACTTATGAAGACATTGCGCGCCAAGGAGGAGGAATACAATCTACTGTTGCAGCAACGCGTACCGCTTCTCAAGAAGAACTTTATTATTTAAGTAAAAAAAGAGTTCTAGCATTGATGCAAAGTGGGGTGACTACGTTAGAAATAAAATCAGGTTATGGATTAGATCTTGAGACAGAAGAAAAAATTTTATACGTTGCTAAAAAATTAGAAGAAACCTTACCTATTACAATAAGTAAAACATTTTTAGGTGCACATACACTACCATTAGAATATCGTGGCAGAGGTGATGCCTATATTGATCATATCTGCCAAGACATGATACCCAGTATTGCGGAAAAGAAATTAGCAGAGGCAGTCGATGTTTTTTGTGAAAAAATTGCATTTAACTTAGCACAAACTGAGCGTGTATTTGCAACGGCTAAACAGCATGATTTGCAAGTCAAATGTCATGCGGAACAATTATCAGATTCAGGCTCTGCTGCATTAGCCGCTAAATATCATGCACTTTCAGTGGATCATTTAGAGCATTTATCACTGCAAGGCATAGAAGCTATTGCTAAATCAGGAACGGTTGCAGTTTTACTGCCAGGCGCATTTTACTTTTTAAGGGAAAAGAAATTACCGCCCATTCAATTACTACGCGAACATGGTGTGCCTATTGCGCTTGCTAGTGATTGTAATCCTGGTACTTCACCTATCATGTCACTATTATTAATCATGAATATGGCTTGCACTTTGTTCCGTCTAACACCACAAGAAGTATTATTGGGTGTGACGCAATATGCCGCTAAAAGTTTAGGCTTGGAGCAAACGATAGGAACATTATCTGCAAATAAACAAGCAGATTTTATTGTGTGGGATGTCTCCACACCCGTTGAATTAATGTATTACATGGGTGTAAAACCCTTACATCAATTTGTAAAGCTAGGCCGCACGATAGACCTAGCTAATCTCTAGCACCAACATGCATGCTGCTTGTTAATCCCAGTGCTTTAAGGCTGGGATTATACATGGCAGTGGCAAGTAAAGGTGGAACTGTAAAATCGCCTTCATTCGTCGCTTTAATTCTATAGCTCATTTCAGCAGATTCTGGACCTACTGTGCCAAAGAAAATCACTCTATCTTCACGCACATCAGCATAATCCATGTTAGCTAAGTGAATAGAATCGCGGACTACTTCAAAACCACCAGGCAATAAATCAACAATCGCAATATTGTTATGATATTTATTATCTGTCGTACGCGCGCGTAAGTTTACGATAATTTCATCACCTAAACGTAGATGACTAATGATGTTATTTTCTGTATCTCTAAATTCACGATAGGCTTCTAAGCCTTGATTGATAGCAGCGCTTGGCAATGTTTTATCAAAGCCGCTCTGAATCAATTGATAGAAATAAGCTTGTTTTCCAGGGTTAGTAAAAGAAATTTCTTTAGCATTTATATCAATTTTTGCTGTTTGATATAAGCCTGTTGCGCTTGATAATCCTTTAGTTTGGCCATCGTTTAGTGTTTCTTGTATTGAAATAGGTGTGTCATTCGCGATTTCATAAAATTGACCATAAGAGGCTAAGCCTAAGCTAGCGTAGCTTGATAATAACGTATTAATACTATCTTCATTCATAGAGTCGATTAGTGACAGAATGAAATTAGTGTCTATACGTTGTAAGCGTTGCGGGAAGTGTTTGGTTACTAAATATAAATACTGGGCATTTGCAATAGATTGACTATAAAAACTGGAATCATCTACTTGTTTATTGCTTGGTTTGAAATAAGCAATTAAACGCTCAGCTTCGGCTGTATTTTTTAGCATTTGATAAATGGCAGCAAGATAAATGGTGGTAATATCCTTTTGCCACTCTGCTACTGGTAATTTTTCTAAATTAGATTGTAAATGGGTAACGTAATTGGTAGTCACTATTTCATTACGGGTGAGAATGTAAATAGCATAGGCTTGTAAGCGCGCTTCCGTGATATTAGCACTGTCTCGCATCGCTAATTCTCTTAAAAATCCTATACCGTTTGATAATAAGTCAGCAGGAATAGCATAACCTTGCAATCTTGCTTCCGTTAAAAAGTGCATAGCGTAAACTGAGGCAAAATCATTATTTTCAGCTGAACCTGTCTCTGGCCAATAACTAAAACCGCCACTTGATAACTGTCTTTGCGCGAGCATTTGAATCGTTAATTTAATGTGATCACTGATAGTTGCAAAATTGGTTTGGAACCAAGGCTGATTAGCCATAGCTAAGAGGGGGAAGGCTTTACTAACTAATTGTTCAGTGCAACCGTAAGGATATTCGTTAGTATAACGCTCAAGTCCTGATACTAAAATGAGGGGATTAGAGGAAGCCGTTGCAATGACGTCTCTATATTCAGGATAAAGAGCACGGGTTAAGGTTAATGTTTTATTGTCACGGGCATAACCACTGATTAACCCGGTATAATAAGGTGAAAGCGGTCTCACACTTAATGTGGAGGTCATGTGACTTGTTTTATCACCTTGACTTGCACTAAATACCAATGAAGCTGAACCTAATTTATCAGCCACTTTTATTTTGTATTGCACACTACGTTCTTGCCCTTCAGGAATAACAAGGGTTTGTTTAGTGTCTCCTATTACTTCTAACCCTTGCGCAGCTAAATTAACAGTAATATTTGCTTTATCACCCGAACCTTCAATGTTATTGGCAATACTTGCTGTCACTTCAAATTCATCACCGGGTGCTGCAAACGTGGGTACGTTAGGATTAATAACAAAATTACCTTTTACTTTAGTTTCTTGCTGCGCTGAGCCGACTGCATTATTGCTTACTGCGACAGCCATGATACGTAATGTACCACTAAAGTAATCAGGCACAGTGTAATTCAATGTTTTAGGTATGCTATCTGCATCAATAATGCCAGACCAAAAAACGACTGCTGCTTCAGTTTTACGTTTAAATGGATTTAAATTTTTACGTAAAGCTGCTTCTCCATCATCACCGCCCGCAGCAGATAATTCTCTTTCGGCAATAAATTTAGGAAGAATTTGGTCGACGATTTGTAAAGTATCTACTTCCAAAGCATGCTTTTGGAAAAAATAGTCTTGGGGATTAGGGGTTTTATATTGTGTAATCTGCAATATACCTTGGTCCACTGCAAACACAACTATTTTAGCAGGCCTGTCAGTTTGGTAAGTGATAGGTAATGCTTCACCAGGGCGTGCTGATTGTGGTGCAGAAAGCGTTACTTTAATGTCTCTATCACTATGAGTTACTGAGAAAGGAATGACGCTGTAGCTAAGCGGGCTCATAAAAATTTCAGGCGAATTAATATCTCTCACAAAGGCTACATTGACATAACCATTACCTTGGAAATCGGCAGGTAATCGAATTTTTTGTAGTGAAGAAGTCGTTGACGTTTTAAACCATTGATAAGCATGTACTTTGTCGCGTTCAATGGTAATTAATCCCGTACCTGTATAAGGTGCGGTAATTTGCAATTCAATTTCTTCACCTGGTGCAAATTCTGCTTTATTTAACTTTATATTTAATTCAGCATTACGCGGCATGGCTTCTTGGCCAGTGCCGACTACACTATATTTAAATCGACTCAGCTCTGTTCCTTCTGCATTCAAGACGACGACTAAAAAGTCGCCTAATTCGCGTGTTGCTAGCGTGTAATTAATACCTGCTTGTGCAATGGAGAAGGGTTTAGTGCTAACCTCTGTCGTTTGAATGACAGATTGATATTGATACGTACCATTATCTTGTTTAACTAAAGTAGAAATAGGATGTTGTTTAAATAATTGTATTTTTAAATTACTTAACGCTTGTTGTTCTAAGCGTGGGTTAACAGCAATGAAATTCACATTGGCTGTGCTGTCTTGTTTAATATAGGCAAGACTAGTATCTGCCTTATATCCTACTAAATAAGGTAATGGGCTAACTAAAGCAGATGTTTGTGTTGCAACACTTCGGCCGCCCGCTGCTTCAAAACCTTCTGCATAAAGTGTTAATTGATAAGTAGCTTTATCAAAACGTTCTAAATTCAAATCAAACTGGGCTTCACCTTGAGAATTAGTGTGTGTATCTTTTAACGTATCAGTAAATGTTTTAGGCGCGGTGTTTGGATTTAATAATGGATCTACAAAAATGTAATTAGGAAAAGCTGGGAAATTAACTGCTTTTGGTGCTAAAACAAGTTTACCAGTAATGGTCCTATCTACTGCAGGGGCGCCGTATAAATTCCATAGACCAATATTTGCTTTTAAATCAGCAGGTGAAATCCACCCAGCTGAAGGTGGTGCAGATAAAGCGGCAGTAATGCGTAATCTATCAGGTAAAAATTCGGCGATGGTAAGAGGGGTGGAGCCGATTAAACTGCTTGGGTGATTGTCTTTAATGATATATAGACTAGCTTGGTATTGTCCCGTTGGCGCATTTTTACTTGTCGTAAAATCGACAGTCAAAAAGCCAGTATCATCTAGCGTTAATTTTTCATCTTTTACTGTTGCACCGCGAGAGTCAGTAATAATTAATTCAAGTGGTAAACCAGCAGGCTGAGGCATAGCATAAGGTTGTTTTACAATCATACCTAAATGCACGGTATCGCCAGGTCTATAAATACCTCTTTCAGTGAAGACGTAAGCCGTTAATGCTGCTTGATTTTCACTATAACTACTGATGCCGCCCACATCAAAACGCGAATAATTTAATTGCCTATCTGAGCGGCGATAGGGCATGAAAGCTACATCTTTATTATGAGTAATTAAATAGGCAACAGGTTCACGCTCATTAATAAAATCAGAAAGAATAGGTAAATTCACTTGTCCTTGCGCATTGGTAGCACGGGTGACTAACGCTAAGCCATTCTTACCTAATACAGAAACTTGCGCCTGATCGACTGGTAAACCGCTTGTAAGTGATTGCACAAAGACATCGTGTGTGCCATTTACATTATCTTTAACAATTAAACCCAAATCAGTAATGAGAATTAAACGATTCGTTTCTAATCCTAATGGAATATCTTTTTCTACATTCCAAGCTTTAGCTTTTAATAAAAATAACCCTAAAGGATTACCTTTGTTAGATTGGCTGGTTAAAAATTGATTTAAATCTAATGCGGTATATTGCTGTTTGCCGGGATCAGTTGCATCAAATTGCTGAACCTGAGAAAAAATTTCGCTAATGTTATTTTGGTTAAAATCATAATTTATAAAATAAGGATTACTGAAATTGCCACTAGTTTGCGTGACTAAATGATTAATATCATTGGCTAAGACGCGTGCTGCTTCAAATTTAACAGCCCCTATGCCCCTTACTAAAACAGATAATTTTTCTTCAGTCCCTAAAGCCAGTAATGCCCCTTTATGGAGAAAACTAATTTCTTGAGGAAAAGTAGGCACTTGTAGGATAGTTTTATAATCATTTGCTAATGTAAATCCACCAAAGCTAGGTGTACCTTTGTCTATTTTTATATAGAGATATTGTGTGCTTGGTGCTTTGTATTGATAGCTATGTAGTGTAGCAAAATCCCTATCCGCGGCAATGGCATTTAAAGTAACGGGAGTAGAAATTGATAAAATAGGATCAGTCACTTCACCGGGTGAAGACCATGAATAATTTATTTTAGCGGCTTCAACGGCAGTTGCAGGGTAGTCCTTAGGAAGCACGTAGACATGGATGTGCTTATTTAATTCAGCTTGCGTAACGCCTAGCGTAGTTTCTATAGCTAACACTTGTTCAGGTTGGTCTTTTTGATTTCTAACAATGTTACTTTCAATTTCTTTAACTTTAAAAAAGCTAATGGCATCGGGAATAAGAACGGATGCTTTTTCTTCTGTATTGGTAACAGAACTACCCGAGATAGGTTTAATGCCTTTTGCTAAAACTAAATCTATATAACGTTCTGTATCAGGTAAAGTAAGTATTTCTGAGTGAATATAAGCGGTGCGGTGATGTTCATCATATTGTAATGTGAATTTAAGCGGCGGCGTTCTCTTGCCATTTTTTAGGGTTTGCCAAGTTAAGAGGATTTTATTTTGTAAGGTAGTTGCATCAACGGGATAATTAAATGTAACTGCTGCAATAGCTTTGCGTGAAGCTGCGTTAACTGGGTCTTGGTAAAATTTAAAATCGGTAATTTTTGCTTCAAAAGGCTGGGTAGCAAAAGTGTTTTTTAGTGAAGCAGGTGAAGCATTAGCTGCAAAAAAGTCCCTATCGAATTCAACGGTATAAGTTTGTCCTGCTGGCCAATCTTTATCTGGGATAAAAATCAAATGGCTGTCTGTTTCCCAAGACCAAGTACCAGAAACTTGAGGGGTAAGCTTTACTCCTTGTTTAATAGGTTTGCCAATGGCATTGAGTGGCGCGACAGAACGTGTGTTTAATGTGCCATCAACCACAACTCCAAATTCTATATTGAGGTTATCAGGGACTAAGGATTTTTCGTTAGGGGTAATGTGAGGGGCTGTTATTTGCGCAATAATTTGTTGGGGTTGAGGTCTGTGATGATACCAATGATAACTAAGGAGGCTTAATAAGCATAAAACAGCAATAACTGTGACCCCTTGCCAAAATTGTTTGGGGTGAGTTTTAGCCTTGAGTTTGGCTTGTCCTATCCAAGCAGGTGCTTGCCAGGAGAAATCACCAAAAATGGCAGTAAATAGGGAATGAATTTTACTCAAGAAACGGGTGTAGAGATTTTTTAACATATTCATCCTTAATCTTGACCGCTTAGCTTAGTTAACATAAGGTGGCCTGATTATGAAACGATGTATTAAGTGGATTAGCATAGCCTGTGTTGCTCTACTTGTCAGTAGGGTAGCCTTACAATTTTTTATTCCTAAGCCTGATTTATTAGCGCATTTTAGCTTTTCACGCGCTGTTTACGACGATGAGCATCGTTTATTGCGTTTAACGCTTAGCGAAGATGGGAAATATCGGTTATTTACTCCTCTCTCAAGTCTTGCTCCCTCGCTAGTTGAGGCTACCTTATTACAAGAGGATCAATACTTTTGGTGGCACTTAGGCATTAATCCTTGGTCAATGACAAGGGCGATGTGGCATACCTATTTATTAAAGACCCGCCGTATTGGCGCATCAACCATTACTATGCAAGTGGCAAGATTACGTTTTAAGCTGGATTCAAAACGTGTTATCGGCAAACTTCTGCAAGTGTTTCGGGCCTGGCAATTAGAGTTGCATTATAGCAAGCGAGAAATCCTTGAAGCATATCTCAATCTTGCTCCCTATGGAGGCAATATTGAAGGGGTAGGGGCAGCTAGTTATTTATATTTTAATAAGTCCCCCGCCAAACTTACCATACCTGATGCATTGACACTTGCTGTTATTCCACAAAATCCAAATGGCCGAGCACCGAATAATGCCACTCAATTACATGAGGTAAGGTATAAGCTCTTTACTCGTTGGCTTAAAAATCATCCTGAAGATAAAAATAAAACTGCAATCATGCAATTGCCCATTGCGTTACAGCGCATTAAATCTGCTCCTTTTTTAGCGCCGCATTTTGTTAATCATATCCTAAATGACCCTACTATCGATAAACGGGAAATTGTTAGTAGTTTGCACTTGCCTCTACAACGATTAATCGAAAGGGTCACTCAGCAATACCTAGCGCGAAAAACTGCTCTAGGTGTTCATAACGCTGCTGTGATGGTAGTAGATACACGTGATATGCGAGTAAAAGCCTTGTTAGGTTCAGCTGATTTTTTCTCTAATCGAATTAGCGGGCAAATTAATGGAGCTGAAATTAAACGCTCTCCAGGCTCTACCTTAAAACCTTTTATTTATGCCCTTGCCTTAGATCAAGGATTGATTCATCCAAGCACCGTTTTAAAGGATGTCCCGCGCAGTTTTGGCAATTATAATCCCGAAAACTTTGATTATGATTTTGTCGGTCCTATCAAGGCTAGTGAGGCACTAGTATTAAGCCGCAATATTCCTGCTGTTTTCTTAGCTGAGCAATTGCATCCTTCTTTATATACTTTATTGCAACAAGCCAATGTTGCGGAGCTTAAGTCAGAACTTTATTACGGCCTAGCATTGGTATTGGGCGGTGCAGAGTTAACTATGCAAGAATTAGTAGCGCTTTACGCTATGCTTGCCAATCAGGGTTATTTTAAACCCTTAGTCTATGCAGATCACATAAGTCAACGCAATGCCAAACGTTTGCTAAGCGCAGAAGCCAGTTTTTTAGTGCTAGATATGTTAAGTACAACTTCACCTATCACAGAAGAAAATACAGTGCATTTACCCAAGCCTTTAGCATGGAAAACAGGCACTTCATCTGGATTTCGTGATGCATGGACATTAGGGATTGCAGGTCCCTATGTTGTTGCCGTGTGGATAGGGAATTTTGATAATCAAAGCAATCCCGCTTTTGTAGGTAAAGAAATTGCTGCGCCTTTATTTTTTGCGATTGCGCAAGCGATGCAAACTCAGACTCATGCGCTAAGGTTGCCTAGTACTGATACGCGTAGTCTTAATTTAACAAAAATTGAAGTATGCAAAGCATCCGGTATGCTGCTTACTCCCTACTGCAAAGAAACAGAAAAAACTTGGTTTATTCCAGGAAAATCGCCTATCAAAACGGATACTATTTACCGTGAAATCGCAGTGAATGCAAAAACAGGATTACGTACTTGCCATATAGATAACAATACGCGTTTTGAGATTTATGAATTTTGGCCATCTGACTTACTGGCTATTTTTAAAAATGCAGGCATTCAACGTAGAATACCACCTGGTTTTGATGAAACATGCGAAGTAAAAATAGATACTCAGAAAGGGTTTGCGCCACAAATTATTTCCCCGCGAGCACATTTAAATTATGTTGCTCGCTTGAATGATAAAACACAGAATCAAGTACCCTTCACCGCTCTAGTTGATGCTGATGTGAATAATTTACATTGGTTTTTAAATGAAACTTATTTAGGTAAAACGCCAAGGCATAAAGCATTTTACTGGCCATTACAACCAGGAAAACACGTAGTGCGTGTGGTTGATGATTACGGCCGTTCAGATGTCCAAGCCATAAAGGTCATTGTAGAAAAGTGAAATTTCGCACAAGAAATTAGGCTTGATCCCTCGCTCTTCTGCTAGTACATTATCCTCTCATTAGTGAGACGGTTATGCCATTTTCCAAGATAAATGCATGGATAGAAAAAGAACGCGAACTGGGATCGCCGCATCCTGACCGTATTGTACTTGCAACAGCAGGTCGTTCGGGCATTGCACACAGTCGCGTTGTTGCAATTCGTCTAATTGACGAAGCCGGCATTTTATTTTTTACTCAACGCGGCAGTAGAAAAACACAAGAAATTGCTGATAACCCATACGGATCTATGACGCTTTGGTTAGCTGTGCAACAGCGTGAAGTCATGGTAGAGGGAGAATTGAAACCTTTATCACAAGAAGAAAATGCTTTTTATTGGTCTTCACGTCCTAAACAAACACAATTACAATTTTCTGCTTATGCGCCTACTTCAGGCCAACCTATTGCTTCCACAAAATACTTAGAGGAGAAACGAGCAGAGTTAGCTGAGCAATATGCAAATAAAGCTATTCCTGTTTCGGATTATTATTGTGGTTATCGTTTAGTGCCGACTCGATTTGTTTTTTATACTTTAAACGATCAGGCTTTCTCAGAAATTATAGAGTATACCAGACAAGCAAATAGTTGGCATTTACAACCATTATCGCCTTAAATTTAGTTATTGAGGAATAAGTATGGTTATTTATGAAGTTAATCTTACTATTAGCAATGATATATTTGCAGAATACTACGACTGGCTAATTAAGCATGTTGAAGAAATGCTACAATTTCGCGGTTTTCAAAGGGCAGAAATTGCAAATGAAAAACAAGCAGAAAATGAAGTAGCAGGTGCTAAAAAATTAACTGTGCGTTATACATTAGAATCTGAACAACATTTACAAGATTATTTAACTCACCATGCTTGCGTCATGCGTGAAGATGCACTAAAGCGTTTTGGGAATAAGTTTAGTGCATTGAGGAGAATTTTTGTCGAAGAAAAATAAATTCCCATGCTTATCTAGATGGGGATTTTTATCTGATGCTGCATTCTTTACTTTCTATTAATACGCCAGTTCTATGGGAAAAACGGCGATGGTAAGGAGTTGGTCGGGGAAAGAAATTGCAATAAAGATCTAAACTACATCCGATGATGGCACCTATTGCGCCCCCAACAGCGGCAGCTTTGGCTAAATTGAACCCGAAATTGTCATTGGATAATCCATCTCCAAAAGCTAGCAGACTAAAACTTGTTAAGGATAAGCCTGTTAATATACCTACTGCTATTGGTGAGCCCTTAATGGCAGAAAGAATAATATTATTTTGATGGTTAGTTGACGAAGCCGGGTGATCTGAATGCATTATTTTCTTCTCGTTTTGATTTATGCTGTTTAAAAATAGCAGCGGATTATAGCTATTTTTAAACTCTCAACCACAGAGTAAAATTACTTATTTGAAAATTGTTAAGTAGTATTAACTGAGTGGACTATATATTCCCTTGTTTTTTAAAAATAAAACCCAAGGAATTATAGGTATTTAATTGTTTTTATGAATGGTGAAAAACTACCTAGAAAAAGACAATAGAAATCTCTATACGTACAATTAAAAAGTAAAGTACGTACAGAGATTGATAAGTTGTTTAATTAAAAACTAGGGTGTTACTTCTGCTTTTTCAATAATGACATTTTCTACTGGTACATTTTGATGGCCTTTGCGATTAGTAGTGGCAACTTCTTTAATTTTATCGACAACATCCATGCCTTCAACCACCTGGCCAAATACGCAATAACCCCATCCATTACCTGATTCGGAAGTAAAATTAAGAAAATCATTGTCTACCACATTAATAAAAAATTGTGCAGTCGCAGAGTGGGGATCTGAGGTACGAGCCATCGCAATAGTACCGCGTTTATTTGGCTTTCCATTTTTGGCTTCATTAGCAATAGGATTTTCAGTTTTCTTTTGATTCATGTCAGTGTCAAAACCACCACCTTGAATCATAAAACCATTCATAACGCGATGAAAAATAGTTCCATCGTAAGCACCCTTTTCCACGTAAGAGAGGAAATTTTTAGCTGTGTTAGGTGTATTAGTTTCATCTAATTCGATAACTATATCACCGAAATTTGTTTTTAAAGTAACCATTATGCCCACCTCGAGGGGTTTAATTTAAAAGGGTGCATTGTGTGACAAGCATCAGAGTGAAGCAAGAGTTTTAACTAGCTTATTGGAATAAGTTATAGTAATTCAGCTTCTAAACCATCGACCTTAGCAGCGCAAATAAAATCGTTTTTAGATAAACCATCGATAGCATGCGTCGTGTATTTAATATTGCAATAATTATATCCTACTTCCATATCAGGATGATGATTTTCAATGTTTGAAATCCAAGCAACGGCATTTACAAACGCCATGGTTTTATAAAAATTTTTAAAATTAAAACGGCGCAAAATAAACTTACCATCTTGACTTACTTCCCACTGTTTAATTTGAGATTGTAAGTTGGCAATTTCATCTTTAGTTAAGGGAGGTACACCGCCTTCGCAAGCAACACAACGTATAGTGTGTAATTCAGACATAAAAAACTCCGAATAATTTAATTAGTTTCGTAGATAGGTTGATGCATACCTAATCGTCTTGCTTCATTTATCAAGCCTATTAAATCCATGTCTATTAAATGATATAACACATCAAAATTATCAATCACGTAATAAATAGGTTGCATGATGTCTATTCGATAGGGCGTGCGCAATACTTCTAACACATCAAACGGTTTTCGTATAGGTATAGGGCTTTCAACACAATAAATTGTTTCATTCATAGAAGAAAGAATACCGCCGCCGTAAGCTCTTAATCCTTGTGGTGTATTGATAAGTCCAAATTCAATAGTAAACCAATATAATCTTGCTAACATGATTTGATCTTCAGGGCTTGCTGCTAATCCCAGTTTGCCGTAAGTATGCGTAAAATCAGCGCATGCTTGATTTGTTAACATAGGGCAATGACCAAATGTTTCGTGAAAAATATCGGGTTCTTGCAAATAATCTAATTCATCACGTCTGCGTATGAAAGTGGCTGCGGGAAATTTGCGATCAGCTAATAAACCAAAAAATTGCTCAAAAGGAATTAAAGCCGGAACAGGTGCTAAAGACCAACCCGTAGTATCACGCAATACAGCGGAAATCTCAGGGCATTGCGGTACTCTGTTTGTAGGTAGATTAAGTAGCTTTAGCCCATTTAGATATTCATTACAAGCTCTATGCTCAACAATAGGTGTTTGTCTTGTGATTAAATCATGCCAAACACCATTTTCCACCTCAGTGTAATTAGCATTGCCGTGCTCATCGACTGGGTGAGCAACATAAGATGTTTTTTTTGGCGACATAACTTATTCCTCTAAAGTTGAGGTAAGCTTATTAAAATTAGGTTTTAAGTTTTGCCAGCACGCTAAGTAGTCCATTTGGCGAAAATTGGCTTGTAATGCCTGAGACGTTAAACGCCATACCTGCCTTGATTCAAACATAAAAGCCAGTGTATTCGCATAATATTCAGGTTGTAAAGAGCTATTGACTGCATTGAGGTAAGAGTCGTAGTCGGGGCCGTGGGCTGACATGCAATTGTGCAAACTACCGCCACCAGGTAAAAACCCTTCACCCTTTGCATCGTAATTACCTTGGATTAACCCCATATATTCACTCATGATATTGCGATGATAGTAAGGAGCACGAAAAGTATCAGTCGCTACCATCCAACGTGAAGGAAAAATAACAAAATCAATGTTAGCTACACCTGAGATGGCTGAAGGGGAAGTGAGTACAGTAAAAATAGAAGGATCTGGATGGTCAAAACTCACTGTGTTTATGGTGTTAAATAAAGTTAAATCGTATTTATAAGGCGTATAATTTCCATGCCAAGCGACGACGTCTAAAGGGGAATGATGGATAACCGCTTGCCATAATTTTCCTTGAAATTTGGTGAGTAAAACAAATTCGCCTTCACGTTCTTCATAATTAGCAACGGGAATTTTAAAATCTCTGGGATTAGCTAAACCATTTGCACCTAACACACCCAATTCTGGCAAACGAAAAGGTTGGCCGAAGTTTTCGCAAATATAGCCACGGGCGGGCCCAGTTAATTTCACTTGAAATTTAATACCACGTGGAATAACGATGATTTCAGTGGGTTTAACTGTCATGTCGCCTAATTCTGTTTTAAATAATAATTCACCTTCTTGTGGAACAATTAAAAAATCACCGTCAGCATTGTAAAAATATTCATTGTTCATGGATTTATTAGCACTATACAAATGAATTGCAGCACCTGTTTGCTCTGCTATGCACCCATTACCTGCTAAAGTGAATAACCCCTCTATAAAATTTTGTTTAGTAGATGAGTGAGGAAAAGGGGACCAGCGAAATTGTGTAGGTGGAGTATAATCTGCTAAAAAAGGAGTGCCGGTTAAATAAGGATGAGAAAATGCCTGAAATTCACTATGTAATACCGACGGCCTAATTCTGTATAACCAGCTACGTAAATTATTTGCACGCATAGCAGTAAAAGCGCTGCCGCTTATTTGTTCTGCATACAGTCCACAAGGAACTTTTTGCGGAGAATTTCGGCCTTTGATTAATGCATTGGGCAATGCTTCTGATTCAAAGTGATTGCTGAAGCCACTTAAATAAGCTGTACTCATTATTTATCCTTAAATGCATAGTACTTGATTAATGCTTTTTAAAAAGCGTTCATTTTGTTGAGCAGTACCGACAGTGACTCTGATATGTTTAGGCATATCATATGCTTTTAGTGGCCTAACAATAACGCCTTGCAGAAGTAATTGTTGGTAGACGTGATGAGCATCACCTACCTCTAAAGTAATGAAATTGCCTAATGAGGGAATGTAATTAATTTTCATTGCATGCAATTCATGCTTTAACTGCAGCATGCCTTCTCGATTTAATGCTACACTTTTTTGTACGTAATCAATATCGTTTAATGCTGCGCAAGCTGCTTTTGCTGCTATCGTATTAACATTGAAGGGTAATCTAGCGCGATTTAGAATATCAGCAATCTCAGGGGAAGAGAGTGCATAGCCTAGGCGCAATGCAGCAAGGCCGTACACTTTAGAAAATGTACGTGTAATGATTAAATTCGGGTATTGATTTAGATAACTTAGCGTATCAGGATAATCTTCTTGGTGAATATATTCAGAATAGGCTTCATCTACGACCACAATAATATGCGGTGGGATAGATTCCATTAATAATTTAAATTCAGCATCCGTTGTATAAGTGCCAGTTGGATTATTAGGATTAACTAAAAAAACGAGACGGGTTTTTTCATCAATGGCATTTATCATGTTTTTTATATCATGTCCCCACTCTTTTGCAGGGGAAATGTTTGCTTTTGCACCATAGCTTTGGATTAAAATAGGAATGGTTAAAAAAGCAAATTGCGAAATAACGGCCGTGTCACCTCTATGTAAATAAGCTTTAACAATCAGTTCTAAAATATTTTCCGAACCATTACCAACAGTCACTTGTTCTGGTTGCACAGATAAAAAAGAAGAAAGCGCTTGTTTTAATTCAAAACAACCACCGTCTGGATAAATGTGAATATGTTGTAATGCATCTTGAGCAGCTTGAATTACTTTAGGACTGGGGCCTAAAGGGTTTTCATTGCTAGCTAATTTAATAGACGATTTAATGCCTAATTCGCGCTCTAATTCTTCTATTGGTTTGCCAGGTTGGTAGGGTGTTAATTCACGTACACTAGGATTTGCCAATGATCTAAAATCGACTTTTTTCATCCGCATATTCTCTTAAGTTACAATGGTTTCTTCTTTAGGCCATGCTAATAGAAAAGGACTTAATTGTTGGCAATTAGAATCTATGCGCGTTAAATTTGGAAAAGGGGTTAAATCGCATTCAAATCGCCTTGCATTAAATAATTGGGGCACTAAACAAATGTCAGCCAAGCTAGGCTCATTACTAAAACAAAAATCACTTTTTTTACGCTGAGCAATTTGTTTTTCTAGAGCATGAAATCCTAGCGTTATCCAGTGTTGATACCATTTGGTTTTTTGTTCGTCAGAAATAGCAAATTCATTTTTTAAATAATTTAGTACGCGTAAATTATTAAGAGGATGAATGTCTGCTGCAATGCTTAATGCAAATGCTCTCACCAATGCTTTTTCATAAAGATCATCTGGTAATAATGGCGGTGTTGGCTGTAATTCATTTAAATACTCAATGATTGCTAATGATTGCGTTAAAATCTGCGAGCCATTTTTCAAAGCAGGAACTAATTCTTGAGGATTTATTTTTTGATAATTTTCACTATGCTGTTCGCCGCCGTGATTAGTTAAATGCACAGGAATTTTCTGATAAGTTAAATTTTTTAAATGCAATGCAATTCGCACACGAAATGCAGCACTTGAGCGATAATAATCGTAGAGAGTTAGCATACTAATTCATGTTCTTTAATTAAAACAACGGTTTGATCAATGGCACCAAAAATAGATTGATTTTGCTTATCTAGCATTTCAATGCGCACACTATCACCAGGCTGCATAAAAGGGGTATTGGCTTTGCCTTGATTAATGATTTCTAACATGCGCTTTTCAGCAATGCAAGATGAACCCTTAGATCTATCGTAATTGGAAACGGTGCCTGAACCAATAATACTGCCTGCTGATAACATTCTTGATTTAGTAGCATGAACAAGGAGAGTTGGAAAATCAAACGTCATATCGACACCTGCATTAGGTTCGCCGAATAATTTGCCATTATAAAAAGTAGATAAAGGTAAATTAACGCGTTTACCATCCCAAGCTTCACCCAGCTCATCAGGAGTGACTGCAACAGGTGAGAAAGTGGTAGATGGCTTGCTTTGAAAAAATCCAAATCCTTTGGCTAATTCAGCTGGAATTAAATTACGCAAAGAAATATCGTTGACTAGCATGAGTAAGCATATTTTTTCTTGTGCTTGCTGCTTAGTGACACCCATGGGGACGTCAGTCGTAATAACTGCGACTTCTGCTTCAAAATCTAAACCCCACTGTTCATTGCCGAGTGGAATGTTATCATTAGGGCCTAAAAATGTATCAGAACCACCTTGGTAGATTAAGGGCTCATACCAAAAATTTTCTGGTAATTCGGCTCCTCTTGCTTTGCGTACTAATTCAACATGATTGACGTAAGCACTCCCATCAGCCCATTGATAAGCGCGTGGTAAAGGTGAAGCAATGGCTTGTTGTTTAAAGTCCAGGGTGTGATTTAATTCACGAGCATTTAATTTTTGGTAATATGCTTCTAACTTAGGTTTGCATACCTCCCAATTGTCTATGGCTTCTTGTAACGTAGCAGCGACATCAGGTACAGGAATAGCGATAGTTAAATCTTTACTGACAACGACTAAACGCCCATCACGACTTTGATTTTTTAAAGTAGCTAGTTTCATGCTAATTCTTCCGTTTTTAATACACCACGACGAATTTGATCTAATTCTATGGATTCAAACAAAGCGCGAAAATTACCTTCACCAAAACCTTCATCACCTTTACGCTGAATAATTTCAAAGAACACAGGCCCTAACATATTCTTTGTGAAAATTTGTAATAGTAATTTTTTCTCATTCTTAGTATCACCATCAACTAAAATACGATGTTTTTTTAATTGCTCTAACGGTTCACCGTGTTCAGGTAAGCGGCTTTCAATTAAATCATAGTAAGTATCAGGTGTATCTAAAAATTCCAATTCATTTTTTCGTAATTTTTCTACACTGCTATAAATTTCTCTACAGCCTAGTGCAATGTGTTGTATTCCTTCGCCGTTAAAATCACGTAAAAACTCTTCAATTTGAGATTGATCATCAGAAGATTCATTGAGAGGAATGCGGATTTTTCCGCAAGGACTAGTCATTGCTTTACTGACTAAGCCGGTTAACTTCCCTTCTATATCAAAATAACGAACTTCTCTAAAGTTAAAAAGATTAGTGTAAAAATCAGCCCAAGTAATCATGTTGCCTCTATGTAGATTATGCGTTACATGATCAATGTAGGTTAACCCTGTACCTTCTAATGAAATAGGTGCAGAAAAAGTAAATTGTGAATCATAATTTGGTTTGTCATTTTGATAGTCAATAAAATAAATTAAGCTATTTCCAATGCCGTAAATCGCAGGCACACCAAACACAGTATCTTTGTAGGGTTTGGCACCATTTGCGATAGCATGTTGATATGCTTTATCTGCATTATCAACTTTAAATCCCATGGCATAAACAGAGGCGCCGTGTAACTCAGCAAATTTCTGCGCTTCAGAATTTTTACTTGCGTTAATAAGAAAACGAATATTATTTTGTTGGTAGATAAAAATATCTTGCGTGTTATGTTTAGCAATTTGAGAAAAACCCATAGCGGTAAATTGCTGAATTAATTTGTTGGGATCTAAGGTAGTAAATTCTAAAAAATCAAATCCGTCTGTGCCTGCAGGATTGGCGTATTGCATTTAAATACTCCTTTTAAATGACGCATGAATGGTAATCTATAGATGCAGTCCTGTCACCTAGAGGTTAAGATTACCTTAAGTATTGCTTCATATAATCAAAATAACTAGCGAATTTCAACGTATTATATGCACAAGGAGAGGGCATAATGGATACAAGATCAGAGAAAAAGTTTGTGTTTTTGCCATATAGGCAAATAGAGAGAAATTTCTATGCCTTTATAGACAAAGAGTTGGCCTATCATGGTAAACAATTCGTAGATGAGTTAGCTCCGCCAAGAAATACTCAGTTACTCTCAATATACACTTGGTTTACTCAATTAACTCAATTTGGTTTATCTGAAAAATTAAAATCTCGTTTAGCAACGGCTGCGTTAATAGAATTAAAAAACCAAATTTATGGAGAATATTATTTTTTGTCACCTAATGGGGGTTATCTAAATTGGGGAAGTCTTGTTTATAAAAGCATAGATAAGATAATAGGAATAACAGAGCAAAATCCTCTCTCTAATGATGAGGAAAAAGAGTTGCTAATACGTTTAGCCGAAGAAAGAGAAAATATAATAGCAAAATCGTCTATGATGAATGAACTTAATAAAGAATTGGAAGCTAAAAAAGGTAATAATACAAAAGAAAAATCTCATCTAAAATCTTGGGATCAATCGTCAAGTGATGTTATAAAGCCAGAATCAGCGCAATTTCAAAAATTTTATTTATGGAAAGTGGTCCATAGGGATATACAGAAGCGCTATAATGATAAAAAGCTATATACACTCGGCATGCTGCATTTTCGTTCTTACCAGCAACCAGCACAATTAGTTCAAACTCAAGTAAAATGCCCCATAATTCCATTGACGAAACAGCCAAAAAAATAAATGATAGATAAGCTGTATGTTTAGTTATACAGCTTATTACCGTTTCTCAAAGGAACAGCCATGTTTCATCGTAGAAATTCATCGCAACCTTGGCTTTTTACGTTGCGCTTTAGCATTCTTGCCATTTTTATAGGTTTAATTATTTTAATCACTTTCTCCATTATCCTTCTGCGTTCATGGACGTTTTCTAATGAATTAACCTATAGTTCATTCCAAACCATGCAATATGCTGCCGCTGCAATTCAACATCAAGTAACAGCTAGCGTGAGGCCTGCGCACATTGAAGGGCAGCTTGCTATGAGATTAGTAAAAAACAAGTTGCTGTCAGATGATGTTAATAATATGGCACCTTATACATTTTTAATCGCCCAAGGTATGCCATTAGCGCAGCGTGTATATTGGGCAAATGAAAATGGAGATTATATTTACTCACTTAAACAAAGCGATGGAAGTATATTTACAGGTATATATGATAGGAGTAAAAATCCACCCACACTAACAGAGTTGCGCCGTGATAAAGCGGGCAATGTCATTGATAAAAAAATAAGTACAGAGCTTAATTTTGACCCACGATCCTCAGCTTGGTATCAGCAAGCTAAAAAACGGCAGCATTTTTATTGGACTGACGTACAAGTTTTTTTACCTAATCCACATGTGGGTCTAGGTGCTATTTCCCCTTTGTCAAATGAAGCAGGTAAATTCATAGGTGTGTTTGGCATTAATATTAGTTTAACGAATTTATCGCAATTCATGACAAACTTGCATGTAAGTGAGCATGGATTTGCCTTTATTATAACGCCTCAAGGTGATTTGGTTGCTTATCCCAATAAGGAACCTTTCATTGCCTTAAAAGACAAAAAAGATGATTTGATCAATGTTCATACCACTTTATTCCCGCTTATAGATCAATCATTTGATATATATAAGCAAAAGAATGAATCTAATTTTACAGTAGATTTTAATAATGAAACTTACTTAGTTACTTACCTTCCTGTTGCTGATTTTTATGAAAAAGGTTGGTTAATAGGCGTGATGACGCCTAGAAATGATTTTATTGGCGCCTTACGTAATATGAATTTGTTAACGTTAGCAATTAGCATGATTGTGCTGTTATTAGGCATTTTTCTAGTGTCTAAATTAGTGAGCCGTGTTGTTCGCCCTTTTCAGTTATTATCAAGAGAAACACAAAAGATTAAACATTTTAATTTAAACGGTGATATTCAAGTTCAATCAAGAATAAAAGAAGTAGTGAGCTTGACTGATGCTATTCGTTCTATGAAGTTTGGATTAAAATCCTTTCAAAAATACGTACCTCACGCATTGGTAAAACAGTTAATAGAATCAGGCGAAGATATACGTGTAGGTGGTGTGAGAAAAAAATTAGTTGTTTTCTTTTCTGATATTCAAAATTTCACGAGCATTGCTGAAACAGTGGACGCAAGTCAGTTAACTATTCAATTATGTGAGTATTTTGAAGAGCTAACTAAAATTATTATTCAAGAAAAAGGCACTATTGATAAATATATAGGTGACTCTATCATGGCCTTTTGGGGCGCTCCCTTGCATGTTCCTCATGCAGCTGAATTAGCTGCCCGCACCGCTTTACGCTGTGAAGCAAGATTAGATAAATTAAATGCAAATTGGGAAAAAGAAGGTAAACCACGTTTTGTGACACGTATAGGGATTCACGCTGGCGAAGCGATAGTTGGTAATTTAGGTTCGACTGAAAGGCTAAATTACACTGCATTGGGTGATTCAATTAACACTGCTAGCCGCCTAGAAGAAATTAACAAGGATTATAAAACTAGAATTATGGTGAGTGAAAGTGTGTACGAAAAAATTAGTGATAAATTTACTTTGCGATTCGTTGATCATGTCGCTGTAAAGGGTAAATCACATATTATCAATATCTATGAATTGCTAGGTGATAAAGACGTTCAACTTACGTTTGATTTGCCTGCTTATGATAAAGCGTTTAAACAAGCGTTCACTGCTTATAAAAATAAAGAATGGGATAAAGCTAATGATTACTTTCATCAGTGTCAGCAAATTTATCCTGACGATAGCTTAGCTCCAATATTTCTTAAACGCATAGAAGAAGAAAAAAACCAAAGGAGTTAAGATTGCCTTAAGTATTAATTCACTATAATGAGTTCGTTTGTATAGCCTTATTAATAAGGAAGCTAAAATATAAGGAGATAGCTTAATGACAAGAAGACATCGTAATAAAGCTGCACCCTCAGTTAATTCTAAAGAATTTAGACAAATTCAACGACGAGTTTTAACTCAACCAAGCGAATCAACTAAAGAATCCATTGCTCAATCTTCTACATCAGAAGCGCCTGCTGAAGTAACAGGCTATAACAAATTAGTGGGTGAATGGGCGCAAATTAAAAATAAATTATTAGCAAAGTATGCGAAAGAAGACGTAAATCAATTGCATAGCCCTCGTAAAGAACAGGTCATGCTTATTGATGCTGTTATTTACTATTTAGATAATTTAGTTGTCCTTGATGAGCCACCTACATTATCTGATGAAGAAAAAGCTGCTATCTTATTAGGCGGATTTAATCTTTTACAGAAAGAAATTGAAGAATGGTACGCACAAAGATTAACTTTTGGTGGAATGCTCGCATCTCCTGATAATAGTTGTTTATATGAAAATGTTAGTATTCTCTTAGAAAGAGTTGATGGGCAGCTAAGACAACAAAATTTAGATAATTTCTTAAGTTTTTTAATTGATAATAAGTTGTTAACACATCCTTCCAAAACGATAGAATATTATACGATTGAGAATTTGCAAAAATACTATTCTCCAAATCAAGCACGCTGTAATGAAAGAGCTAGCTTTTTCAGTCGTTTCTCATTTGGACTGTTTAGCTCAGCTAGTGAACAGCATGATGCTAAGCCTGAGCCTACTCCTGCTTCTGCTCCTGCTCCTGCAGTATCGTCTCCATCAAATACATCTGCTTAAGCACATTGGTGTCAAAGGCCTAATCTTTGGCACCTTTCTTCAAGCAAGGCTAAATATTTTTTTTGCATAGAAGTTGATAAAAAACTATCATGAATTAATGTTTTCCAAGCTGGCAATGTTTTTTGTATTTGCTCTATTGTTTTCTTCACGATAGCTTCAGGTAGTGCTAATCGTTCTTGCGCAAAATAATTTAAGAAATCTTGCTTGCGCAAATTATTTTTCCTTCCATTCAATGGCAATGCCATTTCTTCCTCAGGTTGAGACAAAGCAATCGAAGAATTTAATAAATCATAAGCAGGAGATAATGTGGTAATTTGTTCACGTGTAATGAGAGAAAAATTTTTTAGGTGCATATCTTCGTTGCCAATTAAAAAGTTAAATAAAGTTAACTTAAATAATTTAGCTAATTCAATTTTTGGGAAAGTACAAAATTTATTAATGACGTAAATCACTTTCTCCATGGAGCTCGCGTATTTTGTATCACGAGTTAAACCCAATAATTGAGCGAAATCTTCAGTAGGAAATTTTTTATGATGACTAGCTCTATCAAAACGTTTGATAAAGTAAGTCATGCTATTATCTTTTGAATAAATCATGCCGTGTACAGGAACCTCTATACCAATTAATTCAGCCAATGACATGGTTAATGCTTCATTTTCAGGTAGTTCGCTGTAGTAATCACTTTGCGGTTTTAAAATGTAATGACCGTATTGATCAACAAGTTGAAATTCTTCTTCTTTTATTTTTAATTGCGCGCTCAATTTAGTTTGTACACCTTGTATAGACATTTTGCCTACACGAGCGAGGGCTTCCTTGCGTTGTTCTTCTGCGCTAAAAGCTAAGGGTTCAATATTTTTTAATTGAGATGAAAGTTTATGCAGCCCTTTTTGCGAATAATTGACTGTATCTGGAATTACTTCGTAAGTAATAGGGCAGCGTTTCATGTTATTTCCTCAATTGTCACTGCACCTACTACATCGGCGCCTACTTTGATTAATTGAGAAAAATAATCTTCCCTATCTATTTTGTATCGTCGTAATAATGCCTCTAGCAATACACCTTCAGGCAGTAAGCCTTCAAAAAAAGGAGGAAATGTTTCAAACGTATACGGAGAAATTTGAAAAGGCATAGTCAAGGAAACAGGCGGTCCCTGATAATCTGGATAGTAAGTAAATTGATAGTGATGTTTGGATAATTTTTCTAATTCACCAGCTGGTACATCATTTACCAATACTTTAGCCTTATTCATTTGGTATCTCGGTGGAATTAAAAGGAGGGATAAAGCTAATTTGTATATTTAACACAGCTAATACCTTGAGTAAGGTGTCAAATTGAACGCTCTCTTTTCCTTTTTCTATATCGAAAATCACGGTTTTACCTACCCCAGCAAGCTCTGCTAAAGCCTGTTGCGATAAGCCGCTTTTTTTGCGATAAAAACGTACCCATTGCGAAATTTTTTGCTGCATATTACTGTTATAGCAGTAAAAAGGTGATAAATAAAGCTTGTTTAGCTAGTTTTGGTAGGAAATAGTAGAAAAATACTGTTTTAGCGGTAAAAATGTCTATTTTACATCATAATAAAAGAAAATTTTATCAGTAAGAGAATAATTACTGTTTTAGCGGTAAAATACAGATAATTTTTGCACCTAAACAGGTTATTTTAAGCATAAAAAGGTAATATAAATATTCATTTATTAATGATTGTATAAATTATGACACCATATTATAGTGTTAGGTCGTGTTGCGTAGAGGCAGTGTGGGTGTGATGGAAGCGCCATTGTCATCCTGAGCGTAGCGAAGGATCTGTTTTTTTCTATTGTTGAATCAAAGCAGATCCTTCGCTACGCTCAGGATGACAATGACAATGGCGCTATGCTCAGGATGATGACAATGGCGTTTCCATCACGGCTACCTTGACGAAATAAAATAGTAAATTTTAATAACACTTAAGTAAGAGAAATTTATGAGTTCTCCACAATTAAAACGCCAACTAAGTTCACGTATGCTCAATATGATTGCCATCGGCGGGTCTATTGGTACGGGTATATTTTTAGCCAGCGGTAATGCTATTCATATGGCAGGGCCGGGCGGAACAATGCTTGCTTACTTAGTAATAGGTGTCATGGTGTATTTTCTCATGACCAGTTTAGGTGAAATGGCAGCCTATATGCCATCAACAGGTTCTTTTTATATTTATGCTGCTAAGTTTGTTGATCCTGCACTTGGCTATGCCTTAGGTTGGAATTATTGGTACAACTGGGCAATTACAGTTGCTTCAGAAATCGCAGCGGCTTCTTTGGTGATGCAATTTTGGTTTCCAGAGAGTTCTCCTCTAATTTGGAGTAGTTTATTTCTCTCGGTTTTTATAGGAATCAATGTACTCTCAGCTCGTGGATTTGGTGAAGCAGAATATTGGTTTTCAATTATCAAGGTGACTGCAATTATTGTTTTTATCTTTGCGGGTGCGTGCATGATTTTTGGTTTAGTAACGCATCACACTCCAGTTGGTTTTAAATATTGGACTATGAATGACGGACCTTTCCATGGCGGTTTGCTGACTATTTTTGGTGCCTTTATTATTGCTGGATTCTCATTTCAGGGTACAGAATTAATTGGTATTGCTGCGGGTGAAAGCAAAAATCCTCGTGAAAATATTCCAAAAGCAATCAAACAAGTCTTCTGGCGCATTTTATTATTTTTTATTTTATCTATACTCGTAATTAGCTTATTGATTCCTTACACTTCATCGCAATTAGTAAATACTAATGTGCAAATGAGCCCATTTACTTTAGTGTTTAAGCAAATTGGAATCACCTTTGCTGCTTCACTAATGAATGCCATTATTTTAACGGCGATTTTATCTGCCGGTAATTCTGGCATGTATGCGTCAACTCGTATGCTATGGTATTTAGCAAAACGCGGTCACGTTCCTTCTGCATTTGCCAAAGTGAATAAACGCGGCGTACCCGTTTATGCATTATTATTAACCGCAGCGGTAGCGAGTCTTGCTTTCTTATCTTCTTTATTTGGCAATGGAAAAGTGTATTTTTGGCTAATCAATGCCTCTAGTTTATCTGGCTTTATTGCTTGGTTAGGCATTGCTATTAGTCACTATCGTTTCCGTAAAGCTTATATAAAACAAGGTAAAGATTTAAGCGAATTGCCCTATCTTGCTAAAGGCTACCCTTATGCACCATTAATCGCTTTTGCTTTGTGCCTCATTATTATTGCAGGTCAAAATTACCAAGCTTTTTTAAGCGACCATATTGATTGGTATGGCCTAATCGTTTCCTACATTGGTGTGCCACTCTTTTTGGCATTATGGTTAGGTTATAAATGGATTAAAAAAACAAAAGTCGTCAATTTAAACGATTGTAATTTAGATTATGAAGCGGTGAATGCTTAATAAGCATCGCCGTTTACTTTACAACAATGGATGTAAAAAATGGCAAAACTCTATTTTTACTATTCTGCAATGAATGCAGGAAAAAGCACTGTTTTATTGCAGTCTGCTTATAACTATAAAGAAAGAGGAATGGATACCCTTTTATTCACACCTATCATAGATAACCGCGCAGGTCATGCTGTTATTTCTTCCCGTATTGGCTTAAAAGCAAATGCAATTGCATTTGATAAGCACTTTGATCTTTATCACTATACTCAATCTGCTTTACAACAAAATCCTAATATAAAATGTGTATTAATTGACGAATCCCAATTTTTAGAAAAAGAACAAGTGCTACAGTTAACACGCATTGTCGATGAGCTAAGCTTACCTGTTCTTGCTTATGGTTTACGCTCTGATTTTAGAGGGGAAGCATTTGTAGGCAGTTTATATTTATTAATTCTTGCCGATAATTTGGTGGAAATTAAAACCATTTGTCACTGTGGTAAAAAAGCTATCATGAATGCACGTTTAGATGCCTATGGAAAGATAGTTAGAGAAGGTGAGCAAGTGCAAATTGGGGGTAATGAAACCTATGTTTCTTTATGCAGAAAACATTTTAAAGAAGCATTAAAAGGTGATTAGCACAATCATTGTACAGCTCCCTACACAAATGTCTTTTCCATGAAATAAGGTATAATAATTAAATACCTTTTGCGATCTTGAGGTTGTTTGTTATGTATAAAGATACTAATAACACTAACAAGAGGTTTACAAATATGGGTATTTCCGTTACTTCAACTCCAGTCAAATTATTAACACCTACCGATTTAGGCGATGATGCACGCAAAGCTTTAACCGAAGCGATCAACCCCTTAGTGGCAGATGCGTTTGCATTGTTTGTAAAAACTAAAAATTACCATTGGCATATGTCAGGATCACATTATCGTGATTATCACTTGCTATTAGATGAGCAAGCAGACCAAATTTTTGCAATGATTGATGTGTTAGCAGAGCGCGTTCGTAAATTAGGCGGCTTAACAATCCATTCTGTTTCGCAAATTAGTCAATTGCAACGAGTGAAAGATGATAATGAAGACATGGTTGAGCCAAAAGAAATGATTAAACGCTTGCTAGAAGAAAGTAAAGGATTTACTACTCGTATGCGGCAAGTGCATGAGGTTTGCGATAAATATAATGATGTTGCAACAGCCAGTTTATTAGAAAATTTTATTGATGAAACAGAAAGACGCACGTGGTTCTTATTTGAAACACAAGTTAGCTAAAAGTTTGCTGTATTAAAAAAGGATAATTAATCAGTGAGCAAACAATTGCGTCGCACCTATTTGAATGTGATGTCAATAATAGCTGTATTCATTATCCTTTTCTTAACTTTATTTTCCTACCTAGAAATTAGACAATTACGCGAAGCTAACCAATGGGTTATTCATACCCATGTCATCATAGAAACAACTGCGGATTTACTTAATAACATTAGTTTTGCTGAAAGTGGTCAGCGTGGATATTTACTGACTAATGATAAAAGTTACATCGCAAGTTATAGCGATGAAATAAAAAATATAAATAAAAATTTAGCTATCTTGCAGAACTTAGTGCATGACAATTTAAAACAGTTTATTCGTGCGTTATCGCTAGCTTCTTTGTTAAAAGAAAGAATTGATTTTTTGAATTACGCTTTAACACAATACGAAAAACAGGGGCCGTCTCAAGCAGTAAAAGCGGTAATGACGGGCCAGGGTCAACACTTAACAGAAAAAATAAGAGATGTAGCTTACGAAATTATTTCTGAAGAAAATAAACTATTAACAAAGCGTAGTACAGAAGCATTTAATAGCACACTTAAAACTATTATCTGGATATTATTAGGTAATTTTTTTAGTTTGGCTATTATCATTTCCTGTTTAATGGTACTGAATAAGCACTTAAATTATAGGCAAAGAGCTGAAAAACAAATACGAGATAAAGAAGAAGAATTATATAGGCTTGCTTATTTTGATGTTTTAACTAATCTCCCTAATAGAGCAGCATTAAATGAGAAAATTGAACAAATCATCAATGGCTTAGCAGATAATCAAACCTTCGCATTATTACTTCTAAATATTGATAATTTTAAAAACATTAATGATTCCTTGGGTCATAAACTAGGTGATGAATTATTAATTGTCTTTGCAGAACGACTGGGAAATTTTTTACCTGCTAATAGCATCATTTCACGCATAGGTGGGGATGAATTTGTTATTATTTTGCAAAACGTAGAGCAAATTAAAGATATAGTCACGATTGTTAAAAAAATTCAAAGCTTTTTTAGTGACCCGCAGGTAGTCCATAATCATAGAGTTTTTGTAACAGGTAGTATAGGTATTAGCATTTATCCAAATAATGGAACCGATGCTAAATCTTTATTAAAAAATGCCGATATTGCTATGTATAGAGCTAAAGATTTAGGTAAAAATAATTACCAATTTTGTACTCCCGAAATGGCAATAGAAGTAGAAGAGCGTGCTATGTTTGATTATCATTTACATCAAGCATTGCAGCGTGAAGAGTTTATTTTGCTTTACCAGCCAAAGATGTCATTAGCGGATGGAAAAATTATTGGTGTTGAAGCGTTAATTCGTTGGAATAGACCAGATGGTAAATTAATTTCACCTGATTACTTTATTAGTTTAGCTGAAAGTAACGGCCTTATTATTCCTATTAGCGCTTGGATGGTGCGAACTGCTTGTTACCAAATGAAGAAATGGCAAGAAGCAGGATTACCAATTTATAATCTCGCTATCAATGTTTCCATTAGACAATTTATTATTAGCGATTTTGTGGGAAGTACTAGAGATATTTTACAAGAAACAGGATTGGATCCTCAGTTTCTAGAATTAGAAATTACAGAACGTATTTTGATGGAAAATTCATATAATAATTTTTCTACTTTGCTTACACTTAAATCCATGGGAATTAAAATTACCATTGATGATTTTGGCACAGGGTACTCATCTTTAAGCTATTTACGTTTATTTTCACTTGATAAAATTAAAATTGATAAATCATTTTTACAAGAAATTCAAGTATCTCATCCAAGCTCACCTATTATTAAAGCCATCATTGTGATGGCGCACAGTTTAGGTATAATTGTGGTTGCAGAAGGGGTTGAGACAGCGTTACAAGCTGAAGTATTAAAATCTTATCACTGCGATGAGGCGCAAGGTTTCTATTATAGTCATCCTTTACCAGCGCAAGAAATTGAAAAATTACTCACTAAGCTGTAAATTCTCTTCTAGTTTATTTCACAAAAGAGCTTATGTATGATGCGACGAATCATTTTTATTTTATTTTCATTTCTTACCTCTGTTGCCTACAGTGATATAGATAATTTTTGTGATGGTAGTAGCTTACATCCTTGTATAGTCCAAGATACTTCAGATGATTCAAAAGCGGTAAAAAATTTACGTCATATGATGAATATAACGCAAATCTGGATGTCAGGTAGCGGGGCTACTACAATAGAAGGTTGGAAGGATTTAGCCGCTTATATTAAAAAATTAACAGAAGGTAAGGTAAAATATTTAATTAATGTGGATTTGCGCGAAGAAAGTCATGGTTTTTTAAACGGGCAGGCTATTAACTTAACCAGCGAATTTAATTGGATCAATAAGGGTAAAAATGCGCAACAAAGCTTGCGTGATGAAAAAAATTGGCTAGAAGAATTAAAAAAACAAACCATTATCCCTAATGTATTGACATCAAAACAATTTAAAAATAATGATTTTGAAGGTCAAAGCATTCCCGTCTTAGAAGTGTCTACTGAAAAGGAATTAACGGAGCAATTAGGTTTTAATTATGTACGCTTAACAGTAACCGATCATATGGCGCCAAGATCTAATGATGTCGATAGATTTGTTAAATTAATTGATCAGTTGCCGGAGGCCAGCTGGGTTCATATCCATTGTCGTGCTGGGGAAGGCCGTACGACCACATTTATGGCAATGTATGACATGCTGCGTAATGCAGATCAAGTAAGTTTTGATGACATTATTAAACGCCAAGCTTCTGTAACACCCTATTATGATTTATCAAAATTTGATAGAAAAAATCCGTCGTTACGTGATGTATATTATGCACGCTATGTTTTTTTAAAACGTTTTTATCAATTCGCTAATGAGCGATTAAAAGGAAATACACAAACGTGGTCGCAATGGAATGAAAGCCACGCTCAGTAGGGTTTCATGGACATATCAGAGAAGGAGCTACTGTCTCTAAATTTTAACATTGAATCATCGATGTCTGATTCATAGTCTGATTCATCTGAGTAATTGCAATTAATGGATTCAGTGCTTGCTTTTGAGCGCATGACACAACCTGCATGTTTAATGCGCTGAGATAAACTGAGGTTACTATCATCTAGCGCAAAAATTTCAACTCGTTTACGATCTTCCGCATCAGGAAATAAATTAGCAGGTGTTTCCTTTAGGCATTCCACAAATTCATAATGCGTGATTTCATCAGATAAAGCAGGATCATGTTGTTGTAGTAATTTATAGAGTTCACAAACACCTTGATAAGGCAGATCAAATAAGACAGCACCTATTGCGCCACCCATATAATAACTCACGCGTGAAATGATATATTCACACATTTTTGCTGATGCTCGAATAGGCATCGCTTCATTAATATAAGAAGCAGCTAGATAACCTGCTATTCCCCCTGAGGTGCCAATATGAAGGGCGGAAGCGCTCGCATTAATCATGCCTGCTAGTGCTACCGTAATTTTTGCTGCGGCTTCCGTTTTACTCAGCATGAAACCAGGGAATGAACCAATGCCATATCCTATAGGTTTGGTAAACCATTCACAAAATTCAGAGAGTGTCACTGCAGCAGGATATTTTTCTGAAACCGTTGTTTCTGCTAATTCATCATTCATTGCTGCTAATTCTTTACGAATTTTTCTAATAGGTAATTGTATATATTCAAGCAAGTTATTATCCGCAAATTTCTTTTCAGCATACGCTTCTAACGCTAGCACATTACTTCTATCATTTAAGAAATCTTCTAATGTCGTTAAGCAAACCATTTGCATGCGCAAAGTCATAAAGCTATTTACGTCATTAATATGTAACATGTGTAAAGCTTCTACCGTTAAGCGGGATAATTCACTCCAGTTGGTAGCAGAACTGAAGCACTTATTATCAATCGATTTAGCAATAAACCATAAATAGCCTATGATGACTCTATGATAAACATCTAATGTTTTTGTTTGGCGTTCTAAGGAATTATCTTGCTGATTTTGAATCAAGCGCCAAAGTGCTCTTGCTAGTTGTGCTAATGTTTCTCTTTCAGGATTGGGCGTAATAGCAGAAGTAAAAAATCCTATACAACTTTTAAGCCGTTGTGATTCTTGTTTTGTTTTGGCATCAATATAATTTTGTTCTAAATAACGTAGACCTTCCAATAATACTTTTTTAGGCGGAACTTTCTGGCTTAATTCTTGAATGATGGGGTGTAAACTAGAAAGTTTAAGTGAAATCACTTTGCTTAATTCATTTCTTACTTCATCAGCATTAATACTAGCTTCGCTTAGATAGGAGCCTAGCAAGTGTTCATGTTGTTGAGTGAAATGATGAAAATGGGTTAAATAAATAAAACTTGATTGCTCGTCAATGTAACCTATTCTTTCTACAATTAACCTATATAAACTACTATTTGATTTTTTTCCAATATAGATTAAACAAAAAATGTAGGCACCTTTGATGATCTTTTTTAAAGCTTCTTCACTGTAGTGTTGGTTAGGTAAGGAAACATCATTAATTAGAGAGCATACGCATTTTAAAATTTGAATGAGACGTAAGCGTTTGGGATTGTTATTAACGTATTGCTCTTCTATATCGTCTATGGCGTTGAGGAGCTCGTAAAGAGGAAGGTCGTAGGATAAACGAGTTATCATTGTTAAGTCTCCCATTCCATAGGTCAACATATCCATCTTTATTTGATTCTATAGATAATGGCTTAAGATAACCTTAACGTCATTATCTCTTGTGCTTACCCCCTGTCATTACCCATTATTTTTAGATAAAATTCCTCCCCGTAATGTTTTACCTTTTACTCAACTCTACAGAGGAAAATTATGAACCTGTCTCAAGTGACATATATATGGATTGATGGCACCAGCCCAACGCAAACACTGCGTTCTAAAGTAAAAATTGTGGCTAACAATAAAAAAGAATTAACAGCGGCAGATTTGCCTCAGTGGAGCTTTGACGGTTCTTCAACTTATCAGGCAACTGGCCATGATTCTGATTTAATTTTGCAGCCTGTTTGTCTAGTTAGAGATCCTATTCTCGATGAAAACAACTATTTAGCACTTTGCGAAGTGTTAAATCCAGACGGCACGCCTCATGAAAGCAATAAACGCGCTCATTTAGTTAAAGTCATGGAGCAAGGTGGAAAAGCGCAAGATCCTTGGATAGGATTTGAACAAGAATATACATTATTCAATGGTACGCAACCACTAGGTTGGCCTGATAGAGGTTATCCGGCCCCGCAAGGCCCTTTTTATTGTGGCGTAGGTGCAGATGAAGTCTTTGGTAGAGAATTAGTAGAACAGCATGCACAAGCATGCTTAGACGCAGGTATTATGCTTTATGGGCTTAATGCAGAAGTCATGCCTGGCCAATGGGAATTTCAAATTGGCTACCGAGGTGTAGATAGCGAAAGCGCAGATCCTGTTACCGTTTCAGACCACTTATGGCTAGCTCGCTGGTTACTTTACCGTTTAGGGGAAGAATTTGGTATAAGTGCTAAATTACATCCAAAACCAGTAAAAGGAGATTGGAATGGAGCAGGCAAACATACTAACTTTTCAACCAGAGCTATGCGTGATCCTAAAACCGGTATGCAAGCTATTGATGCAGCTATCAAAGCATTGGAATTAAGACATAAAGAGCATATTGCTGTTTACGGCCATGAGCTAGAATTGCGTTTAACCGGCAAGCATGAAACCGCCCACATGAATCAGTTTATTGCCGGAGTAGGTAACCGTGGCGCATCGGTACGTATTCCACGCCCTGTTGCCAATCAAGGCTATGGCTATTTAGAAGACAGACGTCCAGGCGCTAATGCTAATCCTTATGAAGTGGCTGCGATGTTAGTTGAAACCATATGCAATAACCAACCAGCTAAGAAAGAAGTAGCATAAATGATAAGGGCTGAGGCAATGCTTCAGCCTTTTAATTCACAAGTGTTAACCTAATCTCTTACCTGTGCCTATTTATTAATCAATTTCTGTGCTTAATCAAGCGCTAGCTTATATTTGCTATACTGGTTTTAACTGTTACTGAGAGAATGCACGATGCGTTTACTCTCTACCTTATTAGCTTGCCTAATCTTTATGAATAGCGCTCATGCTGCCTTTACCCTCACTTCCCCTAAATTCAGTAACATGGGACCCATACCGGTTAAATATACCTGCAATGGCAAAAATGTCTCTCCTCCCTTAAATTGGCAAGATGCTCCAGCACAAACTAAGAGTTACGTCCTTATACTTTCGTCTAATGATGCTCCATTGGGGCTAATGTATTTATGGGTGGTTTATAATATTCCTGCTGATGTCACTCAATTGACAGAAGGAGCAGATACTCTCCCCGAAGGAGCTATGATAGGTAACAATACGATTCAAGAAAATAATTACCGCAGCCCTTGTCCTCCTGATTCAACAAAGCATACCTATATTTTTACCTTGTATGCATTAGATACAACGCTGGATTTAAGCAGCGCTACTGATGTGGAAGAAGTACTTAAAAAGATGAAGAAACACATCATTGGCCAAGCGCAATTGGCTGCTACGTTTAGCCATTAACCATAATGAATATAGATATAGAGTGTCATGCCATTAAGGCTACTATTGTGTCATACCTCTGGCCATGGGATTATAGCTTTATACCAATAAATACCCCGGCATAAGCCCAAATGATGACTCCAATTGAATATTACCAAGCGCAAATTAAAGCTGCTGTTATTTCAGAAGATGAACATCAAGCCAAAGCATTAGCAATATTAAATGAAGTACATGTAAATTTAATTCAAGAAAATCACCGCAGAAAAGGTTTTTTAGCTAAATTTAGAGAGCCAAAGTTAGTATCCGGCGTCTACCTTTGGGGCGGCGTAGGCATTGGTAAAACATTTCTCATGGATTGCTTTTACACCACTATTCCATTTAAAGAAAAAATGCGCATGCATTTTTATCAATTTATGCAATTCGTACATCAACAATTAAAAATTCATCAAGGTGAGCAAGATCCTTTGCAAGTCATTGCAAAAGAGTTAAGTCAAAAAACGATGCTACTTTGCTTTGATGAATTATTTGTTTCTGATATCACCGATGCCATGTTATTAGGCCGTTTATTTAAAGCTTTATTTATGCAAGGCGTCTCTTTAGTTGCAACGTCAAATACTAAACCTGATGATTTATATAAAAATGGCTTGCAACGTAAACAATTTCTCCCAGCTATCGCTTTGATAAAACAGCACACTACTGTTTTTCACATGCCAACGACTATCGATTACCGTTTGCGTCATTTAAAAGATGCCGGAGTTTTTTACACACCTGACGATGAAGTATCGTTAGAAAAAATGGAAAAAACATTTACTCTGTTAGCCAATGGCGATGTCATTACGCATGAACCTTTAGAAGTAGCAGGAAGAACAATTGCTGTTTGCAAACGTACGGATAAAATTGTGTGGTTTGATTTTAATGTCATTTGTGCTGTGCCGCGTAGTCAACAAGACTATTTAGCAATCGCTAAACAATTTAACACGGTTTTTATCAGTCACATACCGGTAATTCCATCGGATGATAAAGATAAAATTTGTTTGTTTATCAGTTTGATTGATGTTTTGTATGATGCAAAAGTTCGCCTAGTTTTTTCAGCTGCAGAACCTGTTGAACAAATTTATAGTCGAGGTTACATGATTTCAGAATACACAAGAACGCATTCCCGCTTACTTGAAATGCAATCAGATGACTATTTCACCAATGGATTGATGTGAGTTGAGAAACAAATTTCATCGTTATATAATGCTCTACGGCAGGAATTGAGCTAAGCCCTACAAGCATGCCTGAAGGAAGTCAGAAAGTTGGTATGGTGTGCAAACCTTTAAATTAGGCAGCCTAAAGTATCACTGAGACATCCACTTATCAAATTCGGGCCTTAGCTCAATCCTGCCTTTTTTATTCATTTGATTTTTCTCGAAAAATTTCATGCACATAAAATTTACATGGTAATTACCAATACTCTCAGTATTTCTACGGTGTTAAGATAGGTAAATGAAGCCTAAAAAATCACAAAAACTTCATCATTTATTCTTCGTAAAAAAGTTGTAAAACATAAATAAAATCAGGAGGTAGAGCGTCATGCGTATTCGTCATTCTATCGGTTTTTTAACTATATTACTTCTTATCTCGGGGCAATCTTTAGCACAAACTGCTACTCAAGAATCTATGCAAAATAATGAAATGCGTACTTTACATGCACCAGCAATGGTTGATGACACAGCAATAACAGCGCAAATCAAAAATAAAATAGCATCTGAATCTTCTTTAAGTCATTCAGAAATCACAGTGATGACTAACAAAGGTGTTGTTGTTTTAACAGGTACGGTAGACACCAATGAGCAAGCAAATAGGGTTGTTGAAATTGCACAAGCTACAGCTGGTGTGCACGATGTTGATACTACTCACTTAGCTGTAAAAGATAGTACACAGCCTATGACTGATATGTTCATTACAGCAAAAGTGAAAGGCAAATTTATACAAGAAAAATTATTTGGCGATAAAGATATCGCTGTCATGAGTATCTCCGTTGAAACCAAAGACGGTGTCGTTTTCTTAACAGGGACTGCTGATACCAAAGAACAAGCTGATAATGCAGTGAAAATTGCTAAATCAGTGAGTGGCGTAAAAAAAGTTGAATCCAGTGTGAAGGTGGTAGAAAAAGTATCTTAATGGAGGAGGAGTTGCAATGAATAAAGACATTATTAAAGGCCATTGGCATGAAGTAAAAGGAAAATTAAAACAACAGTGGGCTAAATTAACCGATGATGAAATTGTTCACATGGAAGGAACTTACGAAGAATTATCAGGGATATTACAAAAGAAATACGGTTATCAAAAAGATAAAGCCAAGGAAGAAATTAATAATTTTTTACATAAACATCACTGGGATGACTAATATGACATTCGATTTCAGGAGAGTTATAATATGGCTAGCCAATTTGATAAAGACAGGAAGCCAAATACTACAAAGGATAGACCTATTGATACATCAAACCCTAAACCAACCCAACCAGGATTTGATGAAAATCAAGGTGGTCGACCCCGTCCAGATCAAGATCAGGGGAAAACAACAAGATAGATTTTAATTGCTACTTACTTGCACTTACCATGACCATTCTCTACAGCCAAAGATGATTCTTTGGCTGATTTTTTTAAAGGAATAGTTTATGCGAAGCAAAATAGCAAAACAAATTACTAAAGCTAAAAAACAGCATAGACAGCCAGGTTTAGAATATAAAATGAAACCTAAACCCAAGGTTACTGCAAGTTCTCATCATACTTTAAAAAAATTAAAAGATAAGGTTGCTATTATCACAGGCGGTGATAGTGGAATAGGTCATGCTATTGCGCTTGCCTATGCAAAAGAAGGTGCACATATTGCGATTATTTATCTAAATGAACACAAAGATGCTAAGAGAGTGCAATCGGAAGTGAAAGCGTTAGGTAGAGAGTGTTTATTAATTGCTGGGGATATTGGGAATGAAAAATTTTGTCAGCAAGCTGTTAAGAAAATAAAAAAGACATTAAAAAAGGTAGATATCTTAGTTAACAATGCAGCTGAACAGCATCCTCAAGACAGTATTTTAAAAATCTCTTCCAAGCAATTAATAAAAACCTTTACTACCAATGTGTTTTCTTTTTTTTACATGATTAAAGCCGTATTACCTTTTTTAAAAAAAGGCAGTTGCATTATCAATACATCTTCTGTAACAACCTATAAAGGCAGTGATCATTTAATTGATTACTCTGCAACTAAAGGTGCCATTGTTGCATTGACTCGCTCACTATCGCAATCATTAGTGGAAAAAGGCATACGTGTAAACGGTGTAGCGCCAGGACCTATTTGGACACCATTAATTCCATCTACTTTTAGTCAATCACATATTAAAAAATTTGGAAAAAATGTTCCCATGAAAAGAGCAGGTCAACCTGAAGAAGTAGCGCCTTGCTATGTATTTTTAGCATCAGACGATGCTTCTTACATGACAGGTCAAATGTTACACCCCAATGGTGGGGTCATTGTTAATAGCTAAGGTGTTAAAATATGACGCTAAAAATTTATCATAAAAAGCGTAATTTTAAACGTACACCAGAGCCTTATGGAAAAAAAGAAAAGACAGGATCAAATTTATTATTTATTGTTCAAAAGCATGCTGCTAGTCATTTGCATTATGATTTTCGCTTAGAATTAGATGGTGTTTTAAAAAGTTGGGCTGTGCCTAAAGGCCCTAGTCTAGATCCACACGTTAAGCATTTAGCGGTGCATGTAGAAGATCATCCACTTGCTTATGGTTCATTTGAAGGAATTATCCCTGCAGGAGAATACGGTGGTGGTACAGTCATGTTATGGGATGAAGGTAGGTGGATTCCAGAAGGTGATGCCCATGCGGCATATAAAAAGGGTGATTTAACTTTTACGTTAAAAGGTAAAAAATTAAAAGGATTGTGGAAATTAATTAGATTTAAAAATGATCCAAAAAATTGGCTATTAATGAAATTAGATGATAAATATGCAAAGCCCGAAACAGATTACAATATTACTGAGAAGAAATCGTTAAGCGTAGTGAGTCAAAAGACAATGGAACAAATTGCAGGTGCTAAAGGAGTTAAGACTTGGAATTCTAATGGAAGTGAAAAAAATAAAAAAATAGTCAAAGAAAAACCAGTAACCTCTACAGAGTCATTTAAATTAACGCATCCTGATAAAATTTTATATCCCGAAGGTAAAATTACTAAATTCGATTTAGCAGATTACTATAATCAAATACAAGAATGGATGCTTCCTTATGTTGTAAAAAGACCGTTAACCTTGGTGAGATGCCCTAGTGGTTATAAGAAAGAATGTTTTTATCAAAAGCATTTAAATGAACATCAACAAAAAGATTTATATTCAATTGATATCAAAGAGAATAAAAAAACAGATCAATATCCTTATGTAAAGGATGTAACCGGCCTAATTGCTTTAGTTCAATTAGGTGTGCTTGAAATTCACATGTGGGGATGTCATGTTGATAAGATAGAAAAACCTGACATAGTCGTGTTTGACTTAGATCCTGCTGATGATGTGCCGTGGAAGAGAGTGATTGAGGCAGCTTTTTTTGTGAAAGAAGAATTAGAAAAATTGAATTTAGTTAGCTTTGTTAAAACCACAGGTGGTAAGGGCTTGCATGTGGTTGTGCCAATCAAGCGTTTGCATGATTGGGAATATGTCTCTACTTTTGCTAAAGCGTTTGTTGATTATCTAGTACAAAAAGAGCCTACTAAATATATTGGCACTATGAGTAAAGCTAAACGAAAGGGCAAAATTTTTATTGATTACTTGCGTAATCAAAGAGGCGCGACCTCTATTGCTCCTTATTCAACGCGAGCTAAGGCACACGCCCCTGTTTCCACCCCAATTGCTTGGGATGAATTAACAGTTAAACTTAAATCAGATTCTTTCAATATCAATAATATTTTTGAACGCTTAAATAAATTGAAAGAAGATCCCTGGGCAGAATTATTACAAGTAAAACAATCACTGAATTTTAAAAAATAAACTATTTTTGCTTAGTTGGTTCATCTGTTTCAGGATTAATTGGATTTTGCTTACTGGGCGATAAATCCGGGTCTTTAACAGGTTGTTGCTGATCAGGATGTTTGTGAGTAGGAATCTCGCGTGGTGGCATTTGTTTTTTGTCAGTCATCTCATCACCTCATGAAATGGAATTGATTTGCTTAGTCTATCATAGTTTAGGTTACAATAATAATGAGTAAAGGAGCAGCTCTTGAGTACTAATTCGTTAGGTAATTATGACTGTGTCATTATAGGCGGTGGTCCAGCCGGTCTTTTATGTGCTGTTTATTTAGCTCGTTTCAAACGAAACGTCATTCTCTTTGATCGTGAGGCAAGTCGTGCAGCACTTATTCCACTTTCTCATAATTATCCCGGCGCAGTGAATGGCATTTCGGGAAAAGATATTTTAGGTGCTTTACGAAAGCAAGTTGCCTATTACCAAGTAAAAATTATTAATGAAGTCGTAATAAAATTAGAGAAAAATAATAAATTTAAAATTAGCTCAGAAAAAAGTAATTGTGAAGCGGATTACGTTGTGCTGGCAACAGGAAGTACGGATGTGCAGCCAACTGTTTCTCACGTTAAAAAACTAATTGATAAAGGTTTGTTAAGACATTGCTTGGTATGTGATGGTTTTGAGGTAATTAATCAAGAAATAGCAGTAATTGGTAATGGCGAACATGCGCTAAATGAAGCAAAATTTTTACTTTCTTATACAAATAAAATTACCGTATTTTTACCTGCTTCTGCATTAACTCTTTCATTAAAGCAAAAGTTTGCTGAAGCCAATATCAAAGTAAATATTAACAATATTAACGATGTCATTAATGAAAATAATAAAATTATTATTTTATTAGACAATCAAAAAAAATTATCTTTTGATGCAGCTTATGCTGCATTAGGTGCTAGAGCCAATGCCTCGTTAGCGCAGCAGTTGCAAGTTGTATGCGGAGAAAATAACTGCATTACAACTGATCATCATCAACGTACTAGCATAGAAGGTTTATACGCAGCAGGCGATGTGGTTGAGGGGTTGAATCAGATAGTGACGGCCTATGCACAAGCAGCAATCGCAGCGACTGATATTCATCATTGTTTGTTGCATAGAGAGGGGAAGAAGTAGTTGGAATACTACTGAGTAGTCAAATAAACATAATACTTTATTCCTATACGCAATACCGTAATTCCGTATGAAATACTGCCACCTCTGCAAACCTTAGAATGACAGTAACATAAAGAGATGACAGTATAATATCGCCACGTTGCATACAGGATTTCATTTCTATAGTAGAAGGATAGCTGCTAAGTGCAGAATGAGTCTCGTCAATTGTTAGGTGCTCATAAACCCATAGATTCCCTCTTTAACTAGTTAATGCTATAAATAGAACATACATAAAATTAAAGGACTAATTTATGTTTGTTCGATTTTTATTTTTATTTTCTTTTAGTCTCACAGCCTTTGCTGCAGATCAACTATCTTTGCCCAAGGATGCCTCGGCTGAAACAAAACAATTACAAGAAGCCGTTTTAAAAGATTTACCTTTTTCAAATCGCGACGATTTTGATTTAGCTAAACAGGGTTTTATAGGTACTTCACCTGATTTAACTATTAAAAATGCCGATGGACATATCGTATGGTCGTTGAATGACTATAAATTTTTATCCGCTGTTAGTTCTGCTATGACAGTAAACCCTAGTCTTTGGCGCCAAGCTCAATTAAATATGAATAATGGTTTATACAAAGTAGTAGATAGGGTTTATCAAGTGCGTGGTTATGATTTATCTAACATGGATATTATCGAAGGTGATACTGGTTTAATTATTATCGATCCTTTAATCAGTAAAGAAACAGCTAAAGCCGCGTTAGAACTCTACTTTGCACACAGACCTAAAAAACCCGTAGTCGCTATTATTTATACACACAGCCATGTTGATCACTATGGCGGGGTGAAAGGAATAACAACAGAGGAAGAGGTCAAAGCTGGTAAAGTAAGAATTATTGCACCTCAAGGCTTTCTAGAAGCAGCTGTGAGTGAAAATGTATATGCGGGTAATGCGATGGGTAGACGAGCGATTTATATGTACGGTGCATTATTGCCTAAAAGTGAAAAAGGGCAAGTTGATAGTGCATTAGGTAAAACAACATCTTTAGGTGACGTTACACTAATTCCACCTACAGATACTATTACCAAAACTGGGGAGAAGCGCATCGTAGACGGCGTACAATTATTTTTCCAAATGGCACCTAATACAGAAGCACCTGCTGAAATGCTTATTTACTTCCCGCAATTTAAAGCACTTTGCATAGCAGAAGATGCAACGCACACTATGCATAATCTTTATACCTTGCGCGGTGCTCAAGTAAGAGATGCAGCAGCTTGGTGGAAGACATTAAATGAAGCAATAGAATCATTCGGTGATAAATCAGAAGTGGTATTTTCTCAACATACTTGGCCTATTTGGGGGCAGGAAAAAATTGTCGATTTCTTAGAAAAACAGCGTGATATGTATAAATACTTACATGATCAAACACTACACTTAATGAACCAAGGTTACACATTAACTGAAGTGGGAAACATGTTAACTTTACCTAAGAGCTTAAGTGATGAATGGTATAACCGTGGTTATTATGGTTCAGTGAGTCATAATGCAAAAGCGGTATATCAGCGTTATCTTGGTTGGTATGATTCAAATCCTGCTAATTTAAATCCGCACTCACCTGTTGAATCAAGCAAACGCTATGTTGAATTTATGGGTGGCGCAGAAGCAATTATCAAGAAAGCTAGAGAGTATTATGCGCGCGGTGATTACAGGTGGGTTGCACAAGTGATGAATCACGTTGTCTTTGCAGACCCTAGCAATCAAGCAGCACGCGAATTAGAAGCGAATGCATTCGAACAATTAGGTTATCAAGCAGAGAACGCCACATGGCGTAATGAATATTTAATGGGCGCTTATGAATTAAGAAATGGTGTGCCGCCATTTCAAGGTACAGAAACAGCAAGTCCTGACACGTTGAAAGCCATGCCTATTGATATGTTTTTAGATTACATGGGCATTAAATTAAATAGTGAAAAAGCTAACGATAAAAAAATAATAATTAATCTTAACTTCACTGATACTAACCAACAATACGCATTAACATTGCAACATTCTGTGTTAATTTACACCCCTAAAAAGCAAATAACTAACGCGGATGCAACGCTTAATTTGACGCGCACTGCATTTGATAAAGTGATATTAAAACAAGAAACAGTAGAAGAAGCAGTAAAGAATGGGGATATCAATGTAACGGGTGACAAAGCTAAAGTAAGCGAATTTATGGGGTTATTCGATCAGTTTGAAATGATGTTTAATATTGTAACGCCTAAATAATTTTTTAATTCACTTGCATCGAGAAACGATGCAAGTGAATTTATTATTTTATGCTTTTTGCATTTTGAAATGAAGATTGGTATTAGCAGGATCAATTTTAACGAGACTACCAGTCGCTGCATCAATAACAAAAGTAGGCCAGAATAAAATGTCTAGCAATGCAATGGGTTGGAATTTGGTGTTAACCATCGATGTTTGATCATGATAACCTGATTTTCTAACAGTGACGCTTTTGCCACCGTAAATGTAGGTTGGTAAGTTGATAACAGCTGGTGTAACGCCGTATTGTTGATTATCAACATAAATGCCTGCACCAGAAGGATAAGATTCAACTTTCACTGCACGTGAGTTATCACCCGCAATACTGGCACAACCTGTGATTGTTGCGAATAAAGCGCAAGATAAGGCTAATTTAGCTATTTTCATTATTTTATATACCTCACGTTTTAATTCCCCGAAGCGGTAAGTTTCTTTAAATAAAATTGCCATAATTAAAATTAGAAAAATACGGGTTAATTAAGCGGGAGGCATTTCCTGTTTTGCCATTAAAAGTGGAATATTCTTTGACAATATTAGGAAAGGAGTTGAGTTTGATTTTGCAGACTCTAACTATTTGGACAGAAGAAAATATGCAGCAAATTTTGCATGCAGAAAATCAATTTAATAATAAAATTAAAGTAGTAATGACTTCTAGATAGCCTTTATAGTTAAAGTATTACCTTTCACAATGGTGGTTTTTTCTTCGCAAGAAGCATAGCCGTCTCTTACAATTTCTTTGCCTTTTCCTTCATCTCCAGAAGTCTTTTCACCTTCCGAAGCCAATTCATCATTAGTAGAAGTCCTAGAGCTTGGGCCTGAAGAAAGTGAATTGCTACTAGCAGTACGAGCGATTTTTGGTGGAGCGTCACTAGTGCTTGGGCCTCGATTTGGTTCCCTTTTGCCATCCTGCCCGCTGCGAAATGTTCTATGGAAATTTGTTGTGCTACCTTTTTGTCCATAGGGCGCAGAGGTATTGGCTGCAGGTTTCTTTTTGATAAGACTATCTACAATAAGGTTACCCAGCGAACCAGATGAAGCACCCATTAGTGTTCCTAATGCGCCGCCAGCTACTGCTCCCATCGCTCCAAACACCGGGATAGCAAAAATACTTAGTCCAAAAGTAGGTACAGCACCTGTTATTGCGAAAGCAATTCCAATGGCTAAGCCACCTAATAATCCGCCTAATGCGTAAGTGCCAGTAAAAGTAGTAATTGATTTCCAATGCCGTAAAAAGAAATTCTTTTGTGGTTTCGTGGTAATTTGCTGGCTTTCATGTTGTATTTGCTGTGGCGCAATAAACCGGCCTGTTGCATAACTAAAAAAGTATCTATCAAAATCACATAATTCGATTTCTACTTCTGGGTTTTGTGTTTCTTCAGCAACTTGTCCTTCAACTACATGAGATGTATCAAGATACTTTCTGCCAGTATGGCTCCATGGATTGTATAACGTAATAAATTTTCGTTTTATGCCATCCTCTTCTTCTTCATGAACCCTGTGGATAGCATAAGCATGATGTGAACGCAATCCAGGTATGTGTTTATCAAATTTAGCGAGTGTGCAAGAGCAAAGCACTTCCCCACGATCTAGTGCAGAAGAGATATCATTATACATATCTTGCATTCTGCTCGAATACAGCCCTGTTCCGTGTGTGCCATGGAAATCATCATCATTTTTAGGTATTAATCTTGCATCAAAACATTCCCTTAAATGACTTGGTAGTTCAGGGAGCGAAGTTTGAATTTTAATTATTAGATCAGTAACTTCCTTGTGAGTCCAAACTACATCTTTATTATTAGTTAATTTATCTATTAATTCAGGGTCTTTAGAAAGTTGCCCATAGAGGTATTCCCCAAACTCGGTAATCATTTTAATGCTAGGAAAAATTTCTCCTAACGGGTTGTCTGGTAGTACTTTGTACTCATAATACTTGGTGATGTACTGAACTAATAAGTCTAGGTAAGTTGCTGCTTTATTATCAATAGAGCAAATTCTTTTTAACAAATTTTTTGTTTCATCAGAAAAAGTATTATCAATTTCTGCTTCTATATTAGAATGGTTTAATTGCTCTATCTTTTGGAGCAAGCTTTTTAAGCTTACATTGCTATTGTCTTTTTCAAAATAATCCGCAAGAAATTGATCCAATGTATCGTTTTCATCTTCTGACATAAATTCAATTAACGGATTTAATGTGCTGTAGGTATTTACAGCAGAAATGATACTGCCGTCTGTTCCTGGTAAGCGATAAGGTGCATAGATTGGAACTTCACTTACCTCTTGGCCAGTTAAGATTTTAAAAGCGGTAGAGGGTTTTCCACCTTTTCCGTATATTTCATCAAAACAAGAGTAGGTGCGCTGATATTTATTTTCACTTGTCTTGGGAGCGCTAATATATCCTAAAGCGATATAAGCTTTTTCTAAAATATGCACCCACAATCCAGTGTGCTTAACGGTATTCCAATTATTAATATGGTAATAAGAATTATTAATTTTAAAATAGATTGGTTCACCCGTTTCAGGATGATAAAGTCTAACAATGGTGTAATCACCATCTTGCTTCATCATGCTTTTTATAAATTGCTCGCCGGTTGGTTTACTATTCAAAATTGCTAATATAGCACTTAATAAAAAGCAATCTCCAAAAATACTTTGCTTCACTTGTGAGGTTAAGTCACCAGCAGGAAATAGTTGGTTTGAGGTGGATTCGAAACTCTCTTTTTGGGTTTTATCCTTCCTAAGGTAGGAGCTTAGCACAAATCCTCTTTGCTTTATTTCAATCTCCCTGCCGCTCTCAGGCACGCCGTCTATCTTTTCACCCACAGGTGAATAAGACACTACTTCATAAAAACCATCCCTATTATCTAACTTATTAGCCATTACACGTTGACCTTTATTAAGTCTACATACAACGCCTATCGCTTGATTTTCCTTATTATCTACAACGATATATTGATCAGAATTATCATCAATAAATTCTTTACTTTCTTCAGTTGCGCGTCTTGCTAATTTATCTAGCCTTTTTGTGGGTGGTTTGCTGTAAAGAAAGCTATCCTTATTAAGTATGAATCGTTGCCCTAGGTTTTCATCATGAATGGTTAAAATTTTTGCGTTAGCTGGAAGAGTTAGAAAACCACGCATTCACACCTCATAACTTTTAGTATTTATTATGCGTATACTTTACCAAATAATGCTTAAAGAGAGCTTAAACTATTTAAAGCAAGATTCGGAGTGTGTCGTGATTTTAAATGTTGTTACAATTGGTACAAAATAATGATGAATCGAGTCAATCCATTGAATAAACGCAAGAAAATAAGCCGAGAAAAGTTAACAGACCGTATCCTTACTGCTTGTAAGCTATTAGAGAATGATGAAGAGATAATTAACTTCAAAGAATTAGCCCAAGCAGTTGGTGTAAGCCCTTACCATTTTCATAGGCTTTTTAAGGAAGCAACCGGACTTACGCCTAAAAGTTATGCAAAAGCGCATCAAGCATCACGAGTGAGAAAAGAGCTTATCAGCGCAGAGACTGTTACCCATGCTATCTATAATGCGGGTTATAGCTCAAGCAGCCGTTTTTATGAGACGGCTGAGCAATTCCTTGGTATGAACCCAAAAGCCTATCGGGCTGGTGGTCTTAATGTCACTATTCATTTTGCTATAGGCCAGTGTTCATTGGGTGCTATTTTAGTTGCCATGAGCCAAAAAGGAATATGTGCTATTTCATTAGGCGATGATGCTCAGCAATTAATCTGTGAATTACAAGATCAGTTTCCTAACGCTAATTTAGTCGGGGACGATAAACAATTTGCACAGCTAATTGCGCAAGTGGTTGGGTTTATAGAATCGCCGCATCAGCCATTAGATCTACCCTTAGATATACAAGGCACGCTTTTCCAACAGCGTGTATGGCAGGCATTAAGAGCCATCCCTCTAGGTAGTACGTTAAGTTATACCGAGCTAGCAAAACAAATAGGATGCCCTAGTGCTACGCGTGCAGCGGCATCAGCTTGTGCAGCAAATAAGCTTGCGATTGCTATCCCTTGTCATAGAGTGATAAGGCAAGATGGATCACTATCAGGTTATAGATGGGGTGTTGAACGAAAGCAGGAATTATTGAGACGCGAAAGAAAAAACAGTGATAAAAATGAATAACCTCCCATCCTATCTCTGGATTTCACTTCTCGAAGACGATAACATGCATTTTTAGAATAAGTCTTAGGTATTATGAAAGCAAAATTATTCAGAGGTAAAATTGTAGTTAAAAAATCCAAGCTGCATGGCTATGGTGTATATGCTGAAAAAACCTTTAAAAAAGGTGAAAAGATTGAAGAATGCTACATGATTGTGTCTAAAGGCGGCGATAAAGTATTAGAAGATTTTTACTTCGATGCCAAAGGAAAGTACGCAATTTTTACCGGTTTTGGTGTCATTTATAATCATTCTGAAGAGCCTAATGGTGATTATCACATCAATATTAAAAAGCGTTTAGCAACCATCAAGGCAATGAGAACTATTAAGAAAGGTGAAGAGATTTTTCTCTCTTACGGCGATGAATGGTTTAGTAGTCGAGGATGGAAAGCGAAAAGCGTAGAAGCTAAAACTAATAAAGGTAAAAAGACTAAAACAACTAAAGTGAAGAAAAAGAAAAAAGCGAAAAAATAACCGTAGTTTACGTAATGCAAATAAAAGGATTTATGAGCATGCAATCTAATTCTATTTCTTTAGCAGGCGCTATCGCCATAGGCATTGGTGGAATGATAGGCGCCGGCATCTTTTCAATTCTAGGTGTAGTCGCGCAAGCTGCGGGTTCTGCCATGTGGATTTCATTTTTAATTGGCGGCATTGTAGCATTATTTTCTACTTATTCTTATGCTAAATTAGGCGTGCGTTATCCATCAGTAGGTGGCGCCGTTGAATTTTTAGTCCGTGGTTGGGGAGTTGGAGTAATAAGCGGCGGTGTAAATCTATTCATGTGGGTAGGATACATTATTGCCATTGCACTTTATGCTCAAGGTTTTGCTGCTTATTTTCTTACTTTTTTTACAGTGACACCTAGTGCATTTGCTTTTAAGGCGGTAGCAGCAGGCATTGTTATTTTATTTTCTTTCGTCAATTTTTTAGGCGCAGGCTCAGTTGGTAAGGCTGAGGTTTTTATTGTGGCAGTAAAAGTGGGAATTTTACTTATCTTTGCTGCATTAGGATTATTTTTTATAAAGCCTGCGTACTTATCTCCCACTCATTGGTCGGGCATAGAACATATTTTCTTTGGCGCCGGCGTATTATTTATTGGCTATGAAGGCTTTGGATTAATCACCAATGCGGCAGGTGATATGCAAAATCCCCAAAAGATGTTACCACGCGCTCTTTACCTCAGTGTGTTAATTGTCATCGCTATTTATTTAGCAGTATCTATTACTGTTGTAGGCAATCTGCCTATTCAAGAAATTTATGCATCAAAAGATTATGCTTTGGCGCAAGCAGCTAAACCTTTTTTAGGCAGCATGGGTTTTAAGTTAATTGCGATTGCTGCTTTATTTTCAACTGCATCTGCGATTAATGCGACACTTTTTGGTGGTGCAAATGTTTGTTATATGATTGCCCGCGATGGGGAATTACCCGCTTTTTTTGCAAGAACAGAATGGCGTGGTGCATCAGGTGGATTGCTGATAACTAGTCTTTGCGTTTTATTATTTATTTTCTTTTTTGATTTAGCAGGCATTGCAATGATGGGCAGCGGTGCATTTTTATTAATTTATGCGGCAGTTAATGCAGGCCATTTACGCATACTTAAGCAAACAGGTGCGAATAAAAATTTAGTCATTATTTCATTAGTTTTATGCTTAGCCATGTTTGTAATCCTTGAAATATATACTTATCAAACTGCACCTATCGCAGTTTATACGATGATTATTTTATTAATAGGTAGTTTTGTCTTTGAAAGGATTTACACGTATGTAAAGTCTCATTGACGATTAAACCGCCAATGAGACTAGTATTAAACGATTGCCGCTCTACCAATAATCGCAGCAACGCCAATAAAATTCATAAGAGGTTCATTTTGTTTTTCTATACGCTTTCTTTCGTTGTAACTAGCAATCACTTTGTTTTGCTGATCACGGGGTAATGATTTAAATTGAGATTCAGGCATGCCAAAAAGCATAGGTTGGCAAGCGGATAAGCCTAGGCTAAGTATTAAAGCTATTGATATTAGGGTAATTTTTTTCATTTTCCACCAATTCGAACAAGCAATTTGTCCAAATAATATACTAATAATTGGGGAATGTCAATTTTTGTGCAATTTATTAAATTCTTAGTGTTTTGCTGCGCATTTCTTCTAAATCTAACTCTTATAGCAATATATGAAATACTTTGTTATTAATTTCCCCCTCTCTTCTCAATTGAAGAAGTGTGTTACTTTCAGTGCGTATAGCTGTACGGGCTAATATTTTAATGGCTTGATATCCTGTATCTAGAGTTGAATATGGAACACAGTTAATTTGCGTTGTTTGCAAAATTCATTAAATATAACTACTAAGCTATTTCACTCAGTAGTTAATTGATTAAGCTAATTACGAGTTTAGAGTTTGATACTTTCCGCTGCTGCGTAGTAAACTTCGCGGGCTTTTTACTGCAGGTGGAAAAAGCACGCTTGAGTTTGAATGATATTTTTTACTTTCCACTTCTTCAGGCATGATATTATAGCTTGAAGTGAGGCTCTTTCTACCCATTTTTTCTTTACAGGTTTGTGGGTTATAAGCTTGAAGAGTACCTTTTGTTGAACCGCTTATAATGACATTGTTTGGCAGCACAGCTAATGAAGCGATGCCTTCTTTTTTAGACTTTTTGCCTAGTGTTTTAAAACAAAAGCCAGTTTCTATATCCCAAATTTGAATAGTACCATCAATTAATGCACTAATAAGATTATTGTTAGGTAAAGGGTTTAAAGAAATTAATTTAGGTGCATCTAGTGTATTTAAGCACCTGAAAGAAGTGCTATCCCAAAGTTTCAATTTACTGTCTTTATCATAACTTACAAAATTTCCATTATCTAAAGCTTTGACCGTGCAAATAGAATTTTTAAAATCAGTCAATGAGTGTAAACAATCGCCAGTTTCACCGTGCCAAATTTGAATAGTGTTATTATCAGCGGCAGTTACAAAATTACCGTTTTTTAATGCAGTTAATGCATTAATTTCAATTGCTTTACTATGCTTAAGCTCTAAGGATATTCCTTGCTGATAATTCCAAATATTAAGCACATTTCCAGCGCTACAAACCAGACTACCATTACTTAATTCTATTAATTTGCTAATAGAATACGTTGGGGTTTCTAAAATAAACTCACAAGTGTTGCCATTCCAAATTTTTACCTTGCCATCATATAAAGAATATGTAGCAAATTTATCGTTTGATAAAGCTACGAGATTGCGAATTTCGGAAGTATGTGCGTGAATAGTTTCTGAGCATCTACCACTAGCGCTGTCCCAAATTCTTATATATCCGCCTGCTGCGCTTACAATTTTACCATGTGGTAGAGTAATAAGTTTTGAAATACGCTTAGTATGTCCCGTTAACGTTTGTGTACAATCGCCAAATACACTATCCCAAATTTTAAGTATATTTCCTTGAGAAGTAGCAAATGTACTGTCATCGATAATTGTTATATTGGATATAGGTAAGTCACCATTACGCTTTTTCCAAACACAAAAATCACCACTTTTTCTAAACATAAAAAATCTCCTGCATTACGCTTCCATTTAAACGGGCGTAGTGTACGCTAAATTTAACTATTCTTGTAGAGTTAGAGTGAAATGGTAAGGGATAGGGCTAAATAGCTTCTTTCCACATAGCATCCGTTAATTTTTTCTTAGTTTGATGAAGCTTTACTTTATAAGTGGAGTTAGTGGCATGCAAGGCAACTGTCCATAAATGATATTCAAAATGAGTTTCCCGTGTTTGACTAACTAAATGTAAATTTCTTAATTCCTTTTTGAAACGCTTTAGAGCGGCGCCAGATAATCGTCTACGTAATTGCGGATTAACTTTTAATTGTTTAATTTGCTTTTTCGTTTTAGATAGATATTTATTGAATATTTTGTAAACAAGCACACTTTCTTTGGCTGGAATTAAATAGGGGATATCGTGTGCATGAAATACAATTTTGAATTCAATGATAATGGGTTCGTTAGTAACTTTATTTATGCGGATTATTTCTGAAAAAAATTGTTTAATAATGGCTTTTGCATTTTTTCTAAACCCTAAGAAATTTTTTGGAAGATAGTCAATAGTGGGTGATTTCAAATAAGCCATATTTTGGGTATTAACCATCATCGTGCTAATTGAGCAGCGAGGTGATTTATTCCAGAGAAAAACGGCAATAGTGCTCATAGATATTTATATTTTAACCGCTTTTCGTAAATAAAAATCTATTTTTTAAAAATCAATAACTTACTTTAATTAAGGTTTGACCTGTCTGCTGATAGGCAAACACTCGGGATGTTGAGCCACAATATAG
>BMAH01000061.1 GCA_014132615.1 Gammaproteobacteria bacterium
CATAGCAGGCGGCGTGGATACAAATAGTGATTTGCCGATTATGCTAAGACGAGCCTTAACAAAAAAATTATTAGCTTATAAAGAAGCAAAAAGTTTTAAAGACCGTTTAAAAATTCTAGCTTCTCTGCGCCCTCATGATTTTAAACCGCAATACCCTGCTGTAGTTGAACCACGCACCCATTTGTCTATGGGTCAACATTGTGAATTAATGGTAAAGGAATGGCAGATCCCTAGAGAAGCGCAGGATGCGTTAGCATTAAAAAGTCATCAGAATGGGGTTGCCGCTTATCAACAAGGTTTTTACGATGATTTAGTGTTTGAATTTGCCGGTTTAAAACGTGATGGCACCTTGCGTGATGATACATCAATGGAAAAATTAGCTAAATTAAAACCTGTATTTGACCGCTCTGATAAAGGGACGTTAACAGCAGGCAATAGCAGCCCATTGACTGATGGCGCAGCAGCAGTATTTCTTGCCACAGAAGAAAGTGCTAATAAATTAAATTTGCCGCTTTTAGCGCGCTGGGTAGATGCACAAGTAGCAGCGGTTGATTACGTACATGGAGAAGGTTTATTAATGGCACCTACTTATGCGGTAAGTGAGCTATTAAAGCGTAACAATTTATCTTTGCAAGATTTCGATTTTTATGAAATTCATGAAGCATTTGCAGGACAAGTTTTATGTACGCTTAAAGCATGGGAATCGGATGAATACTGCAGGCGATTTTTAAATCGTGAAGCTGCATTAGGTTCTATTGATATGAGCAAATTAAATGTAAAAGGTGGCAGTGTGGCATTAGGTCATCCCTTTGCAGCGACAGGGGCAAGAATTGTTGGATCACTAGCAAAGATGCTGCATCAATATGGTAAAGGTCGAGGATTAATTTCCATTTGCACTGCTGGCGGCATGGGCGTTGCTGCGATTATGGAAGCGGTTAAATAATTTCACTATTAGTCCTTCGCTTAACTTAGGAGAGAAGGACTAAGATAAACTTATCAATTGAATCTATTTTCGTAATTTCTAATTATTTCTTCACTTTTAGATATTACTGCTTCACGCATTATAGGCTGAAAAAAACTTTGGGCATTGCATCTGATATTTTTGTAATTGTTAAAAATATTACTTGTCATTGCATCAGGATTTTGCAAAATAAACGAAGAAATAAGTAAGAAAATTTCTGCAGGGAAGATATTATCTTTAACTAATTGTATGCCTTGAGAAAACCAAACCTGTGTTACTATTGGTAAAGACCAACATTGAAATAAATTGATTGCCGCTTCATAATTTACTTTTTTTTCACGCATTATATAATGCAATTTGCTTGCTTGTTTAAGTAAATTTTCTCTGTTGATATGGGTTTTATCTACCAATGTCTCACGTAATTGCGGATAGTCACATCGCGATAACAATTGTAGAAGTGATGCATCTTCAAGAATTTCTTCTTTAAGTAGATTTTTATTGTTAAAGTAGTTACATAATTTATTGATACCTTCAGCGTCTATACAAGCTAAAATTGAATTGAGTACTTCTATATTTTTTTTGTTATACATATCAAGGAACGCTGTAAATGCTAAACGAGGTTTAAAAGAAGCATCTTTTTCTATTTTTATTAGCTCAATTATAGGCGCTATACTTTCAGTCTGCAGATATTCTTTAATCGCCATCTTTTTATAATTATATTTAGTTTCCCATGCATATTTGCCTTGATCAACGCATTCGTTGTTTATTTCATTCATTCTTAATACTTCAATAACTAACTTAGAATGGCCAGCTCTAGCAAGATTCGTAACGAGGATGCCATAATAGGTTAATTTACATAGTGATTTAAATATTACTTCACAAGCAAGATGTAAATACCCGCCTGCCCCGTAACCCTCTATAAGCTCTTTATTATTAGGCCAAAAAACTTTAACTTTATCTAAACTCAGCCCGCCCTGTTTTAATATTTCATGTAATAGCTCAAATTTGTTATTTAGAAAATTAATGGCTTTTTCATTTCCCTCTTTTGCTAATAAATAAAAAGGTGTAGGGTGATTATTTTTGTAAAAGGCATAATTTTGGATAAACATATTATCTTCAATGAGGGGCATTAATGCTTCGGCATTTTCTTCTTTTGCTAAACGACAAATGGTTTGAAATAGAATTTCGATTTCTTTATCTGATCTACCTTGCACGATAAACTCCTTTGTCCTTGTTTTTAGGGGTGCAAGAATAGCATTGAGGAAATGATTTTTCTTCTTTTTTGTTTTATAACCTTGATGGAGCCATTGTCATCCAGCTTTGTCATCCTGAGCGCGCAGCGAAGGATCTAATCAAAAGATTTAAAACAGATCCTTCGCTGCGCGCTCAGGATGGCAAACTCCGTTCAGGATGACAATGGCTCCGATCGTGGTCACTTACATTCTGTCTACGACTTTTAACCCTAAGATATTCATGCCTTGCTTTAACACTGTTGCTACTGTTTCTGCAAGTAATAAACGCGAATCTTGCGCAGGATCACCTTCTACACGGCAATCGCGAAAGAAAGCATTGAATTTCTCAGCTAGATTAAACAAATATTCAGTTAAACGATGAGGGAATAAATCTTTTGCCATAACATCAAGTGTTTCATCAAATTGATTTACTTGTAGCGCTAAAGCAATTTCACTTGGATGTTGCAAGTTGATAGTTACAGAGTTTTTCAATGTGGCTATATCAACACCTACTTTACGCTTAATACCATTTATACGAACATAGGAATACATTAAAAATGCAGCAGTATTACCTTCAAATTTCAACATTCTATCGTAACTAAACACATAATCACTGCTTCTATTGTTAGATAAATCAGCGTATTTGATAGCATTGATACCTAAAACTTTTGCAGTTTCATTTAATTCAGCTTCACTCATATCCACTTGGCGTTCGATTAAAATATCTTTTGCTTTATTAATAGCGGCATGCAGAAGATCAACTAAACGTTCCGTTTCACTGGAACGAGTTTTGAATTTTTTTCCTTGTGCATCTAAGACTAGACCAAAGCCAATGTGGTTTACCGCAACCTTATCTGGATTTAAATATCCTGCTAGTTCAGCAGCTTTGAATACCATTTGAAAATGCATACTTTGACCCGCATCTGTAATATAAATAATGCGGTTAGCTTTTTCTTCTTGCACACGGTGTCTAATTGCAGCCATATCAGTTGCAGCATAATTAAAACCACCGTCTGACTTTTGCACAATGAGAGGTAAAATTTCCCCTTCTCTATTGGTAAAACCAGGCATCATTACACATTTTGCGCCATCTGAAATGGTGATTAATTGCTTACTTTCTAAATCAGCAATAACATCAGCAAGCATTGGATTATAAAATGATTCGCCACGCTCTATGATATGTACGTCTAATAAATCGTAAACTTCTTGATAAGCTCTGCGTGAAATATCGCAGATAATTTCCCAAGCATGTAAGGAAGAAGCATCACCACTTTGAATAGCCACCACTTCTAACTGACTACGCTTTTTAAACGCAGCATCTTCGTCAAAACGTTTTTTGGCTTGTTTATACCAAGTAACAAGATGTGTTAAATCTGTTTGTTGTGTACCATTTAATATACCTGGTGCTTCTTCTTTTAGGTAAGCAATAAGCATGCCAAACGCCGTACCCCAATCACCCACGTGGTTTAAACGCAGTACGTCGTAGTCTAGGAATTCGAATAATCTAGCTAAGCAGTCACCTATGATGGTTGAACGTAAATGCCAAACTTGCATTTCTTTAGCTGTGTTGGGACTTGAGAAATCAATCACCACTTTCTCATGTTGGTGAGATTCTGTCATGCCTAATTTAGCAGAGTGCAATATAGTTTGCGTGCGATTTGCTAAATAATTTGTATCAATGCTTATATTAATAAAACCAGGGCCGGCAATTTCACACTTTTCTATAAAAGGCTGGCCGTCTTCAACCAAATTTAAATTTGAAACTATCGCTTCAGCTACCTCTCTTGGGTTTTTCTTCAGTATCTTACTTAGCTTCATTGCGCTATTACATTGATAATGACCAAATTTTTCTTGTGTACTATGTGTAATTTCTACCAGCGCTGGTTGAATGCTAGTATCTGAAAATGCCTGCTGTATGGCACGAAGAAATGATTGCTGCAATTGATTGTGAATAGTGATCATGTAGTTAGCTTAAAAGTTATATGAAAATATTATTTTAACAGTTATTGAAGCGCTGACTAGGTGTTTGTACTAAACAGCTAATATCATTTACATTAACTCTCGTGCGCTCAATAAATTCTTTCACTTCTTGAGGCAAATTTTCTGCTTGCCTATCATCAGACGTGTGTTGCACAAAAGACTTTGCCGCCAAGAACATTAAAGAAGGACTCGAAATTAATCCCTGATATTTTTGTTGTTTCTTACTTATAGATTTAATTAAATTAACCATATCTTGGTTGTGGCTATACTTTAAGAGCAGATTATTTCTTTTTAGACAGTGAGCTATTACTGGGTCATCAAAGCTTAGCCCTATAATTGATAAGTATCTGACTGCTTTTAAAATATCTTCCTTTTCAGGCCATGCTTTAGTTTGTGACAAGTCTATAAAAAATTTGTCTAACTGAATTCCTGAGCCAATTACATCCAAAATTGCCTTTAATCCTTTATTTGTTAAAAGGTTACAACTTAAATCTAATACAAATACATTAGGAAAATACACCCCATTTTCTAATGTATTTGCTAATTCTAATGCTGCTTGCAATTGCAAATTACATAATCTTAAAACTAGTTTTATTTGCGGACATGTTGGATTATTTGTTAACTTCAGCAATTCAAGCAAATCCTTTTCTGTCAGGTCTACACGAGACAAATCTAAAGTTAATGAAATTAAATAATTAGGTTTGGTATTAAAGCTGCTAACAAATAATTGTATGTTAGGCAAGCCTGTACCTTTTAAATTTATTGTTATAGATTTAGGGCAATTCTCATTTTGCAATGCTTCAACTAATTTATCTTGGTATTCTAAATCAACTACAATTTTGTCAGCAACGCGTTCAAGGTCTAATACAAAGGGCTGATTAATATCAATCTTACGAGCATTTACATCATCTATGAACGATATTAAATTTTCTAATTTACCTCTCGCTTGCATGTTCTTCTCCAATAACCAAATAAAAAAGGCCACCTACAGTGGCCTTTTTTGTTGTCAAACACTTACTTCTCTTCACTCTCTTCACTACCATTGATGTGATCTTTAAACAAATCACCTAAGGTAGTCTTCAAGCCTGAATCAGCTGCTTTTTTCTTCTTACCCGTGCCTGTTGTTGCTGCGGCTGCTTTGGTAGAGGATTTAGCTGCTTTCTTAGCAGGTGCTTTACCTTCTTTGGCTTTGATAGACAAAGTAATAGCATGGACTTTTCTATCAGTTCCCATGACTTTCGCTTCAACGCTATCACCTACTTGGAACTTGGTGCGCGCATCTTCTACTTTATCTGCCGCCATTTCAGTAGCACGTAATACGCCACGAATGCCTTCAGCTAATTCAACGATAGCTTGTTTTTGATCTACTTCAACGATGGTACCTGTTACTACTGTACCTTTCTCATTTTCAATGAGGTAGTTTGCTAGTGGATCTTCATTTAATTGTTTTAAGCCTAATGCAATGCGTTCACGCTCCACATCGATTGCAAGAATAACAGCTTCAAGTTCGTCACCTTTTTGGTATTTACGTAAAGTATCTTGTGCTTCTGTTTCACTCCAAGCGATGTCAGAGAGATAAATTAAGCCGTCAATACCGCCTTCCAATTCAAGGAAGATACCAAAGTCAGTGATAGATTTAATCTTACCTTTAACATGCTCACCTTTTTCATGATTTTCAGCAAACGCTGCCCATGGATTTGGTGTGCATTGCTTAATACCTAATGAAATACGACGACGGTCTGCATCAACGTCTAACACCATCACTTCCACTTCTTGACCTAAGTGAATTACTTTATTTGGGTTAACGTTTTTGTTAGTCCAATCCATCTCTGAAACGTGAACTAACCCTTCAATGCCTTCTTCGATTTCAACAAAGCAGCCGTAATCAGTAATGTTAGTCACGCGGCCACTGATTTTAGATCCAACTGGATAACGTTGGCTGATATCTAACCATGGATCACCGCCTAATTGTTTTAAGCCTAATGAAACACGGACATTGTCTCTGTCAATTTTGAGTACTTTAACTTTAATTTCATCACCAATATTTAAAATTTCGCTTGGATGTTTGATACGTTTCCAAGACATGTCAGTGATGTGGAGTAAACCGTCAACGCCGCCTAAATCAATGAATGCGCCGTAATCGGTTAAGTTCTTCACTATACCTTTTACTTCGTTACCTTCATTAATATTTTCAAGAACAGCAGCGCGTTCAACATTGCTTTCTGCTTCCAATACTGCACGGCGAGAAACAACGATATTATTACGCTTAGGATCGACTTTAATAACTTTGAATTCAAATTCTTTACCTTCAAAGCTTTCTGGATCACGGATAGGTTTAACATCAACTAAGGAACCAGGTAAGAAGGCGCGTACTTTGCTGATTTCAACAGTGAAACCACCTTTAACACGACCAACAATAACACCACGAATGGTTTCTTTGGATTCGAAAGCGCGTTCTAAGTGAGACCAAGATTCAAGACGTTTTGCACGTTCACGAGAAAGACGAGTGCTACCAAAACCGTCTTCTAATACTTCAAGCGCAACTTTGACTTCATCCCCAATATGGATTTCTAGCTTGCCGCCTTCATCGTAGAATTGATCAATGGAAATATAGGATTCAGATTTTAGACCTGCATCAACAACCACGTATTTATCTTCAATTCTTTCTACGGTTGCTGGGATAATGGCGCCGGGTAACATGGGGGTATCGGTTAAACTTTGTTCGAATAACTGTGCAAAAGACTCAGCTGTATTTTTACTCACTAGAACCTCAACTACAAAAACAACGGTTAATGTTATTAGTACTTACTCTGCTACCCCCACTTCAGCGAACTCAAGAGTCACGGGGTATGAGATAGCAGGAAAGGCCTTTTTTCCTTTGATCTCGGAAACAATTCGTTCGACAACCTGCTCTATTGAAAGAAAATCAGTGTCAATGCGTACGGCATCCTGAGCGGGCTTTAAGGGGGCAACAGTGCGTTCTTGATCGCGTCTGTCACGCTCTTTTAGCTCTTTTATAAGGTCGCTTAGGTTAACATTTATCCCTTGATCCTTCAACTGGTTAAAACGTCTTCTAGCGCGCTCTTCAGAGCTTGCTGTTAAGAAAATCTTAAGCTCTGCATCCGGGAAAACGACTGTGCCCATATCTCTACCATCGGCAACTAAGCCAGGTAACTCCCTAAAAGCGCGTTGTCGGCTCAATAAAGCGGCACGAACAGCAGGTAATGCAGCGATAATAGAAGCGGCATTACCTATTTTTTCAGTGCGTATGGTTTCAGTTACATCTTCACCCTCGAGGATAATTCGAGGGAAGGCATTTTCTTGCGCGATAAATTGCACATCTAAATGCTCGGCTAACACTTCTAACGCCTTTTCATTATCAAAAGCAACGCTATGTTTTTGTGCTGCCAGTGCTAATACACGGTAAAGTGCGCCGCTATCTAAGAATTTCCAGCCCATACGGGTAGCAAGTATTTGGCTAATAGTTCCTTTGCCAGTGCCACTTGCGCCATCAATGGTTATTACTGGTTCCTTTTGATGGTTCATTCCTGCCCTTCTCCCTTTTCTACGTTAATTTGGCTAGCAACACGCTCAAGGCTGACCAGAGATTCACCCTCGCCTAATTGAATTAAGCGAACACCTTGTGTGTTACGTCCAATTAAAGATATTTCTCCTACGGGAACGCGTACTAATGTTCCTTTATTACTAATTAGCATGACTTCATCATCTGGATTGACTTGCAATGCACCAACGACGCAACCATTACGTTCATTGACTTGGATAGAGATAACACCTTGACCACCTCTACCGCTTAATCGGTATTCATCCAGCGCGGTGCGTTTACCATAACCATTTTCAGTCGCTGTTAAAATATCGCCTTCGCGAGACACAATGAGAGAAACAACGCGTTGACCGTCTTGGAGTTTTACGCCTCTTACGCCTATTGCCTGACGCCCCATGCATCTTACTTTGGCTTCAGGGAAACGGACGACTTTACCGGCATCGGTAAAGAGCATAATGTCATGCTGACCATCAGTAATATCTGCTTGAACAAGGTAATCGCCTTCATTTAAGGCAATAGCAATAATGCCTGATGAACGTGGACGAGAGAAATCAACCAATGAGACTTTTTTCACCAAGCCTAAAGAAGTCGCCATTACCACGTATTGATTTTCTAAATATTCACGCACGGGTAAGAAGGCATTCACTTTTTCACCTTCCGCCAATGGCAAAATATTGATAATCGGCTTTCCGCGCGCAGCGCGGTTAGCTTGAGGTAATTGATAGACTTTGAGCCAATAAACTTTACCGTGGTTAGTAAAACAGAGAACGGTATCGTGGGTACGGGCAGCAATGAGATATTCAACAAAGTCCTCTTCTTTCATAGTGGTAGCAGACTTTCCGCGGCCGCCTCTATGTTGAGCTTGGTAAATATCTAAAGGTTGAGTTTTGACATAACCCTCGTGAGACAAGGTCACTACAACTTCCTCATCAGGGATTAAGTCTTCGATTAATACTTCCCCTTCCTCAGTGGCCGTAATTTCAGTGCGTCTTTCATCACCGAATTGCGCTTTTACATCGTTTAATTCATCCCTAATCACGGCCATTAACCGTAAAGGGTTCTGTAATATCTCATTTAACGCATTAATAACAAGCTGCAACTCTTTGTGTTCACTAACAATTTTGTCTTGCTCTAAGCCGGTTAAACGATGCAAACGCATGTCTAAAATAGCTTGGGCTTGTTCTGGAGAAAGCTTATAACCTTGATCAGTTAAGCCGTATTCATCTGTGATGTGTGTAACAGCATCTTTCTCACCAGCGCGCGTCAAAATATCGATAGCATGAGAAGCTTGCCATGCATTTTCCATTAATCCAGCTTTTGCCTCAGCTGAATCTTTAGCTTTTTTGATAAGTGCTATCATAGGATCGATATTGGCTAATGCTACAGCCAACCCTTCTAAGATATGCACTCTATCGCGGGCTTTATGGAGATCAAAAATTGTTCTTCTGGTGACGATTTCTCGTCTATGGCGTAAGAAGAATTCAATTAATTGCTTTAGGTTTAATATTTTAGGCTGGCCGTCAGCGAGCGCCACCATGTTAATGCCAAACACACTTTGTAATTGGGTTTGTACAAAGAGATTATTTGAAATAACTTCCGCATTTTCCCCCCTGCGCAATTCGATAACAACTCGCATACCTTGTTTATCTGATTCATCGCGCAAGGCAGTAATGCCTTCAATTTTTTTCTCTTTTACTAATTCAGCAATACGCTCTACCAATCTTGCTTTATTTACTTGATAGGGTAGCTCAGTCACGATAATACGTTCTTTACCGGTTTTTTCATCGGACTCAATATGCGTACGCGCACGAACAACAATGCGGCCGCGACCAGTATGATAAGCTTCAAATATACCGTTTTTACCTTGAATAATACCGGCTGTAGGAAAATCTGGGCCTGGTACATACTCCATTAACTCGACAATTGATAACTCCGGTTTATCGATCAATGCAATGCAAGCGTTGATAATTTCCGTGAGATTATGTGGAGGAATATTGGTTGCCATCCCTACCGCAATACCTGATGAACCATTCACTAATAAATTAGGAATACGTGTAGGTAAAACAACAGGTGCGGTTTCTGTTTCATCGTAATTAGGGACAAAATCAACCGTATCTTTTTCAATATCGGCTAATAAAGCATGAGCAAAACGGGACATTCTAATTTCGGTATAACGCATAGCAGCAGCAGAATCACCGTCTATAGAACCGAAATTACCTTGACCATCAACTAGCATGTAGCGCAACGAAAAAGGCTGGGCCATACGAACAATCGTATCGTACACCGCTGTATCACCATGAGGGTGATATTTACCGATGACATCACCGACTATACGCGCTGACTTTTTATACGCTTTATTCCAGTCATTTCCTAACTCATGCATAGCATATAAAACACGCCGGTGCACAGGTTTTAAACCATCTCTAACATCAGGTAGGGCGCGGCCTACAATGACGCTCATAGCATAATCGAGATAGGACTTTTTTAGCTCAGTTTCTACACTGACTTTCTGAATTTCTTTAGCGATTGAGTTATCCATAGGGGCTGCTATTTTCAGTGAATTTTAACCGCAGAATTATATCATAGCTTAGTGAAATATCCCACTTTCTATAGAAATTTTTCATGCAGGTTTAAAACATGAACTTACGGACATGAGACACTATTTCAGGAGAAAGTGATTGTAAATTCGTTTGCACATCAGCAAAAATGCTGCGCTGTAATAAGTTCAGTTTCACATCTACCTCACAAGCGTTATAAAGCAATGAATATAATTGCCTATGTGCCGTTTGCTTTGAAGGCAAAGACATTAACCTCATCATCAGCGCTATTTTAATTGCGTAATTAAGGTGAGGAATAAAAGGGGTGATTGCTGCGAGTCTTCTTGTTAGTTGACTGTAAGGGGGTTTACATATCAAGTCAAATAAAGTTAAAGCAATTTTCTGTTTATTCTCATGATTTGTAAATGTGACTGATTTTTTAACTAAATCCAACCGTATTTTAACAGAGATACGAAAATGTCCATTGTTTTTAGCAGCTTCTGTTTCAAGACGTTCGCGCAAGTTTATATATATTTCTTTTGATTCATTTTCATTTAAGTATTTAATGATATTTCTTACCTGCTTATAGTGAACACTCGTTTTTTTAGCTAGTAAACCTTCAAGCTCCTCTAAAAAACCTCGCTTTTCCTCACCCTCTAAATGATGATAAATCGTTGCAATTATCTTTAAACGAGCTTGGTGAGGCAGACAGTTTTCGGAATTTTTTGAATAATCAATCTGCTGAATAGAATCAAAACACCGCATTTGCACTTTCAAACGTAGATAGGGAAAAATATCACTTAGCACAATCAGTGCTCTTGGGTCTTTTGTTAAAAACGATTGTATTTCAGTCAATATAATTGTTTGTTCTTTCTTTTTTAACTTAAACCATACCCGTCTCAATAAACCTGGCTCATACCATAACAAATTAAAGGGGGTAATTTTATTCTCTATATATTCATTTAAAATATGCTTACCATCTTCACCTACTTTATTCCTTAACAATAATAATAAGTTTAGAAAGCTTCCCGCCAATAAATCGTGTTGAACTTCCTTATCTATATAATTTAACAACGAAGGTAATAGTATCTTTTGTTGATCAGGCAGCATACGTTTTACTAAGGATAAAAAATCATAAACGATTAAATGATCCTTACTTTCCATTTTTGGCAGCAATTGAGAAATTAATTCTGCTACCGCTTCCTGCTCTGTGGGTGAAAAATAATGATAAAACTTACGCAAGAGATGCCAATGTTCTGCATTAGGATGCTGCTTAAATAATGTTAGAATTTTCTCGATTATTTCTGGCCGCTTGCTGTTATCTATATATTTCCGTAGTTTACTGAGAATATCTACTGCACTCTTTCTTAATAACTCATTTTCTTTATTAGCGATTAATAAACTTAAAATATGAGCAATTATTTCTTGCTTTAATTTTAGAGAAACTCTTTTAAATATCGGCAAACTTATATAAGATTTTAATGCATAACATGCATTTAATTTTTTATTATCTTTATCTTTACGTGTGTTTCTAGCAATAGATCTAGCCAATTCTCTCTTGGCACGCATGACTTCTAATTCAAAGTTTTCAATGAAAATATCCACTAATGTTAACTTTTGAACTACCTCTTGATTTAAATAAACCTCATAACATCGGTACAAAGAAAGAAAAGCACTAAACATCTCTAACAGTTTATCTGCTTGTAAATTGCCGTGATGCTTATTTAATAATTTGATGCTTAACAACACATAATCACTAGAGGTTTCTAAAGCGTTTTTACTTAATAAAATAGTAACAAAATCACGATTAAATTTATTCTTACCATCATGTTCTAAATAATCTTGAAGCGCTTTTTGTAAAATCGCAGCAGGCTCTATTAAATGACTTGCCTGCCATTTGATCATTTCTTTTAAATAGTTATGTTGACTTAAAGTTAGCTGTTGAATCCTTCTATGAGCTTGACCTAGGCCTTTTATGATCTGATGAGTAGCATGCATATTCCATTCCTGCACTATTACGTCATCTGATCTTACACCAAGATAGCTTTGTAAATCTTCCTGAACAAAGGACTAACATTAATAGCTATAAATTTGTTTGGGTAATACTTCCTTGAGATGGCATCTTTAATGCACGGCGCAAAATCTTACCCACGTTAGTTTTAGGCAATTCTTGGGCGAACTCTATTTGTTTAGGAATTTTGTAAGGTGTTAAGTGCTGACGACAAAAATTGATAATGTCCTCCGCAGTTAAAGCTGGATCATCTTTAACAACGAATGCTTTAGGCACTTCACCCGATGCTTCATCTTGAACAGCGACGACAGCAACCTCTCTTACCCCTTCTAATTTTGCTATTACATCTTCTATTTCATTAGGGTAAACATTAAAACCTGACACTAAAATCATGTCTTTTTTACGTTCCAACAAACGCACGTAACCTTTATCGTCGACAGTTGCTATATCACCTGTTAACAACCAACCATCTTTAGTAAATACTTTGGCTGTTTCGCTAGGATTATTCCAATATCCCTTCATTACTTGAGGACCCTTAACAGCTAATTCACCTGCTTGGTTTATAGGTAACTCTTGATCTTCATCATTTAGAATACAAATATCTGTGGAAGGAACAGGTAATCCTATGGTTCCATTAAATCCTTTTGCAGTGATAGGATTAATTGTTACACAAGGTGAAGTTTCAGTTAAGCCATAAGCTTCTAATAAAGGAGCACGAGTAATATGTTCCCATTTTTCAGCTACCGCTTTTTGCACTGCCATTCCACCGCCTAATGCTAAACGTAATGCAGAAAAATCTAATTTAGCAAACTGAGGGTTTTTTAATAAACCATTAAATAAGGTATTAACCGCAGTAATGGCAGTAAATTTAAATTTACTCATTTCTTTAATCATAGCGGGTATATCACGTGGATTCGTGATTAATACATTTAATCCGCCTATTTTAAAGAAATAAAGACAATTCGCCGTTAAAGAAAAAATATGATAAAGCGGCAAAGCCGTGATAATAATTTCACCTTTATCAGTTAATAGAGTTTTAAACCAGGCATCTGCTTGCATAATATTGGCAATGATATTTCTATGTGTCAGCATAGCACCTTTAGAAATACCCGTTGTTCCACCTGTATATTGCAAGAACGCAATATCTTGATTGTTTACTTCGACGCGTGAAAAAGATAAATCATTGCCTTTTTTTAATGCTTGCTTAAAAGAAATCGCCTGAGGAATATTCCAAGCAGGAATTTTTTTGTAAATATATTTTAAAACAAAATTAATAGCATAAGCTTTAAGTGGCGGCAGCATGTCACCTACTTGGCTCATAATAATATGCTTTATTTTAGGCATATTGGGTAATGCTTTTTCTACCGTATTTGCAAAATTAGTTACGGTTACTAACGTTTCAGCGCTTGAATCATTTAATTGGTGTTCAAGCTCAAAAGGGGTATATAAAGGATTAACATTAACGACAATTAAGCCTGCTCTAAATGCGCCGTACATGACAATAGGATATTGCAATAGATTAGGCAGCATAATCGCAATTCTATCGCCTTTCTTTAACTTTAATTCCTGCTGCAAATAAGCTGCAAAATCGCGAGTATATTTATCTAAATCATTAAAAGTTAGCGTTACGCCTAAATTATAGAATGCCGGCCTATCGCGATAAAATTGGCAAGATTTTTCAAAAATTTCGACTAGGGAATGATAAGCATCAGGATTAATTTCAGCAGGTACACCCGGTGGGTAATTTTTCAGCCAGATTTTTTCCACGCTATTTTCCTTGCGATTTATTAAGACTAAAGACAAGCTAATTTTATAATAGCTTTGCACATCCTTGGCTAGTCAAAAGCTAATCGGGACGGCCGGATTTGAACCGGCGACCACTTGCGCCCCATGCAAGTGCGCTACCAGGCTGCGCCACGCCCCGTTTTTAAGACTTAAAACATCAATAAATTGATGCAGCGGTATTTTAGCCTATCCCGCTAATTTGACAACTTATTTATGATAAGTTGAATGTTTTATCAGCTAGCTTGCAAATCAGCCTGCAGATTTTGTAATAGCCCTTCCAAATCTGCAATGATTGTTTTCACGACGTCATTAGATTTAGTGGTTTTACTAGCTACTGGTGCTGTAGTCAGTTGAGCGCGCGCGCCTTCAATCGTAAAGCCATCTTCGTAAAGCAATTTCTTTATTTGCCTTACAAGTAAAACATCATGTTGCTGGTAATAACGACGATTACCGCGGCGCTTTACTGGTTTTAAAGGGGGGAATTCTTGCTCCCAATAACGCAATACATATGCTTTTACTGAACATAGATAACTGACTTCGCTAATAGTAAAATAGCGTTTGTCAGGTATAGGTGGTAAATCCTTTCCCGAATAACGTTTACGCTTCGCCTGGCTCACTTTCTTGTCCTTGCTGTCCTTGTATCTCTTTACCAACATGTTTTTCAACACGTGCCTTTAATTTTTGACCACTATGGAAAGTCACGACTCGACGTGCGGTAACAGGTACTTCTTCACCTGTTCTTGGATTACGCCCTGGACGTTCTTTTTTATCGTGAAGAGTAAAGTTGCCGAAACCTGAAATTTTGACTTGCTGACCATTAATTAGCGCATTGATAATACGTTTGAACACTTCATCAACGATTTCTTTGGCTTCACGATTTGTTAAACCAATTTCTTCGTCTAAGTGCTTAGCAAGATCTGCTTTGGTTAATGTCGCCATATCAACTCCTTAAGTCCGCTCCTAATTGCCCTTTCAACGTGACGATAACACGTTCCATGAGTGTTGCAATTTCATCGTCTACCAGAGTACGCGTTGGATGTTGAAAAATCAAAGCCAATGCGATACTTTTCTTCCCTTCCGAAACTCCCTTTCCTTGATAGACGTCAAAAATAAAAATATCTTTTAACCAATCACCTACAGACATCTTTATTGTATCCTGAATCTCCTCCGCCGGTATAGCCTGATTTACAAGAATTGCTATATCCCGTCTAATTTCTGGGAATTTGGATATTTCGTTAACATGTGGCTTATTAAGTTCATTAAAAACACTAACACCCAATTCAAAAACAAAAATTGGACGGTTTGAGTCTATTTCTTTTAATACAGAAGGATGTAATGCGCCCATTACCCCCACTTTTTTATTTTTAAAATAAATACCGGCAGTTTGACCAGGGTGTAAAGCGGGATGCATTTCACGCTGAAAAGATAAATCAGCATTTATACCTACATGTTTAAAAATTTGCTCAATATCACCTTTTAAGTCAAAAAAATCAGCTTCTCTATTAATTTGACCCCATTGCTCAGGCGATGCATCACCCATTAGCAAACCAGCTATTTTTTGGATTTGCTCTAGTTGATCACCCTGACTTAAAAAACAACTTCCTATTTCTACTAACTTCGCCCTATGTTGCTGACGACTCGTATTATATAGCAAGGTATTTATTAATCCCGGCCACAAATTGGTGCGCATCACTGTCATATCAGCTGTAATGGGATTGACCAGCTCTCTCACTGTTACTTCTGGGTTTAGTAAAGTTTGTAATTTTTTATCGACGAAACTATAGGAAATTACTTCGTGATAGCCGTGCGCTTTAAACACATTGCGTAAAGGATATAAATCAATTGAGTTTTCAATGTGATTAGCTTGTAATGCAGCACGCAGTGTATGGGTAGGAATATTATCGTAGCCATACAAGCGGGCAACTTCTTCAATCAAATCTTCTGTTATTTGCAAATCAGATCGGTAAGATGGAACTGAAACTAGCCACGCATTTTTCTCTTTTTTAACATCAAATTTTAACTGAGAAAAAATTTCATCGACTTGTTGCTCTGGAATAGCAATACCTAATACTTTATCTAATTTTTCTTGTGTTAACCTAATGATTGGAGATTTAGGTAAATCCTTTTCTGATTTTACTTCTATGACTGGTCCTGCTTCACCTTGCGTGATTTCTAAAATTAATTGTGTCGCACGCTCAATTGCTTTGCGTTGTAAAGTGAAATCTATTCCACGTTCAAAACGATACGCAGAATCAGAATTTAAATTATAATACTGTCTTTGTCTTGCAATGGTCTTTGGTGAAAAATAAGCGCTTTCTAGAAAAATATCTTTTGTTAATGTTGTTACACCTGAATCCATTCCACCCATCACGCCTGCAATAGCAAGCGGTGATTTTTTATCAGCAATCACTAATGTTTCTGAATCTAATTTAACTTCTGAGCCATCTAATAAAGTAATCATTTCATCTTGTTTAGAAAGCCGCACCTCTATGCCTTGCTGGATTTTATGTAAATCGAAAGCATGCATAGGTTGACCTAGTTCTAACATGACGTAGTTAGTAACATCGACGACTGCATTAATTGATCTAATACCACTTCTGCGTAAACGCTCTTTAAGCCAAACCAGTGTTGGTGTATCTATTTTTACATTGCGAATAATGCGTCCTACATAACAAGGACAAGCGGATTTTTCTTTTACTTCAACGGAAATTACGTCTGATAACGTTGCAGCAATTTCATCAATTTTAATTTCATTGATAGGTGCATTGGTGAGCGCACTAACCTCACGCGCGATTCCTTTTACACTAAGGCAATCACCGCGATTAGGTGTAATGGAAATATCAATAACATGATCAGATAAATTTAAATAATCCCATAACGATTTACCTAATGGTGCATCATGAGACAGTTCCATAAGGCCGTCACTGTTTTCTGCTAAGCCTAATTCTGCAGCAGAACACAGCATACCTTGTGAAACAACGCCGTTAAATTCTGTTTCCGTTATAACTTGTTTATTTGGCATAACAGCATTTATTTTAGCTAATGGCGCTTTCATGCCAGCTTCTACATTAGCTGCACCACAGATAATGGTTAACGGTTGCTTCTCACCCGTTGTTACTTTACATATTTTTAATTTCTCTGAACGCGGGTGAGCATCGATAGCAATTATTTCTGCAACGACTATGTCATGAAATGGTTGTGCAACGGGATCTGCACTCTCAACTTCTAAACCTGCCATCGTTAATGCATCACATAATGCTTCACGATTTAAATTAGGCCTAACCCATTCACGTAACCATAATTCGCTGCATTTCATATCATTATCTCTCAAGTTTTTTCATTAGCATTGCTGTATCAATGTTTGTTAAGCTCCTTCTCCCGCCCACTGAATGAGAAAAGGTCACTGCTATTGGTTGCGGGAGAAGGTTAGGATGAGGGAGAACTGTAGTATTTAAATATTTAATACTTATTCATCCTTTATCGTTTTCCCTCACCCTAGCCCTCTCCCACACTCACCATTTGAGTCTTTTTCTACTTCAGAGGGTGGGAGAGGGAACTAAAGCATTTTTAAAACTGTTTTAGAAAACGTAAATCATTTTCAAATAATGAGCGCAAATCAGAGATACCGTATTTCAACATGGTTAAGCGATCTATGCCTACGCCAAAAGCAAAACCTTGGTAGCGTTCGCTATCTATATTTACTTCTTTTAACACATTAGGATGCACCATGCCGCAACCTAATACTTCTAACCAACCTGTATTTTTACAAATGCGACAACCTTTTCCTTGGCAGCTTAAGCAACCTATATCCACCTCAGCTGAAGGTTCAGTAAACGGAAAATACGATGGCCTAAATCGAATAGCCACGTCCGTTTCAAAGAAAGCGGTTAAAAATTGATTTAACAATCCTTTCAAATCAGCAAATGAAACATGCTCATCTATCATTAAACATTCCATTTGATGGAACATTGGCGTGTGAGTTAAATCAAAATCGCGCCTGTATACCCGACCCATCGCTACCATTCGCAAAGGCGGCGATAATTTTTTCATCGCATGAATTTGCACAGGCGACATTTGGCTGCGTAATAATAAGCCGTCGTTAAAATAGAAGGTATCTTGCATCGCACGCGCGGGGTGCAAAGGGGGAACATTTAACGCGGTGAAATTATAATAATCATCTTCTATTTCTGGACCTTCCATAAAACTAAAGCCCATTTGGCTGAAGATAATGCGTAAATCTTCAAACGTTTTAGTAATAGGATGAATACTTCCTATACTTTGGGCACGACCAGGCAAAGTAATATCAACGGATTCACTAGCTAATTGGTTTTCAATTTGGACTGCGTTTAATTCGACACTGCGTGTCTCTATCAGCGCTTGAATCGCTTCCTTCACAGAATTAACTTTCTGTCCGGCAGCAGGACGTTCAGAAGCAGGTAACTGACCTAATGTTTTTAAGTACTCAGTTAACTCACCCTTTTTTCCTAGGTATTTAACTCTAATTAGTTCTAATGATTTTAAATCAGCGGCAGAATGAATAGCAGAAGTTGCGTCTTGCAGAATATTGTCTAAGGCTTGCATGTAAAGATAACGTCCTTTGGCCTAGTGGTTGATAAAACTTACGAGTAACTAGGGCAGTAGAGAGCTGGGCTTTTGACCCAACTCTACAACAATCTTTACACTACCCGTTAGGCAGCAGCAGCTAAGCTTGCTTTAGCTTGATCAGCTAACACGGTGAATGCTGCTTTATCGTAAACAGCAATATCTGCTAATACTTTTCTATCAACTTCAATCGCTGCTTTCTTTAAGCCATTCATGAAGGTGCTGTAAGTCATGCCGTGTAAACGAGCAGCCGCGTTGATACGCACTATCCACAATGCACGAAATTCACGTTTTCTTTGACGCCTATCGATATAAGCATATTGAGCCGCTTTAATAACTGCTTGCTTAGCAACACGAAAAACGCGGCTGCGAGCTCCATAATAACCTTTGGCTTTAGCAAGAACTTTCTTATGCTTGGCTCTAGCAGTGACGCCACGTTTAACTCTTGACATATCTCATTCCTCTATTCTAATTAGATAAACATCTATTATTGACTCAGGTGTCATACCGGTGTGCTTCTAGCCGGTACCTCTTTAACCTTCTGGATGCCAGCTAAAAGCACGCTGGCATGACATACTCTGCAACACACTCTACATCAATAATAGATAAGTATTCTTTACGCGTATGGGAGCATTTGCTCTATACGGCCTAAATCTTCACGTCTTACTTTAAGACCACTGCGTAAGTGACGTTTACGTTTAGTCGTTTTCTTAGTTAAAATGTGATTGCGATTTGCGCTTTTGCACTTAAAACCGCCTTTTACTTTAACGCCGTTTTTAGCAGTTGCACTACCCGCTTTACGAAAGCGCTTAGCAGCACCGCGATTCGACTTTAACTTCGTAATTTTTGCACCTCTATAAGCTCTTGGCATTTAAAACTCCAACGTACTATCTAAACAATAAATTAAAAGGCGTTAACGCTTATTTCTTTTTAGGCCCAAACACCATCACAATTTGCCTACCTTCGAATTTAGGGTAGTGTTCTACCACACCGTAATCCACTAAATCTTTCATCATTCTTTCTAACAATTGCATGCCCAATTCAGGATGGGACATTTCGCGGCCACGGAATCTCACAGTAACTTTTGATTTATCACCCGCTTCAAGGAACTTCAGAATATTGCGTAGCTTGACTTGATAATCAGCTTCTTCTGTCCCCGGCCTTATTTTTACTTCCTTAATTTGAATTTGTTTTTGTTTCTTTTTTGCTGCCGCTTTACGCTTACTCATTTCAAAGCGGTATTTGCCATGGTCCATAATACGGCAAACAGGTGGCTTAGCTTCAGGAGAAACTTCCACAATATCTAGCCCTGCTTCTTCAGCAATCTGTTTTGCTTGCAGGGTGGATACAACACCTAGCTGTTCACCATCTGCACCAATCAAACGCACCTCATGAGAGCGTATCTCATCGTTAACTCGAGGTTTTTTCTCAGTAGTACTAATTCTGCAGTCTCCTATTCAATTCGGCCTCGCCGTGCAATTTCAGCGCGCACTAGCTCAATGTATTTATCTACTGGCATGGCTCCCAAATCTCGGCCTTCTTGTGTTCTTACCGAGAGGGTACGCGATTCCACTTCACGGTCTCCTACCACTAAGAGGTAGGGTACATGTTCAATAGTGTGCTCGCGAATTTTAAAGCCGATCTTCTCATTTCTCAAGTCCGATTTTGCTCTAACCCCCTGTTTTTTCAATTCTTGGGTCACTTCTTCAACAAAATTGGCTTGTTTATCAGTAATATTCATGACAACCGCCTGTACAGGCGCTAACCAAAGAGGCATTTTACCCGCATAATGCTCCAATAAGATACCCATAAATCGCTCTAAAGAGCCTAAAATTGCTCTATGTAGCATGACTGGGGTCTTTTTGCTGCTATCTTCGGCTATATAATAGGCTTCAAGGCGGCTTGGCATCGCGTAATCCAGCTGCAAGGTGCCGCACTGCCACATACGACCTAGGCAATCTTTTAAGTGAAATTCTATTTTAGGACCGTAAAATGCTCCTTCACCCGGTCGAATATCAAAAGCTAAGCCGGTATTACGTAAGGCTTCAGCTAAAGCATTTTCCGCATTATCCCATAATTCATCACTTCCTAAACGCTTTTCAGGACGGGTAGCTAGGCGTACTGTCACCTCGTTAAATCCAAAATCTTTATAGACATCCATTAGTAAGCGTATGAAATTAGACGCTTCTTCTTGCAATTGGTCATCAGTACAGAAAATATGCGCATCGTCTTGCACCAATTGCCTGACCCGCATTAAGCCGTGCATAGCACCGGATAATTCATTTCTATGCAAAGAGCCAAATTCAGCGAGGCGCAAAGGTAAATCTCTATAACTACGTAAACCTTGTTTAAAAATTTGAATGTGACAAGGGCAGTTCATAGGTTTAACAGCAAATTGTCTATCATCTGCTTCTAAGGTAAACATTTCATCGTTAAAATTTCCCCAGTGTCCTGATTTTTTCCACAATTCTAAATCAACAATTTGCGGTGTAGTCACTTCTTGATAACCGTGTTCTGCAATACGGCTAGCGATATAATTTTTGATAGCGCTATAAATCACCCAACCATTAGGATGCCAAAATATCATCCCAGGCGCTTCTTCTTGAATATGAAAAAGATCCATAGTTTTTGCTAATTTGCGATGATCGCGCTTCTCAGCTTCTTCTAAATTTTTAAGATATTCTTCTAATGTCTTCTTATCCTTCCACGCTGTGCCGTAGATTCGTTGTAACATTTCATTATTAGCATCACCTCGCCAATAAGCACCGGAAATTTTAGTTAATTTAAAGGCCTTTAACATACCGGTGTTAGGCACGTGAGGACCGCGGCATAAATCAGCAAAGTCACCTTGTTGATAAATTGTCAAAGTTTCATCAGCAGGAATATCTTGAATAATCTTTACTTTATAATCTTCACCTAACTCTTTAAAAAATTCCACAGCTTGATCGCGTGTCACTACTTTGCGTGAAACTGCATATTGCGCTTCACTTAATTCACGCATTTTTTCTTCTATCAATACTAAATCTTCAGGCGAAAATGGACGCTCGAAGGAAAAATCATAGTAAAAACCATTTTCAATGACAGGACCAATGGTCACTTGCACAGAAGGAAATAACGTTTTAACTGCATGCGCCAACAAGTGAGCAGTTGAGTGGCGTATAACTTCCAACCCTTCTGCATCTTTATCTGTGATGATGCGTAATGTTGCATCGTGATTAATAACGCTAAATGTATCGACTAATTTACCATCTACTTGGCCTGCGATAGCCGCTTTTGCTAAACCTGCACCAATACTCGCTGCCACTTCTGCAACAGTCACTGGTGCATCAAAATTTTTTTTTGTTCCATCCGGTAGCGTAATGATTGGCATAGTCTTAGCTTCTGATTTTGACGTTGATTGATAAAAGCAAAATCCCCTGCAATAGCAAGGGATTAGTCATTTCTGGTAGGCACGAGTGGGATCGAACCACCGACCACCACCATGTCAAGGTGGTGCTCTACCACTGAGCTACGTGCCTATACGTAAATTCGGGTGGTAAAGATAACTCGTTGCCTAGCAATAATCAAGGCATTATTTTACTCTTTTTTTTATTTATAACAACAAGCTGACTCAACGTCCTAACGATAATTCTTTAAGCTCGTGTATAAAATCGCGTAAGCGCGCTGCCTCTTCAAATTCTAAGTTATGGGCATGCTCAAACATCTTAGTTTCAAGCTTAGCAATTTTAACAGACAGGGCTTCGGGCGAAAGCGCCAAATATTCTTTTTTATCCTCACCCACCTTACCTTTAGGAAATAATTTACCCCTGGGTTTATTTTCCGCATAAGCCCCTTCCATCACATTATGCACAGCGCGTTTAATGGAGCGCGGGGTAATATTGTGTGCTTCATTATACGCTCTCTGAATATCACGCCTACGCTTAGTTTCTCCTATAGCACGCTCCATAGAGCCTGTGATTCTATCTGCATATAAAATCGCTTTACCATTAAAGTTTCGTGCAGCACGTCCTATGGTTTGTATTAATGAAGATTCTGAGCGTAAAAATCCTTCTTTATCAGCATCTAAAATGGCTACCAAAGAAACCTCAGGCAAATCTAACCCTTCGCGCAATAAGTTAATTCCCACTAATACATCAAATGTGCCCAAGCGTAATCCGCGTATAATTTCTACACGCTCAACTGTACCCACATCAGAATGCAAATAACGCACATTGACATTATGCTCTTGTAAATACTCGGTTAAATCCTCTGCCATGCGCTTAGTTAAGGTTGTCACTAACACACGCTCATCATTCCCTACACGTTTATTTATCTCAGACAGTAAATCATCGACTTGAGTCGTTGCTGGACGCACTTCTATTTCTGGATCCAATAATCCCGTAGGACGGACTAACTGCTCTGCAATCACATCTGCCTTTTCTAATTCATACGCGCTAGGTGTAGCAGAAACATAAATAGTTTGTGGTGCACGCTCAGTAAATTCGTCAAATCGCAAAGGTCTATTATCTAAGGCTGATGGGAGTCTAAAACCATATTCAACCAATGTTTCTTTACGAGACCTATCACCTCTATACATACCGTGTAATTGCGGAATAGTAACGTGAGACTCATCAATAACAAGTAACGCATTTTTAGGTAGATAATCAAATAAAGTAGGTGGTGCCTCCCCTGCTTTGCGGCCAGAAAGATAACGCGAATAATTTTCTATTCCCTGACAATATCCCAATTCTTTCATCAACTCTAAATCATACGTTGTGCGTTGCTCCAAACGCTGCGCTTCAACTAATTTATTCAACTTATAAAGCTCTTCTAAACGAATACGTAAATCGCCGCGAATTTGATCGATTGCGCGCACAACTGTATCTCTTTCTGTTACGTAATGCGATTTAGGATAAATAGTTAAACGCGGCACGCGTCTTGTGATTTCACCTGTTAAAGGATCAAAATAAGATAGATTTTCAATTTCATCACCAAATAATTCTATGCGTACCGCTTCTTTTTCCGACTCCGCCGGATGCACATCAATGACATCGCCACGCACTCTATAAGTCGCACGTTGCAAATCCATATCATTACGCGTGTATTGCAATTCTGCTAATCGGCGTAAAATAAACCGTTGATCAACTTTATCGCCTCTATCTAAGTGCATCACCATACTTAGATACATACGTGGATCACCCAAACCGTAAATAGCAGAGACTGTAGCAACAATGATTGCATCACGACGCTCTAATAATGCTTTTGTCGCAGATAAACGCATTTGTTCAATATGGTCATTAATCGATGCATCTTTAGCAATATAAGTATCTGATGAAGGCACATAGGCCTCAGGTTGGTAATAATCGTAATAAGAAACAAAGTATTCCACTGCATTTGTAGGGAAAAAATCTTTCATTTCTCCATATAATTGCGCTGCCAATGTCTTATTTGGCGCCAAAATGATGGTAGGACGCTGCGCTGCCATAATGACATTAGCCATAGTAAACGTTTTACCCGACCCTGTTACCCCTAGCAGTGTTTGGTGAACTAGGCCGTTTTGCACCCCTTCTAAAAGGCGTCTTATCGCCTCAGGCTGATCGCCAGAAGGTTTAAAGTCTGCATGTAATTCAAAGTGTTGTGTGTTAGTCATGGTATAGTGTAGAACTACTCAATTAAATTAATTATAATCCACAGCTTAATTTTCAGGATCAACCATTTTACCTAGATGCAATATAACGAGACATTTTATCATGACAACCACCGCAGCAAGCAAAATATTATCTGTCGTCAGGAGTGAAAGCACTATGCCTAAAGACTTGGCTCAAGAATTGGCTCAACGTGTACAACGCATTAAACCCTCCCCTACACTTGCTGTTTCAGCCAGAGCAGAAGAACTACAAGCAGAAGGCAAACCTATTATTAACCTAAGCGTAGGTGAGCCTGATTTTGACACCCCTAATCATATTAAAGATGCCGGCATTGCTGCCATTCGAAATGGTCACACTAAATATACAGCTGTAGATGGAATTAAAGCACTAAAACAAGCTGTCATTAATAAATTTGCACGTGAAAATCATTTGCAATATGAATTAAATCAAATTCTTATTTCCTCTGGCGCAAAACACAGTATTTACAATTTACTATGTGCTGTATTAAACCCAGGCGATGAAGTTATTATTCCTGCTCCCTATTGGGTTTCCTATCCAGATATGGTTAAGCTAGTTGATGGCACACCTGTCATTGTAAAAACAGATTTTGCTCAGCAATTTAAAATGACTGCAACGCAATTAAAAGCAGCAATTACCGATAAAACACGCGTCGTTATTCTAAATAGTCCATCTAATCCAACCGGTATTGCCTATACCAAGGAAGAATTAAAAGCCTTAGGCGATGTCATATTAGGCCATCCTGGTATTATTGTAGTCAGTGATGATATTTACGAACACAATTTATGGAATCACGAATTCGCCAACATTTTAAATGCCTGCCCTGAACTTTATGATCGCTGCGTCATCATCAATGGCGTGTCTAAATCCTATGCCATGACAGGCTGGCGCATTGGTTATGCTGCAGGTCCTGCAAAAATTATTGCTGCTATGAAAAAAGCGCAATCACAAAGCACCTCAAATCCAGCTAGTGTTTCGCAATATGCTGCTTTAGCTGCATTAGAAGGTGACCAAGCTTGCGTCGGTGAAATGACTCGCGCTTACAAACAGCGTCACGATTATTTAGTAGGCGAATTACAAAAAATTCCAGGTATAAAATGCGTTCCTTCTGACGGCACTTTCTACACTTTTCCTTCTATTGAGGGTGTGTTAAATAAAGAAAAAGGTGTCAGTAATGACTTAGAATTAGCAGAATATCTCTTAGCTGAAGCAGAAATTGCAATTATTCCAGGTTCTGCTTTCGGTGCACCGGGGCATATTCGTATTTGCTATACCACTACAATGGAAAATTTAGTAGAAGCCGTTTCTCGTTTACGTAAAGCACTAGAAAAACTTGCTAATTAAAAAGAAAAAACAGCGGCGCAAGATTTCTCCCGCGCCGCTGTTTATCCTCATCGCTAATTTTTATTATTCTACTTTTAGTCTTATGAGGAAAAACGTCAACCACTCGTTTAAGCTGCATTATTACATCGCTATATTAAGAGAATCTTATAAGAAGAGAAAAATCACCTAGAATTTCTTCTACGATTGCTTAATACATTTCAAATTAACGCAAGAAATTATCTATAATGTAAGTATATAAGCGTCTATCAAGGGGATCTTTTGCATGTTTTCTAAACACAAACCATCCATATTATTTTTCAAGCTTTTGAAAGATATAGAAATAAATATGGAGCAGCCCAGCCCCGAGAGAGAGCTAGCTCTCAATAAAGTAATAGAAAATAATATTTCTGATTTGATTAGTTGGGTTTGCGAGGATATAGAAAAAAGAGATGTCATTCTTATTTACATGCTAGAGCGAGATTTTACCTCCCGTTATCCACTCTTATCCAAGAATTTAGTCATTTTAAAACAGCTCATTAAATTTGATAACCCTGAATACTTGGAAACCTTATTGAGTCTCGAAGATAAAAATGACAAAAAATATTTACAAAATTTATTTGAATTAGCAGTAAAAACCAATTCTCCACGATTAATTGTCCATTACTTTTTAAATTTTGATCTTATTACCCTTGATTTTGAATTAGCAAAAAAAGTTGCACCCTTAGTAGCAGTAATAAATAACCCTGAAATCAAAGAAAACTTTGCAAAAAAAATTAATCATCTGTCTGAAGAAGAAAAGCAAGAATTAGAAGAAGAGTATTTCCTGCCATTTACAACCAATATCGATATCTTTTTGCAATCAACCACGCTAGCTAACGCCCATAGCAATTTATTAAGTATTTATAAACAAGCAAGTCAAGATTTACATAAAAGCACAATAATTTGGCAAGCAGCATCTATCTACATAGAAATGCGAAAAGGCACATTTCAATTATCCATGAACCAGCTAGAAAAATTTGGGCAGTGGCGTAGGTATTTAGCTATTAGAAATAAGACAGCGCCCATCTCAGCTTTTGCAAATGTTAGAACTGAGGTAGGTACAGCAACGCAAGCCAAAGGCCCCTATCAACCCTTATTACTAATAGCACAAAAAATTTCACCTGAAGATGCAGAATACTTCCATTCAGACCAATCATTAAATAAACAAAGTGGGATTAATTTTATTACTGTACTCTACAAGCACAGCGAGGAAGAAAAAATTCCTTTATCACGCCTCAAAATTGATTACGATGAACCAGAAAAATCCTATATTGAGCATACTAATCCAAAAGTTTTCAACAAACTTATTAATGTAATTAACACTAATATCAAAGATACTTTGGAATTCCCTCTTGATATAAATAATGAAGATTCTATATTAGCATTGACAAAGAAAATTGGAAAAATTCATTGGCTGCTATCTCAAGCTACTTTTTTTAAACGCGGCAGCGAAACCACCAATGATGCTATTATTAACGCTTTATTTATATACCATGGACTCTATATAAAAGGTTTTAAAGACATCCCCTATTTACATGCTTACGCAACACCTAATATTGAAACATACCAGCATCTATATCCTAGCTTTTTAAAAGAAGTGCCTCAACCCATCCCTACAGAAACCCTAAAACCTTTATTCAATAATAACTTTTCTTTAAAAAAATCTAAGTGAACAATCCTTGGACTGACCGTAAGATATACGAAAAATAACAAAAAATTCTATTGACGATAGGCTAAAGCGATATTAGTATTCTCATCACTTAACGACATTCCCCGGTAGCTCAGTCGGTAGAGCAAGTGGCTGTTAACCACTGGGTCGGCGGTTCGAGTCCGTCCCGGGGAGTAGTAAAGCAGCTTCGCAACTACCCCGTCTGAAATACCCAGTGTCACTAAATGGAGCAAAGTGAATGGAATATCTTGGATTGCGTCAAGCCCTTGCGCAGGAATCTCCCCTACAAATTGTCGGAACTATCAACGCTTATAGTGCTATGCTTGCTAAACAAGCTGGTTATCGGGCTATTTATCTCTCAGGCGCGGGCGTCGCTAATGCTTCTTATGGATTGCCCGATCTCGCTATTACCAATATGACAGATGTCTTAGAAGATGTATCCCGCATTACCTATGCTTGTGATTTACCCTTATTAGTTGATATCGATACCGGCTGGGGAACCGCATTTAATATTGAACGCACCATCAAATGCATGATTAGAGCAGGTGCTGCAGGCGTGCACATTGAAGATCAAGTACAAGCCAAACGCTGCGGCCATAGGCCCAAGAAAGAAGTGGTTAGCACAGAAGAAATGTGTGACCGTATTAAGGCGGCAGTGGATGCTAACACGAATTCGAATTTTGTCATTATGGCAAGAAGTGATGCTTTAGCTATAGAAGGATTAGAAAAAACCATAGATCGCTTTGTTCACTACGTTGAAGCTGGCGCAGATATGATTTTCTTTGAAGGCGTAACAGAATTATCTCAGTACACCGCTGCTAAACGTGTTATCAATGTTCCCATTCTTGCTAACATTACCGAATTTGGTGTCACTCCTCTTTTTCATAGAGATGAATTAAAAAAAGCCGGTGTCGAACTTATCCTTTACCCTCTCAGCGCATTTAGAGCGATGAGTGCTGCTGCACTTAATGTGTATAACACAATACGTCAAAAAGGCACACAAGCGTCCTTATTAGACCAAATGCAAACGCGTAAAGAATTATATGAAGTACTCGATTATCACGAGTACGAACGTAAACTAGATGAATTATTCGCAAAAGGAAAAGCGCAATGTTGAAATCTGCATCTGCTAAAACTGGAGGACTAGAAGGGATTGTGGTAGGGGACACTGCCATTTCAACAGTAGGTAAAGAAGGTGTCGGCTTAACCTACAGAGGTTACGACATCCAAGAACTTGCTGCTTATTCTACTTTTGAAGAAGTCGCTTACTTATTAATTTACGGTGAACTCCCCACCCTTGCTCAATTACAAGCTTATAAAGATAAATTAATTAAGCTACGCCGATTACCTAATGAATTAAAGTTAGCTTTAGAAAATATTCCAAGTGCTGCTCATCCCATGGATGTACTAAGAACAGCGACATCTATGTTAGGTACGTTAGAATCTGAATCTGCGCAATACACAGGCCATGATATTGCAAATAGATTAATTGCCTGCACCCCTAGCATGTTGCTTTATTGGTATCAATTCCATCGTAATAATGTTCGCATTGAAACTTGGAATAGCGATGAACAAACCATAGCTGGTTATTTCTTACAATTACTGCATGGCAAAAAACCAGACGATGAAATGCGTAGAGCGGTTGATGTCTCTTTAATTTTGTATGCAGAACATGAGTTTAATGCATCCACTTTTGCAGCGCGTGTAACAGCTTCTACAGAGTCTGATTTTTATTCTTGTATTGTTTCTGCCATTGGTACATTACGTGGACCATTGCACGGTGGCGCTAACGAAGAAGCGATGCGCTTAATCACACGATTTAAAACACCGGAACAAGCTGAAGCTGGCATTCGTGACATGTTAGCTAAAAAAGAAAAAATCATGGGCTTTGGACACCGTGTTTATAAAATTTCTGATCCACGCTCAGATATCATTAAAGAATGGTCTAAAAAATTATCTATGCATGCGCGTGATGGTTACTTATACGCTGTGTCTGAAGCAATTGAAAAAGTCATGTGGGATGAAAAGAAATTATTTCCTAATTTAGATTTTTATAGTGCAACCGCTTATCATTTTTGTGGTATCCCTACTTCACTTTTTACACCTATCTTTGTGATGTCACGATTAAGCGGCTGGAGTGCTCACATTTTTGAACAACGTGCGAATAATCGTTTAATTCGTCCTGAAGCAAAGTACGTAGGACCAGCACCACGTCCTTTTACACCTATACAAGATAGAGGCTAACTTATGGCATTGCATAATGCAGTCGATGAAAACCACCGTAGCGCAGTAGATAATGAATTACTAGCTATTGCAGAATACGCCGCACGCAAAACTATTCAAAGTGAACTTGCTTATACAACAGCGCGCTATTGCTTAATGGATGCACTAGGCTGCGCTATTTTAGCGCTGCAGTATCCTGCATGTACAAAACTACTAGGGCCCATAGTACCAGGCACTGTTGTGCCTGTTGGTTCAAAAGTTCCTGGAACTAATTATTACTTAGATCCTATTTTAGCTGCCTTTAACATTGGCACCCTAGTTCGCTGGTTAGATTTTAATGATACTTGGCTAGCTGCAGAATGGGGTCATCCTTCAGATAACTTAGGAGCTATTTTAGCGGTTACCGATTATTTAAGCCGAAAAAATTTGCAAGAAGGCAAATCACCTATCTTAGTGAAAGAAGTGTTAGCTGCTATGATTAAAGCGCATGAAATTCAAGGTGTACTCGCCTTGGAAAATGGCTTTAATCGTTTGGGCTTTGATCATGTTATTTTAGTAAGAATCGCATCGACCGCTGTTGCTACCTACCTTTTAGGTGGTGATGCAGAGCAAATTGCAAATGCTTTATCTCAAGCCTGGCTAGATGGCGCTGCTCTTCGCACTTATAGACATGCACCTAATACCGGCTCACGCAAATCTTGGGCAGCAGGCGATGCTACAAGTCGCGCGACGCGCTTAGCTTGGATGACTATGCAAGGTGAAATGGGTTATAGCAGCCCTCTCACTGCTAAAAAATGGGGCTTTTACGATGTTATCATGAAAGGCAATCCCCTGAAGTTAGCCAGGCCTTTTGGCACTTACGTCATGGAAAATGTATTATTTAAAATTTCTTTCCCCGCTGAATTCCATGCACAAACTGCCGTTGAATGCGCAATCAAATTGCATCCACAAATCAAAGATAAATTAAATCAAATTGAAAAAATTGTATTAACTACACAAGAGTCCGCTGTACGCATTATCAGTAAATCTGGACCTCTACATAATCCAGCTGACAGAGATCATTGTTTACAATACATGGTTGCTGTCGCTTTATTAGAAGGCGATTTAACCGCCGATCATTACGAAGATGAATTTGCTTTTGATAAACGTATAGATCAATTACGCAGCAAAATGGTAGTTGAAGAAGATGCAAAATTTTCCAAAGATTATCTTGATCCTGAAAAACGCTCTATCGCCAATGCAATTCAAGTATTCTTTACTGATGGCAGCAAAACAGAAAAAATAACCGTGGAATACCCTGTCGGCCACCAACGCCGTCGCGAAGAAGGGATACCATTAATGTTTAAGAAATTTGAAGATAGTATTGGCGAGCATTATCCACAAGAAACAGTTAAAAAAATGCTAGCTATTTTCAATGATCAAAAAATATTAGAAAATATGCCGGTGAATGAATTAATAGATATGTTTGCTAAATAATATAGAAAAATTATCTAGATACGCTAAGCTAGTGTATGTTACTACCATTATTAATATAATTTAGTTGCTCACACTAGCTAATTTAGCTAATTAATCTTTTCGTAGGCGCTTAATTGAAGACTGAGGAGAGGTTCTTGAATGACTAGGATCAATTGGCACATTTATGCTACGACTTTTGGCAAAAGCCCAGTCAGCTAACTCCCTATAAGCTTGGCGCTCAATTCCTAAAGAAATTTTCACTAGAGAACTAGCTATTTTATGGATATAAGCTGCATTAGATTTATTTCCATTATCTAAGCTATTCTTAAAAAAAGCTATTAGCACCTTAAGCATTTTTGGCCACTCATTTTTTCTGATTTGGTCTTCAAAATAATTTAAACGTTCAATGAAAACATTTAAATTATTTGCCCAATATTTAATTAAATGGTTTTTTAATTCATCGACAGATTGAAAAAGCATGCTTTCATTCCATTCGATTATTCCACCATAAGTAAGAATATTAATTTCAGCGTCGATTAATAATTCATTTTTAATTGCGCCTATAGTCAAAAGATAGTGTAGATGGTTCAAGACATCTCTCACCTGATTAGGAAAAATAGCGTAGTAAACCATGGGATTGATAGGAGGATTTCTACTTTCAGGCAAGTGCTCAATAAAATTAGGATTCAGGAATTCTTTAAAAAAATAGATTGGCATCGTAAGAATGCTTTTCTCTGTGATCCAGCTATTTTGAATTAAATATTGTGCTTCAGCCGTCTGCAAAAATAGGGGTTTCAATTGGTGTTTAGCTGTATTAAACATCAAATATTTTATAGCATTTCGCAGTTGATTAAATATGTCATAATTACTTCGAATTTTTTCACTGACATATTTCCATGCTTCTTTAACCTGTGCATCTCCCTGGTAAATGGATAAGGTTTTAATTAATTCAACCATTTCATTTTTTATAGGCCGCTTTAAGAAAGCACTTGTAATAGTCTGTGTCTTATTAAAATAATTTATTAATTTCTTTAACCCTGCAATAAGCATATCTCCGCGCGGTCTATCGTCTAACAGTCTTTGAATAAAGCCAATTAATTGACCTTTATAAAAAAAATCACTTATGATATCATCATCTTTGTATTGCAAAAATGGTAAATTATTACTGCTAAAGACTAATGAAGTTGAATTATCTCCTGAACAAGCCGCCCCATCGCTTGATATACCATATAGGCTATCATAATCACTATCTGATTCAATCCTATGTGTAAATATTCTAATAACTGCATTATCATTAACTAAATGACTATCATTTGATAAAAATTGGACTTCATTTTCTTGTTGAATCAACTCCATGTCTTTTAAAAAACTTATAATCTCATTAGGCTCTATTACTCTATGCGGTAAAAAAAAATCACACCTCCCTTCATCCTTATAAGTGAGAAAATAGCTTGCAATAAAAATGTTTGCTATTCGTTTATCTTGAATATACCCTGGAATAAAACGATGTGACTTTAAATAAAATTCTATGTTTTCTTTATTAAAAATAGTTGTATTTAATAGTTGACTTACAAATAAAGGTTCTTTGTTAGATAAATTTAATAGTATATCAATAGGATCTAATTGGCTTATTCTATGATTAATCTCAATACCACATGCGGCACTTTCGTTATTTATCGGCAATCCCATAGGCAATGAAGAAAAAAAAGGATAATCTGCTTGTGTAGCATCTTGACATTCCCCATACTGATAACTCTCTATTAAGGGAATATCAAAATCGATTAACTTTTGACTAAAATATTTTTTTAATGGCGATTCCAATCCAGCAGAAACTTCAATAATCCCTATTGAATGACTTATAAAATCTTCTAAGCCTTTATTTTCACTCTTTTGCAACCAATGATTTAACTCTTCGGGTGATTCAGTTTGATAATCTAATGAATTTCTAAATACCCAATATTTATCACAAAATAACGTATAATGCGTTTGTAAGTCATTAATAATATATTCAGCGTTTCTTGTCTCGCCTTTATCATCTTCATGTTCAGTTTGTAACAAAAAACCAATGTTATAAAAATAAGGCTGTAAAAACTCTTTTATTTCACGAGCAAAATGTTTAGCATGAATATAATCACCAACTCCATCACTAAAATTTTTTACCACAATAAGCACATTGTAATGCCTTGAAGTAGCTGCTAATGAATTTTGATCTTTAAATAGAGCCCACCCCATAGATGGGTAATGAGCTCTTAGATCTGCTAATGATATGCTCCTGGTTTGCATAAAAAAACCTAATTATATTTATTAAATAATTATAACTCATCCTTGTTTTATTGGATTAATTCAAGTTTTTCAATAAATTACTTATAGGCAAGTGAGAGAAAAATTTTTAAAACCAATGCCGACGCTTAAAAATATAGAGAAGCACGAGAGCGCATAAGAAAATTAATGAAAGCGCCCAGAAATAACCGTATTTCCAATCCAACTCAGGCATCCAATGAAAATTCATACCATAAATGCCGGTAATAAGTGTCAGTGGTAAAAATATTGCTGCAAAAGCAGTTAGCACACGCATAGTTTCATTTAACTTTTGCATTAAAGTATTTTCTATTTGATCCAATAAACCATTCAGCATATCCCGTATTGAATCTGACTCATGCACAACCATATGTGTATGATTGGATAAATTACTCAAAGAAACTTGGCATTGATCCGAAATAACTGATATTTTTTTACCAGCAATGCGCATAAGGATTTCACGTATTGCAATTGTGTGCCGCTTAATTTTCATTACCTGCTGCTTAACAGCCATCACATGATCGTAAATATTTTTATGCGTTTTGTGTACACTCGCGTCCAATTTTTCTGCGACCACTTCATAATTAAATAAAATACGTGAATAGTCATTCACTACACTATCTAAAAGTAGAAATAAAATAAAACACGGTGTTTTAGCAAATTTAATTGCTTGGGGTGCACTCTCTTTTAATTCAAATAAGGCGTGTAAAGGTTGATTAGAAGCTGTAAAACAAAAGTGATCGGTTAAATGAATAATAAGATCACCAAATTTTGCATGGTGTGTTTTACTTAAATCCGATGATAAAAGGCATTGTATTTTGATAGTAAGTGCTTCATCAGTATCGATAAGTATAGGAATAGGTTTCTTTTCTTTGTAAACACGAATAACTTGTTCGCTTAATTTTAATTTAGCTAACCAATCTTCAAATTGACCTTGCTGATTTAAATCACAATGAATCCAGTAAATTTTATTATTATCAGTAAAATCTGAGGGCAACTCTTGCAATGAGAGCTGCCTAACACTTAAGCGCTTCACATCAAATTCAATACAAATTGATTCAAAATGCACCATAAGCGAAGTCCATTTATCGACCCTTAAATTATAACATAGAGCAAAACGTTGATAGGTAACCCATTGATTTTATTACTTAGGTAATTTCTACCCTTAAGTATAATTTTATTTCCACATATTATGCACTTCTGATTAAAAGACAAGCAAACCGAGGTAAATAGCTCAACCTGTCACGATCTACAAGCAAGTAAAACCAGTTCAAATTATTTATAAATAATAATTTTACAGAGAATTAAATTATGCATGAGAGAATACACGACATAATAAGGGAATCCCAAATAGCTCGTTTCAGAGTAATTAAGTTACTTAATAAAACCAGCGTTTATTTTACTCCAGACAATGTAATTGCCTCTTTAGTAAATACAAATTCCATATCATTTATGGAAAAATATTTTAAACAACACACTAAAAATCCCGTACTGCCTCTTTTTAGTGCTTATGAAAATAACATGTCTTACACATTTACTGATTTTTTTAAGGGTTATGAAAGTATAATTGAGAAACATGACAAATTAAAAATGATAAGCACACCCCGCGACGATTTAGAATATATACTACCTTTACTTCATTCTAGTAATCGCTTTGCTTTCCTTATTCGCTATGAACATCAAATAAAACAATTTGATGACCTAATAAAAATTGTAAAGCTTTTACCTTATGATGATGGGTTAAAATATATAAATTGTTACCAACATTATCTGTTACATTGCGATGAATCCATACCAAATGTTATCGCTACTTTATTAGCGTTTTTTCCAGAAAGTTATCATCTAGCTATAATACAAAAATGGCATTATTTTATAAAAGAAGAAGAAATAGATTCTATAAAAAAATATATGCCAAATGCATCCAATATAAAATTAGAAAAGCACCATTTATTATCAATTCCAAATATTTTGCCATTTATTTTAAAACTTATTCCTGATGATAATAAATTATTTTATCTTTATGCATACCTAGAAGAACTATCTACATTAAATAAGAATCCAAAAACTCCTATATTTAATACAACTATTGCACCTCTTGCAAGTGTACTCTCCGACCATGAGTACTTCATATTTATAAGAATGCTATTAAATAACAATGCATTATCTATAGATGATATGGCTTTCCTAATCAAGCACTGCCAATCAGATGAAAATTTCTTACTAGTTGACTTAGCGAAACCATTAATAAAAGACTTTATATCGTTACATAAAATTATCTGTACATTATTGCAAGAAAAAAGGCTTAATTATGCAAAAGAATTTATTCATCTTATTACGAGTGAAAATGCAGATAAAATTATAAATCTACTAGATAAACCTGATGCTAGTAAATTAGATCAGTTACTAAATTCTCATTATAGACATCTACCAGAGCTGCCTTCAAGAAAAGAAGAACTCGTATTAATGTGTAAAGATGATGGTGGGCTTTATCAACACATAGTCTTAGGAGCACTAAGAACCAGATTTCAGGGGACTAACGTTTATATTCCCTCATTAAATGAAATATCTGGGTGTGACGCTCATCTTTCTTTAGAAAAATTAAAACAAAGTTCATATGAATACATTGCTCTACCTTTTGCTTATGATTATAAGCATCAAATCGCTATTTGGGTAAGACTAAGTGATGCCCATGTAGAAGTCATTGATTCTCAGCGTATGGGTTATAGTATAGACGTTGAAACTCGCTTAAAATCACTACTTGGCGATGATATTACGATATCGAGTGATAGGCCAATAGCATTTCAAACTGATAAATGGTCTTGTGCCATACATTTAATAGCTAACTTATGGCGAAAATATTCTGGTGAAGAAGATAATTTAAATGATTTGCTAGAATTAGCTGATTTCTATTATTCACTCTATGAAAACAGTCTACCAGTTGATACTGAAGCACAAAAATTAGCATCTATTACAAGTGAGAAAATAAACCAATTACTAAATAAACTTAATATATTAACTAATGATTATTTTAAGATAATTAAAAGCCAATCGTATATATCTTGGGAAAAATTAGTAAATGACTATAAAGCTATTAAGCAGTCAAAACATTCTCTACCTGATAGATATGGCATTCTTATACTTGAATTAGCGGGTATAGAGTTAATTGATAATACAACAATTAAAACAGAGTTATTAATACGATTTTTAAAAAATAGTAATTTTAAAAATATTAAAGATAAGTGGTTTATAGATTGCCCAATTAGCACTGACCTTCAACTTAAATTACAGGAAGATAAAGAAAATAGTCAAAAATTACTTAAGGGTTTACTAGAAATTGTGCTTGCAACTGACATTTCTTTGGAAAATAAAACAAGTATAATTGGGCAAATGTTAGATTGGGACGACGTCTATTATTCTAGGATGAAAAATCATTTTGGATTTAAGGATGATGAATTTTTATTTATTGCTACCTACATTATTGTAGATGCCTTATTTACCAATTTAGAAGCAAACCACCAAGAAGAAGAGAGGTATAAAAAAGAAAAAATATCCAGAGACAATCAAAAAATTGTATACTTTTATGAGATCAAATGTCTTCTGAGCGCCACTCCAGCTGCACCGTATTTAACAGATGATATAGCGCACTCTTTAGCCAATCATGCTTCTGTAGCTTTTATAAAGAAATTTATATTTAATATTCGCAACAACCCAAGTATAAAAATCAAGAATTATAGAAAAACACCTGGATTTAATAATTTCTTTAAAGATTGTAAGACTAAAAATGAATTTGAATTAATCTTTAAAAAATTAGCAATGCCCCATAACTCATACAAATTCATTCTTAGCATACTAAAAGAAAAAAATAAATTTGCATTTTTGATGTGGTATCTATCAGAAATATCAACTTCACTTAAAGATATAACTTCAATAATTAAAATTACCAAACCAAGTAATCAATTGTTACTATTAGAGCAATTTAAAACTCGATTAAAATTCATGGTAAAGAATAAAAATCAATTGGATGAAATGGTAGTACCTATATTATTGCATTTATCTCCTGAAAATCAGATAAATTTTATTTTATGGTTTAAAAAAGAATTAACAAAAGACAAAATTGCACATTTATTAGAAATAATTCAACCCAAAAAGTATTACATATCCCTACATGAAATATTTGATTTAGCTACATTAAATCTGCATTTTAAAAATTTATCTTATTTATTTCCTATTGTGCCGCAAGAAAGAAAAGTGGATTTCATTAAGGATAATTTAACTAGTCAACTTTCAGCAGATATTCTCAATGCTTTCCTGAAAAAGAATGCACATGGAAAATTGGTACTCACTCTTGATTTGAAAAAAATGATTATTAAAGACATCAGTTTTTTTATTAAAAATGTACTGCTTTCTTTTGAGCAAGAGAATCAAATTAATTTAATCAAATACTGTATTACAGAAAAAATATGCACAACAGAATACATTAAACTTTTTATAACTAATCTTAGCAATAAAAATGGTTTAAAACTTGTTAACTTATGCAAGCCTATGATTACCAATTCCTCTTCTTTAGCCTCCTTGCTATCTTATTTACCAAAGCGATTTCATGACGCACTCCTACTTGAGTTTTTTCATTTAAATAACAATGAAAATGTACATATTGTAGGAAGCGTATTCCAACAAGGCCAAGCAATAGACTTTGATTTTTCTATGCTGTCGTCACCAAATTGGGCTAGGATGTTCACCATACAACATTTGACAACAGAAGATGATCTCCATCATCAACGAAACGAAAATGTAAATAGATGGGAATATTGATTAAGCGCTCTATGTGGCAATCCAATTGCGATTGCCACATAACTCATATTCTAATTTCCTAATCCCTTATAACTATCTACGCCTTGCTGAATAGAAGAAGTCACACTATTCATAGTCTCCCCCAACTTTTCTTTTAATCCAGACAAAGTGGGCGAAACTATCGTACCCAACCACTGCACCGCAGGTTGGAATGCATTTACTAACTGTGAATTTTGCCACCAAGCTTGATTACTAAATGGTGTTAATTGTAAAACAAAAATAATAACTAAGTTAATTAAAAACCCGCGGCAAAATCCAAAAACAGCACCTAATAATCTATTACCTATTCCTAATATACCAACTTGGAATGCCATGTTGATAAAAAAACCTAGAATGGCACCTGCAATTAATGTTGCAGCAAATAACACTGCAAAACTTAATCCTAAAGCAATATAGGAAACAGATTGGGTTGCATCCATACCCATGGTATTAGAAGCTTGCCCCACCACACCTTGCACACTTCCGCTTGAAGTAATCATGGCAGCGAGTGAATGCGAGAATAAAACCGCAATAATAAAAGCCGCAACAAGAGTAGCTAGAGAGACTAACTCTCTAACTAATCCGCGGCCAAAGCCTGCCAAGGTTGAGAATAAGAAGATAGCGATTAGTATATAATCTACCCAGTTCAAATCCCCTGCCATATTGTTTTCCTTATTAAAGTCATCGCTATACTTATAGGATAGTACAACTCCCGGCCTGAAAAAACATTGTCTCTGGAAGTAAAGCTTAACTATCTTTTGGTAAGCTTTTGATTAAAAAAGAGTAATAAATCTCAAATTTATTTTTCTATTTTTTTACGGTAAATCACGCCTATAGCACCAATCACTTGCACTAATTCAGCTTGGTTAGCGGCGCAAAGTTGATCAAATAATTCACGTCTTTCTTCTCTATCTTCAGACTGAATGCGAATTTTAATTAATTCGTGATCATTTAGTGCTCTATCAATTTCTGCATTCACTGACGCAGTTAACCCATTATTACCAATTAAAACAACTGGTTTAAGTTTGTGCGCCTTACCTTTTAATTCTTGTTTATGTTTAGGAGCCAGTGGCATAAAACCTCCTCAAAAAAAGAAGTTTAGCCTAGATAAGAAAGGAAACATAGCGGTAAACGGCCTAAATCCTTTAATGCCGTTTACCAGCTAATTATATTGTGTTAGTACTTCGATTAGCTAATCCAGGATGCTCTTCAAAGAATTCATCAATTAAATCTAGTAAATTACGATTAGGTACTAAATAACTTTCAACTGATCTACCTGATTCCATTTTAGCTCTATTAAATGGTGATGTTCCGTGCTTAGTTAACCATTCTGTAATCGCAGCGGTTTCATATGTTTTTCCATCTAATAAACATATAGAAGGATTTTGCATAACATCTTGCGTAATAATACAAAGGAATGCCTCTGGAATTACCACCTCTCTTTTCTCAGACGATGTTACAGCAGGGGGCGAGAAAAGAGTCTGCTTAACTTCACTTAAAACAGGCGTAGATTGTGAAGGTGCGGGTTGTGGAGGTTGTTTTGGCTGTGGGAACTTCTTAATTTTGCCACTGGAACTATGCAAACTGCAACTCGTAGGACATAAACCCATAATAGAAATATTATCTCTTGCATTCACTTTCACATAATTTTCAAGATTAACTAATTCTACCTCATCATTCCTTGATGTAATTTCAGATGAAGCACCCACATTGCGTGCCCGTATGGAGTCTTTAGCGTTTAACTTACAAGATTGCCCTACATCTCCTCTTATTTTAATTTTATCATTTTGACTAGTAAAATTTGCCCGATTTCCTACACTACCCGTTGATATTACATCTCGCGCAATGAATACAGCATGACTACCAACATCCGCATCCACTGTAATTCCATAATTTTTACTTTCAATACGGCTATTATCACCAACACTACTTAATTCGATTTGATCACGAGCATTAATATGAACATTGTTACCAACTGCGCCGCCTTTTACACCGTAATTTGCGCTTGATAACTTAGTAAAGTCGCCTACGTTCTTAACTTTGATTTCATCGCGAGTAGTAATTTCCACTCCAGCACCAATATTAAGAGAAGCTAAACCGTATTGCTGACTTACTAACTTACAATTATTGCCAATGTCACCATAAATTTCAATTTGATCGCGGGTTTTAACATTTACATTATTAGCTAAGCTGTCAGCATTAAGCCCGTATTGATGACTAGTCAAATTACATAATCGACTAACGTTACCCACCTTTATGGCATTACGTACAACAATTTTAGTTTCTTCATCAATATTTTTTGCCGTTAGCCCGTCATACTCACTGCTTATTTGACAAAATTTACCGATATTACCGTTAACGATTATTTCAGCATCAGAAGCAATAACGACCACATCTTCTACATTGCCTTCTATTAATAATTTAGGTGTCTCTCTAGGTACAGAAGGGGATTTTTTACTTTCTATGCCTGTAGAAAGAATACCATCAACCCACACTTCTTTTTTATCAACAAAAATTTCTTTGCCTGCGTAGTTCACTCCATCAATTTTTGCTGCAATTTTTCCATCAGGTGATTTATTTTTTCTGCCATTAATGCTAACAAATGAAAACATTCCATTAGAATCTTGCTTTGTTATCCTAAACTTTCCTCCTCCTAACTCCTCCACTTGATCATCCGTAAATATTCGATTATCGATGTTTACATTTCCAGCTAATTTATTGTTAATCCTAATATCAGCATATGAATAACTTCCTGCTGAAAAACTTCCTCCATTCCTGATGGAAATGCAACCTATAGAAACACTTCCAAATGAAGCTTTTATTGATGATGATTGTCTTAACTCTTCAGAAAGACTAAGATTAATCCTCGCTCCTTCTTTCACATTTCCTTTAATAATTAGTGCACCTTCCGTTAAATTGATTTGCGCACATTCGCCAACATCTCCTTCGACTATCAAATCTCCTTCGTGCTTTACAATTTCATTCCGTGCAACACCATTAATTACTTTTCTATTTTCCATATAATCCATTCCATAAAATTAACGTGAGGATTATATTTTTATAATAGAAAAGTTAGAACCGGTAGAAACTACCCTAAAAAATAAAAAAATGTGCCTGTAAAAATACAGTATTTCATTCTTAAAACAAATTTTTAGCAGATACCGCATTTGCTATTTTATCTGGCACATCACTGAATACAGCATCAACACCCCATGCGTATAATTCCCTAGCTCTTTCTACGTCATTCACTGTATACGACAATACATTGCGCCCTATTCCTTTAATTTCTTGCACAAAATCTTGAGTAATAATTTCATTATTGACATGCACAGAAACACAGCGTAATGATTCACATAACTGTTCCCAATCTGGATTATATTCATGCAGTAACAGTCCTAATAAACAATTAGGCGCATGAGCGCGCAAGAGATGTAGCGTTTCAATTGAAAAACTTGAAAATAAAATCGTTGATGAAGTATGAGCTAAAAAATCCTGCATTTCTTTTAATACACGTATTACTAATTTTTCTCCACCGTTTGCTAATCCTTTAATTTCTACATTGGCATTCAAACCACTGACTTCTAAAAATAGAAGCACTGTTTGCAAACTAGGGATTTTTTCTCCAGAAAATTTAGCATCAAACCACCTGCCTGCATCAAGCGTTGCGAGATAATCATAAGAATAATTTTGTACATCGCCTTTGCCATTGGTTGTTCTCTCTAATAAATCATCATGAAAAATAATCGGTTTTTCACACGCAGCTGGCATGACATCAAACTCTATCCATTTAATACCAAGCTGCGCCGCTTTAGTAAAAGCAACGAGTGTATTTTCAGGCGCATAAGCACTTGCTCCGCGATGTGCAATAACAGGCGGGTTAAAGATAAGTTGTGACATAAAAAGGAAAGGCTCCAAACATGTGCTTGTTAACGAGCAACAAGCACATTGAGATTGATATTAAGATAATTTCTGCGCGACAACCGCAGGCATGGAAGCAACTGTTACCATCGCTTGCAAACTTGTTTTATTTCCTACAGATAAAGGTTGAGAAGCAGGCATAGCTTCTGCTCTTACCATTGCATTCATGGGCATAGGCGCAATAGGCATCTGAGAAATGAAATTAATTTCATGCAGGTAATATTTTTGATCAGGATATAATTTATTTAAATTATCAATCTCCGTTTTAGCTTGTAAATATAAATTATTTCGCAACGCTGTATTAGCATCACGAATTTCTTCATCGCTAGGAGTGAAATGCACATTATCAATAGCAAAAGTTTCACCAGGTTTGCTAATGGATTTAGCTTTACCGCGTAAATTACCTAACTCTGTTTGTGGTAAACGCGCTTGCGCTTTCATTTGTATGCTTTCTAAACCTGATCTATCTAATTGGCGATTGAAAGATAAAACATGCCACTCACCCTTATCAGATAATTGATTTAATTTTTGCGTCACATTGGCTTGAATTTTTTCTATACCTTGATCCGTCACTGCAGCATTAATGCTGACATCGACTAAGGCAGTTTTAGTGGTAATCCATTGTTCAGCCTGAAGCTGTAACACCACCTTGTTCAAAAGCGGTTCAAGGTTGATATCAGCCCAAGCAGGAATAGAGAAGGCAACCAGAATTAAGAGGAGAAATTTCTTCATAACTCACCTTTAAAATTAATGGTAGAATTATTCTAAGCAAGTTGACAATATTTATCCAATACTAATCTCTGGATGAAAAAATTTTGGAAAATAAGCTTAATTAGCGTGAGTTTGACAAAAAAAGAAACAAACCTGTTAAAATCGCCATCCACCTATTGATGATATAAAAAATATGACGACAACGACTGTTTTTCAGCCCGCTTTACCCAAAGCAAATGAAACGTGTATTGCATGGAAAAACCTTCATGGCGCAAGTGTTGCGCTCGCTTTAAGCAATGCAATTAAAGAAGCTAAACGACCATTTTTAATCATTGCACCGGATAGTTTATATGTTGCGCATTTGCTTGAGGCATTAACTTTTTTTAATGAAAGCAATCCCGTTTTAGTTTTTCCTGACTGGGAAACCTTGCCCTACGATCATTTTTCACCTCATCAAGATATTATTTCTGAGCGGTTATCTGCTTTATATCAACTTCCCAATCTTAAGCATGGGGGGCTTATCACCACTGTCTCAACGCTTATGCATAGATTGCCGCCCAGAAATTATTTAGATGGTCATCACTTTTTATTAAAAATAGGCGATAGATTAAATATTGATATATTACGCACTCGTTTAAATAACGCTGGTTATTACCATACAAATCAAGTGAGAGAACATGGCGAATTTGCCATACGTGGCTCCATCATCGATCTTTTCCCCATGGGCAGTAAAGCACCGTTTCGCATAGATCTCTTTGATGATGAAGTAGAAACCATACGCCTTTTCTCACCCGAAACGCAGCGAACGTTAGAAAAAGTAAATGAAATACGTTTACTTCCAGCAAAAGAATTTCCTTTAACAGAAGAAGCAATTGAATTATTTCGCCAAGCTTGGCGCAGTCAATTTAGTGGCAACCCGCTTAAGTGTCCAATTTACCAAGACATTAGCGAAGGCATTTGCGCACCAGGCATAGAGTATTATTTACCTTTATTTTTTGATAAAACTGCCACTTTATTTGATTATCTTCCTACCAATACGCTCATCGTTACTCTAGGTGAAACAAAGCAAAAAGCGCAAGAATTTTGGCAAGAAATTACTAGTCGTTTTGAGCAAGGCTGCTACGATATATCTAAACCTTTACTTAAACCGCAGATTGGATTTTTAGAAGTATCTGACGTTGAAAAAGCATTAAAACAGCATCAAGAAATTCAAATTAATGCTGAGAGTACTTGTGAAACGTATGAATTTATTACTAGCCCTGCGCCTACATTAAATATTAATCACAAAGCCTCTCAACCTTTGGCTCCTTTAAAAGAATTTACTATTACTTACGAAGGTAGAATTTTATTTTGCGCAGAAACATTAGGTAGACGCGAAGTCATTTTACAATTATTTCGCAGTGCCCAATTAAATCCTAAATATTTTGAATCGTGGCAAGCTTTTTTAGATAGTGAAGTAAAACACGGTATTGTCGTTACACCGTTAGAGGAAGGATTTCAATTAGATTCTCCTAAATTAACTGTGCTACCTGAAACTCAGTTATATGGTAAACGCATTATGCAAAGGCGCTTACGCAAGCGTACGCCTCAAGATACAGATGCATTAATTCGCGATTTAACTGAATTGCGCATTGATGATCCTGTTGTTCACATAGATCACGGTATAGGACGTTATCGCGGCCTTCAAACGTTAACGATAGGTGATCAAATTGGTGAATTTTTGTGTTTAGAATATCAGGACCAAGCCAAACTTTACGTACCGGTTGCTTCATTACATTTAATTAGCCGCTATACCGGCGCAGATGAAGATCATACACCTATCAATCGTTTAGGCACTGAACAGTGGCAAAAAGCTAAACGTAAAGCTGCGGAAAAAGCAAGAGATGTAGCAGCTGAATTATTAGATCTTTATGCAAAACGTGCTGCTCATAAAGGCATTGCTTATGAATTTGCTGAAGAAGCTTACAACACTTTCGCTGCTGCTTTTCCTTTTGAGGAAACGCCTGATCAATTACAAGCTATAGAACAAGTGTTTGCTGATTTAATGTCTGAAAAACCCATGGATAGAGTGATTTGCGGTGATGTGGGATTTGGAAAAACAGAAGTAGCATTACGCGCTGCATTTATGGCGGTACAAAATGGCAAACAAGTTGCTTTATTAGTGCCAACAACTTTATTAGCTCAGCAGCATTTTCAAAACTTCCAAGATAGGTTGGCAGATTGGCCTATACAAGTTGAAATGTTATCAAGATTTAAAACAAGCAAAGAACAAAAAACTATTTTACAGCGCATAGAAGAAGGTAAAGTCGATATTGTTATAGGCACGCATAAATTATTACAAGATGATATTAAGTTTAATGCGCTAGGCTTAGCAATCATCGATGAAGAACATCGATTCGGCGTTAAGCAAAAAGAAAAATTAAAAGCATTACGCGCGAATGTCGATATTTTAACACTGACTGCGACACCTATTCCCCGCACTTTAAATATGGCTTTATCGGGTTTACGCGATTTATCTGTTATTGCCACGCCGCCTGCGCGTCGATTAGCAGTAAAAACATTTGTGCATGAGTATAACAATCAAGTGATACAAGAGGCTATACAACGTGAAATTATGCGCGGCGGACAAGTCTATTTTTTACATAACGAAGTCACAACCATTAATAAAAAAGCAGAAGAAATTAGTGTGTTAGTGAGAGAAGCTCGCACCAGTGTTGCGCACGGCCAAATGCACGAACGCGAGTTAGAGCGTGTGATGTCTGAGTTTTATCATAGACATTCTAATGTATTAGTCAGCTCAACGATTATTGAAAGCGGTATTGATATACCAACAGCTAATACCATTATTATTAATCGTGCGGATAAATTTGGCATTGCTCAATTACATCAATTACGCGGCCGCGTAGGCCGTTCTCACCACCAAGCTTACGCCTACTTACTCGTTCCACCTCGCGATAATATGACAGCAGATGCACTAAAACGCTTAGATGCTATTGCCTCATTAGATGATTTAGGCATAGGGTTTACACTTGCTACTCACGATTTAGAAATACGCGGTGCCGGAGAAATTTTAGGCGAATCACAAAGCGGCAATATGCAAGAAGTGGGTTTCACTTTATACATGGATCTCTTATCACGTGCAGTCGATGCATTGAAAGAAGGAAAAGAACCCGATTTTGAAAAATCATTATTACATCAACGCTCTGAAATTGACTTGCGTGTTACTGCATTAATTCCAGAAGTGTATATGAATGATGTGCAATTGCGTTTGCAATTTTATAAACGCATAGCGAATGCCAAACAAGAAAGTGAATTAGACGATATACAAGTAGAATTAATTGATAGATTCGGTTTACTACCTAATCAATTGAAAAATTTATTCGCTATCACTGAATTAAAATTAAAAGCAAATACCTTAGGTATTTTAAAAATCGAAGCCAATGAAAAAGGGGGCAAAATTGAATTTGATGCACAACCTAGCGTTAAGCCCGAAACGATTATCAAATTGATTCAACATCCATCAAGACGATATAAATTAGAAGGACCAACCAAATTACGCTTTGTTTTAGACGAACACAAACCTGAGGAAAGGGTTGGGTTGGTTGAGAAAATTTTGCAAGAATTGACTGGGGATAGTTGATAACTTACTGAGACCGTCATTTGTCCGGTAAACTGTGATGAATCCTATTGTTTCATGCCAGCGCAAGAAGTAAGCTAAGACGAACTTAGCAGCTGTCATCCTTGTAGATGTTTAATAATTCGATGACAGAAATCTGCGCTAGCGTCAGCCCTTGTTATCAAGCTAACGCCCAACCTTACTTCCGCGCTAGCGCCCAACATCGTCATTCCCGCGTGCTTTTGGCGGGGATCTCCCTGGGACTAATTGGTTACTTCAAACAAATTTACTTCATTATCTAATTTCGCTAAATAGGATGAGTCTATTTGTTAATCAGCTTTCAGATTCTGTTCCATTGGAAAATTCTAAAAATGCAGAAAGCGCTAAATTGAAGAATTCATAGTTGACTGGGGAGATCCTCGCCAAAAGCACGCGGAAATGACGAGGTTGGGCGCTGGCTGCTAGCCTTACTATAGATAGGGAGTAAGCAATGCATCATGTAATCATTACTCTACTCAAGTAACTAACGTAAT